>NZ_JBFODR010000036.1:0-210375 GCF_040908425.1 Aeromonas sp. R2-1
TGAATCGCCCCGGCTTCTCTAGACACTTTTGAGCCGTTCGAAATATTGCTTTTCACACTCTACTGGCGATAGCCCATTGTTGAAACTGTGCCGACGCTTGGGGTTGTAAAACATTTCAATGTAATCGAACACATCCTGCCGGGCCTCCTCCCGATCTGCATAGGTTTTACGTCGGATCCGCTCGCGTTTGAGGAGTTGGAAGAAACTCTCCGCCACCGCGTTATCATGGCAATTGCCACGTCTGCTCATGCTGGCCTTGAGCCGGTGCTCCCGCAAAAAATCCTGCCAGTCATAGCTGCTAAACTGGCTCCCTTGGTCAGAATGAACCAGCACTTCCTGCTCGGGTCGCCGTCGCCACACTGCCATCAGTAACGCGCTGATGGCCAACTCTCGGTCGATCCGTGGCCCCATTGACCAACCAATGACTTGTCGTGAAAACAAATCCAATACCGCGGCCAGATAGAGCCAGCCTTCATGGGTTCGAATATAAGTGATGTCCGTTACCCAGACCTTATTTGGCTCAGTCACATCGAACTGGCGTTCAAGATGATTCGGTGCAACCACCGTTGGCCGGCCACCATAATGACCGGGACGGCGACGATAACCGGTTTGTGAACGCAAACCTTCATGACGCATTAATCGCGCCACCCGGTGTTTCCCACAGGTCTCGCCCATCTCTCGCAGGTCATCCCGGATCTTGCGATAGCCATAGACGCCCCCGCTTTCTAGCCAACATTGCTTGATCTGGCCCAGGAGGCGTTGGTCTTCAAGTGCGCGGGCAGATAAAGGCTGGTGCTGCCAGGCGTAATAACCGCTCGGGTGGACATTCATCATCCGACACAGTCGGCGGATGGGATGTGTGGACGCGTGCACCCGGATGAAGGCGTACCTTACCCTGACAGCTTGGCAAAGTACGCGGCGGCCTTTTTTAAGATATCTCGCTCATCGGTGACGCGGCGCAGTTCAGCCTTGAGGCGCCGAATTTCGGCTTGCTGGCTGGAGTCATGCTGTTGCTGCACGGCGGGCTGGCTGTAGCGCCTGATCCAGGCGTAAAGACTGTGGCTGGAAACACCAAGTCGCTCAGCGACCTCTGCCACTGGGTAATGGCGCTCAGTCACCTGCTTGACGGCGGCCAGTTTGAATTCTTCCGTGTAACGTTGCTGCTTGCTCATAACACCTCCTGATTGACCTCAGTTTGAGGCTCTTGAGGTGTCTAGGAAAGTAGGGGCGATTCAGACCCATTGTTGAATTACACCAACTGGCATGGCTGATTAACGCAGCGAAAGGCTCGCGACAAGCACCTGCTCATCCATATTTCGCATCCAATAAGTGAATCGCCCCATGACAAGAACACTTATCCAGCTTCTGTTGACACCGCTTCTGGCGGTTGCCTTCCTCTATCTTTGCAGCCTGCCGGAGGATCTCTATTTCGACCCGCCGCTCTTAAGCTATGTCGTCATGTTTCTTGTCACTCTGGCTGGCACCACCTATGGCAGGATCAAGGCCTGGCGCGCCTCCTGACCGACCTCATCACAGATTCTCAAGGCTGCGCAGACGCTGCCTTGAGCCCGGCGGGGCCATTGTCTACAATGGCGCACTTTGCATCCACAACAGGTAATGACCATGAGCGACAACAAACCTGCACTGCCCGACCGTCTGGCGGCCAACCCGCGCAGCCCGCACCATGTGGCGGAGTGTTTCGAGCACGAGATCGGCATTCGCGTGAACGGCAAGGAGCGCACCAATGTCGAGGAGTACTGCATCAGCGAAGGTTGGGTGAAGATCCCCTCCCCCAAGGCCAAGGATCGCTACGGCAACCCCATGCTGATCACCGTCAAGGGCACCGTCGAGGCCTTCTACGCCTAAGCTGCGTATGGCCGCGACGCCCCGAGCAGGGGCGCGACCCTGTTACTTCAGAACACCGGCCTAGTGCCGGTGTTCTGCTTTTGGGGCTGGCCCCGGCTCGCGGGTGGCCTCGCTTCGTTTGTTCTCCTATTCCTTCCTCTCTCTTCCTCTCTCCTATTCCTTTGCCTTTTTCCCTTCCGCCAGGGCCGTGATCCGGCAGGCGAGCCGCCTTTGGCATCCAGGCAGGGCGACGCTCTTGTCATCCCTGCCGGTTTACCCAGGCCATCACCGCCCCACTCACCCTCGGGAGCGCGACTTGCCGCCCTGCCAACGTTGCAGCGCAGCCCCCGCCAGCACCAGCAGGATGCCGAGCAGATCGCTCGCGGCCAGCCGTCCGGCCAGGGCATCGAGCAGGGCGCCCCCCGCCAGCTGGCCCGTGACGATGAGCAGGGCGCAGGCCAGGGCGCCGATCCGGCCGATGGCCCAACTGCTGATGGCGACGAACAGCGCCCCCAGCACCCCGCCGAGCAGCAGCCAGGGATCGAGCCCGGCGAGCCGCTCCCAGGGTGCCCCTTTGAGGATGAGCAGGGCGCCGAGCAGCCCGAAGCCGAGCAGGTGGTTGGCAAGGGACGCCGTCATGGCGCCCCGGGCGCTGGCGAGACGGCCATTGAGGGTGCGCGACAGGCTCACCGCCACGCCGTTCAGCAGTCCCAGCAGGATCAAGAGGGTCATGGTGTCTCTCCTAATGCAGCACGATGAGCAGGGCGCCGGCCAGCACCAGCAGGGCGGCGAGCGCGTCCTTCCCAGAGGGGCGGCGGCGAGCCAGTCCGAGCCAGCCTAGGCCATCGCACAGGGCACCAAACAGCAGCTGGCCGAGCAGCAGCAGGGCCAGGGTGCCCGCCATGCCGAGGGGCGAGTTGAGGCAGAGGGCCGCCAGCACCACGGTGAGCGCCCCCGGCAGACCGCCGAGCCAGGCCCAGGGCGGGGCCGCCTCCGGCGTCGGGGGCCTTGGAGAGAGCCACCACAGGAGCCCGGCCACCAGGCTGCCGACCCCGTGGGCCAGCCAGCTCGCGAGCCAGGGGTCGGTGGCGCGGGACAGGGCGCCGTTCTGGGCGATCATCAGCGCCAGCAGCAGGCCGGCGGCGAAGGCGGCCAGGGCACCCAGGGTCTGGCCAAGTGTCTGGCCGAGGGCGGGGCGGCCGGGGCCGCGGTCAACAAGCGGGGGGATCATGGGGTTGCTCCTTGGTTGAACTGACGAGCAGGGTAAATTGTTTTTGATTTGGGGATAATCTACCCTCATGGAACAACATTGTTTCCATATCGAGAACAACATGAACCAGGAAGCCTTCGCCCTGCTCCCCGCCTTCGTCGCCGTGGTGGAGTCGGGCACCTTCTCCGGCGCCGCCCGTCAGCTCGGTCTCAGCAAGTCGGTGCTGAGCAAGAAGGTGAGCCAGCTCGAGCAGGCCCTCGGCTGCCAGCTCCTCTATCGCACCACCCGCTCCCTCACCCTCACCGAGGCGGGGGAGCGCTACTTCGAGACGGTGCGCCATGCAGTACGCCTGGCCAGCGACGGGGAAGATGCCATCGGCGCCCTGCAATCGGCCCCCCGCGGCCTGCTGCGGGTGACGGTGCCCATGGTCTATGGCCGGCGCCACATCGCCCCCCTTGTCCCCGAGTTTCTCGCCCTTCACCCCGAGGTGCAGTTGCAGCTGGAGATGAGCGACGCCCGGCAGGATCTGGTGGCCGAGGGGTTCGACGTGGCGGTGCGCATCGGCGAGCTGGAGGATTCGAGCCTGGTCGCCCGCCGCCTCGCCCCCTGTCTCAGCACCCTGTGCGCCGCCCCCGCCTACCTGGCGCAGGCCGGCACGCCCCGCACCCCGGCGGATCTCGAGCGCCACAACTGCCTCTTCTACTCCCTGTTTCGCGGCGGCACCCAGTGGCGGCTGCACGGGCCCGAAGGAGAGGTGGCCATCACCCCCAGGGGCAATTTCGAGGTCAACAACAGCGATGCCATCCACACCGCGCTGCTGGCGGGGCTTGGCATCGGCAACATGCCGGACTTCATCGTGGCGCGGGATCTCGCCATCGGGCGGCTGGTGCCCGTCCTGCCAGACCATGCCCTGCCCGAGCACGGCATCTGGTGCGTCTATCCCAAGCGCCGCCACCTGCCCGCCAAGGTGGAGGCCTGGCTGGCCTTCCTGCAGGAACGTCTGGGGCTGCGCTGAGGGGGGCATCGGGATAACCGGAACGGTTCACGTTTTTTTCATCGGGAAGGGAGTAGAGTAGGCAGCAAACCAAGCATCTGTTTTTATTGGAAAAGCATTCAGGGGACGAGCCACGACATCGCGCCCCGCACCCCACAGGGAGCCCCATGATGAAGAAAACCGCGATTGCCCTGACCCTCACCAGCCTGCTGACGCTGCCGCTCGTTGTCTCATCCGATGCCTGGGCCGCCCCGGTGCGCTCCCTGCAAAAGGAGCAGAATTACGAGCAGTTCATCAGCAAGCGCCAGGTGGTGGATCAGCTGCTGGCAGACGCCGCCCGCATCTTCCACTCCCCTGCCCGGGTCTCCGATGCGGGCTTCACCGCCAAGATGCCGAGCAACATGGAGCAGGTGACTACCCTCCTGCTGGAGGCCCACCAGCTCGAGCCCTATCGCACCGATCTGCTCATCTCGGCGGCCAACGCCCAGATCTACAACGGCAACGTGGACAGGGCCATCGCCCTGTTCGAGCAGGCCCTCACCGCCGCCCCGGACGATCTGGACATCAACACCTATCTGGCCACCTGGCAGCGCTTCAAGGGCAACCAGGCCAAATCCGATGGCTACCTCAAGCGGGTCGGCGAGCTCAATGCCGGTCGCGCCGCCGACTTGCAGCGGCTGTTCGCCACCGTGGACAGGGTGGTCGCCACCCCCCTCAAGGAGCGTCAGGGACGGGGCGAGAAGAAGGGGCGCCGCGCCATCGTCACCCTGGGCTATGCCCTCAATCCCGATGGCTCCATGCACGAGATCCTGCTGGGACGCCTCGAGACCACCCGCGCCCTGGCCCAGGCCGATCCGGCAGCCCTCGTCATCCTCACCGGCGGCGTGCCCCAGAACCGCCAGACCGAGGGCAAGCTGATGGCGGACTGGCTGGCGAAAAAGGGCATCGACCGCTCCCGTATCATCGAGGAGAACTACGCCACCAGCACGGTGGAGAACGCCCTCTACAGCGGCTATGCCCTCGCCCGCCACGAGATTGAGTTCGCCACCCTGGTGAGCTCGGCGAGCCATGTGCGCCGGGGCCAGACCCTGCTGGAAATCGCCTGTTGGCAGAGCGGCCCGGCGAACATCCGCATCGACAGCGTCGCCTACCCGGACAAGCCCCTCTCGGCCCTGGCCAAGGCAAGCCCGGAGGAACTGCTTGGCATCTACCGGGACGCCCTGCGTACCTACGGCCTGTGGAGCTACCGCTCGGCCCCGCTGGTGGAGCGCTGATCCCCCGGCCCCGCCACCCTGGCGGGGCCTTTTCCTCTCTTCCCCCTGCCAGTCACTGCGCCCCCTGGTGGCTGGCCCCTGCACGCACCTGCTGGCCCCTGGGGGCTGGCCCTTGGCCCCTTGCGCCAGCCACCCGATAGACGGCGGGTGAGCAAGCTATCCACTTTCTGGCATATCTCAATCAGATCATTGATTTACCGTTCTTTTTCTAAGAACCAAACGGCATGAGAACACCCTTCTCGTTCCTTCGCCCCCGGGGATGTTCAGATAAAGATGTGGCTTCCAACACCCCCAACAAGGAAGTGCATCATGACAGCAAAAGGCATCTCTCTGTGGCTCGCGGCCTCCATGCTGCTCGGCCAGTCCGCCCAGGCCCTCGACGTCACCGTGGCCTACCAGACCTCCGCCGAACCTGCCAAGGTAGCCCAAGCCGACAACAGCTTCGCCAGGGAGAGCGGCGCCACCGTGGATTGGCGCAAGTTTGACAGCGGCGCCAGCGTGGTACGGGCGCTTGCCTCCGGCGACGTGCAGATAGGCAACATCGGCTCCAGCCCCCTGGCAGTGGCGGCGAGCCAGAACCTGCCCATCGAGGTGTTCCTGCTCGCCTCCAAGCTCGGGGAGTCCGAGGCCCTGGTGGTGAAGCAGGGGCTCGCGAAACCCGAGGATCTCGCGGGCAAGCGCATCGCCGTGCCCTATACCTCCACCACTCACTACAGCCTGCTGGCGGCCCTCAAGCACTGGAACGTCGACCCCGCGACGCTGCAGATCGTCAACCTGCAACCACCGGCCATCATCGCCGCCTGGCAGCGGGGCGACATCGACGGCGCCTATGTCTGGGCCCCCGCCCTCAACCAGCTCACCAAGGAGGGCAAGGTGCTGACCGACTCCGCCCAGGTGGGTGACTGGGGGGCGCCGACCCTGGACGTCTGGGTGGTGCGCAAGGACTTTGCCAAGGCCCACCCCGAAGTGGTGCAGGCCTTCGTGAACAGCACCCTGGCCGCCCAGCGCGACTACCTGGCCAACCCCGACGGCTGGCTCACCAAGCCGGACAACCTCGCCAAGCTGGCCAAACTGAGCGGCGTTCCCGAGGCGGACGTTCCCGCGCTGGTGAAGGGCAACACCTACCTCGATGCGAAGGCCCAGAGCGCCGAGCTCGGGCGCCTCGTCAACCAGACCATCATCGACACCGCCCGCTTCCTCGAGAGCCAGGGCAAGGTCGCGAACGCCGCCTCGGACTACCGCCAGTTCGTGACCGATCGCTTCGTGAAAGCCGTGGCCCAGTAAATCCAAGGAGACGACCATGCTGCAGCTCTCTCATGTGTCCGCCGAGTACGCCGGCAGGCGGGTGCTCGACAACATCAACCTCTCCCTGTCCGAGGGGGAGCTGATGGTGGTGCTGGGGCCCTCGGGCTCGGGCAAAACGACCCTCCTCAACCTGGTGGCGGGCTTCGAGCCTTGCCACCACGGCCAGATAAGCCTTGAGGGCAAGCCGGTCACCGGCCCCGGCGCCGAGCGCGGCGTGGTGTTCCAGAGCGAGGGGCTGCTGCCCTGGCGCAACGTGCGAGACAACGTGGCCCTCGGCCTGCAGCTGGCGGGCGTACCCAGTGCCGAGCGCACCGAACAGGCCCAGGCACTGCTGCGTCAGGTGGGGCTGGAGGGGGCCGGCGATCGCGCCATCTGGCAGCTCTCCGGCGGCCAGCGCCAGCGGGTCGGCATCGCCCGGGCCCTGGCCACCCAGCCCCGCCTGCTCCTGCTGGACGAGCCCTTCGGCGCCCTGGATGCCTTCACACGGGAGCAGATGCAGACTCTGCTGCTGCGCCTGTGGCACGAGCACCGGCGTCAGGTGCTGCTCATCACCCACGACATCGAGGAGGCCATCTTCATGGCCACCGATCTGGTGCTGCTCTCCCCCTCTCCCGGGCGGGTGACGGAGCGGCTGACCCTGGATTTCGGTCGCCGCTTCGCCGCCGGGGAGCCCTGCCGCAGCATCAAGTCCGATCCGGCCTTCATCGAGCGCCGTGAATACGTGCTGGAACGGGTGTTCGCAGAGCGGGAGGCCTTCGCATGACCCTCGCCCTCGCCCGGCAACGGAATCTCACCCACGCACGGGCAGCGGGCTGGCCCCTGTCCCGCCGCCTGACCCTGAGCCTCGCCACCCTGCTCGTGCTGCTGGCCCTGTGGTGGCTGGTGGCCTACTTCGGCTGGGTCGACCCCCTGTTCCTGCCGCCCCCACAGCGGGTGTTGGCACAGCTCATCACCATCGCAGGCCCTACGGGCTTTATGGATGCCACCCTGTGGCAACACCTGGGGGCCAGCCTGGGGCGCATCCTGGTGGCGCTCGCTGCCGCGGCGTTCTTTGGCATCACGGTGGGCATCGCCATGGGGCTCTCCCCCACAGTGCGCGGCGTGCTGGATCCCCTCATCGAGCTCTACCGCCCGGTGCCGCCGCTCGCCTACCTGCCACTCATGGTGATCTGGTTTGGCATCGGCGAGACCTCCAAGGTACTGCTCATCTATCTGGCCATCTTCGCGCCCGTGGCCCTGGCGACCCTGGCGGGGGTGCAGAGCGCCAACGCGGTGCGAGTGCGGGCAGCACAGGCGCTGGGCGCATCCCGGTCCCAGGTGCTCTGGCACGTGATCCTGCCCGGCGCCCTGCCGGACATCCTGACCGGGCTGCGCATCGGGCTCGGGGTGGGCTGGTCCACCCTGGTGGCGGCCGAGCTTATCGCCGCCACCCGGGGGGTGGGCTTCATGGTGCAATCCGCTGGCGAGTTTCTCGCCACCGACGTGGTGCTGGCGGGCATCCTGGTGATCGCCCTGATCGCCTTCGTACTGGAACTGGGCCTGCGCGCCCTGCAGCGCAAGCTCACTCCCTGGCATGGAGAAGGACAATGAGCCACAGGCTGACCGCTATTCTTCGCCTCCCTTTCCTATTGGTATCGGGCCTTCACGCCCCCAGACATGGAGCAAGACCATGACCGACAAGTTGACCATTACCCCCCTCGGCCCCCACATCGGCGCCGTCATCGCTGGCGTCAATCTGGCCGAGCCCCTGAGCCAGGGGCAGTTCGAGCAGCTCCATCGCGCCCTGCTCAAATACCAGGTGCTGTTCTTTCGCAACCAGCCCATCACCCCGCGAGCCCAGCGGGCGCTGGCGAACCGCTTCGGGGATCTGCACATCCACCCCGTCTACCCCCACACGGAGGAGGCCGAGGAGATCATCGTGCTCGATACCCACGACGACAATCCGCCGGACAACGACAACTGGCACACCGACGTGACCTTTATCGAGACGCCCCCGGCACTGGCCATTCTGGCGGCCAAGCAGTTGCCCCCCACCGGGGGGGACACCCTCTGGGCCAGCGGCATCGCGGCGCTGGCGGCCCTCTCGCCGCCCCTGCAAACCCTGCTGGCAGGGCTGGAAGCCGAGCATAACTTCACCAAGTCCTTCCCGGCCCATCGCCATGATGACAGCGAAGACGCGCGCCAGCGCTGGCAGGCGGCCGTGGCCCGTCACCCGCCCCTGCGCCACCCGGTGATCCGCACCCATCCGGTCAGCGGCCGTCAGGCCTTGTTCGTCAACGAGGGGTTCACCACCCGGCTGACCGGGCTGCCCCCCAAAGAGAGCGAGGCCCTGCTCGGCTTTCTGTTCGAGCACATCACCCGCCCCGAGTTTCAGGTGCGCTGGCGCTGGCAGGAGAACGACATCGCCATCTGGGACAACAGGGTGACCCAGCACTATGCCAATGCCGACTACCTGCCGGCCCGCCGGGTGATGCACAGGGCCACCATTCTCGGGGACAAGCCCTTCTGGCGCCCGGGCTGAACATCCCTCATGGAGAGCGACCATGAGATAACGCCCAGCAAAAAGCCCGCCGGCTGGCGGGCTTTTTCATCATCTGACGGGCCTGGGTGTTGCTATCGGCCCTTGCGCTCCGGCCACCAGGGTGAAGCCCCGATGGCCGGTCTCAGCCCTTGAGCTCCAGCACGGTGTTGAAGCCTCCGAAAATCATGCGGGCGCCATCAAACGGCATGGTCTGGTGCAGGGGATTGGCGGGGTCCATCCTGGGGTCCTGCATCATCTTGCCCATGGCGTCGTCCCGCACCGCCTTGCTCGGCCACTCCACCCAGGAGAAGACCACGGTTTCATCCTCCCTGGCCGCCACCGCCCGGTAAAAGTCGGTCTGCTTGCCGTGGGGCACATCGTCCCCCCAGCACTCCAGCACCCGGGTGGCGCCGTATTCGAGGAAGATGGGGTCAAACTGCCCCGCATGATCGATCAGGGCCTGCTTGTTGGCCGTCGGCACGGCGAGCACGAATCCGTCCACGTATGACATCAGAGGTTCCTCCTGTGAGTGAGGATCTCAGCATAGCAGCCGCCCATCAGCCCGCGCTCTGCGCCGCCCCGCGCAGCCAGCCATCACAACGAGACCAGCCGCTCCAGATCGCTGCGGGTCAGGCGCTTGCTGTCCACCTTCACGTAGAGGGAGTGCTCCTCGCGCACCAGCAGCACGTCGCTTACCCCCTCGCAGGCGCGGATCCGCTGCTCCAGGGCCGGGGTGGCCTCGACCCCTTCCGGCAGCACGATGCGCAGGCTGCTCACATAGGGGGGCTCGGCCATGGTGAGGCTCACCCCGAGCCAGGCGAGGGCCAGTGCGGCACAACCGCCAAACACCAGGGGGCCGCCCCCCAGGCTGTAGAGCAGGCCGCCGAGACTGCCGCCGATGGCGACCCCGAGGAACTGACTGGTGGAGTAGACCCCCATGGCGGTGCCCTTGTAGCCCGGCGGAGACTCCTTGCTGATGAGAGACGGCAGCAGCGCCTCCATCACGTTGAAGCCGATGAAGAAGAGCTGCAACCCGGCGAGCAGACCCCACAACTGCTGGCCGCTCTGCCAGAGCACCAGCTCGGCGGCCAGCATCACCACCACGCACCCGATGAAGACCCGCTTCATCTGGCGGTGCTTCTCGGCATAGATGATGAAGGGCACCACGCTCACGAAGGCGATCAGCATGGTGACCAGATAGGCCTGCCACTGGCTGTCACGGGGCAGGCCCGCACGTTCCAGCAGGGGCGGCAGGGCCACGAAGCTCGACATCAGCAGGGTGTGGACGCAGAGGATACCGAGGTTGAGCTTGAGCAGGCGAGGGTTGGTGAGCACGGTACGAAAGCTGCCTCGCACCATGGCGGACTCGCGATTTTGCAGGTGGGCCGCCGGGGTCGGCACCACCCAGAGCACCATGGCGATGGCGGCCAGGGCCAGCAGGGCGATGAGCCAGAAGAGGCCGGACAAGCCCAGGGCATGGGTGATGAGGGGGCCGGTCACCATGGCGATGGCGAAGGTGATGCCAAAGCTCACCCCGATGAAGGCCATGGCCTTGGTGCGATTCTGCTCCCGGGTGAGATCCGACAGGAGCGCCATGACGGCGGCGGAGATGGCGCCGCTCCCTTGCAGGGCGCGCCCGACGATGACCCCCCAGATGGCGTCGCTCAGGGCGGCGATGACGCTGCCAAGGGCAAACATCAGCAGGCCGCCGACGATGAGGGGCTTGCGCCCCACCTTGTCGGAGAGCAGGCCGAAGGGGATCTGGAACAGGGCCTGGGTCATGCCGTAGATGCCGATGGCAAGCCCGATGAGCGCCTCGGAGGCGCCCGCCAGGGACATGCCGTAGGTGGTCAGCACCGGCAGCACCATAAACATGCCGAGCATGCGCAGCGAGAAGACGGAGCCGAGCGCCCAGGTCGCGCGTCGCTCGCCCCTCGTCATGGTGAAATCATTCATGAGGGCCTCGATGAGTCATAAAGAAGAGAGAAAGAAAGGGGTGACAGGCGCCCGGCCGCCCCCGAAAAATCGGCGATGCCCCTCGCAGGGCGGCGCCCATAATAGCAGAGCCGGGAAGATTCCCGGCTCTGGATTTCATGCATTTCAGGGGTGCAGTTCACACTATCAGGGCAGCATGCTCACCAGCACCGGCGCTGCGTCCGGCTGGAAGTCCACCGACATCATCACGCTCAGGCAAGTAATGGTGACGATGGAGAACATGAACAGCTTGCGCGCCCAGAGGGAGTCGTCCACCGCCGCCTTGTAGCCCGACAGCGCCATCCCCAGCCACCAGACGCTCACCGCGGTGGCCACCACCAGATACTTGTAACCGGCGTAGCCGCCGAGGAACAGCATCAGGGTCGGCACCATGAACGCCAGGATGTAGAGGGTGATGTGGAGCTTGGCCACCGGGATCCCCTTCACCACCGGCAACACCGGGATGTTGGCAGCCTGGTAGTCCTTGAAGCGGAAGATGGCGATCGCATAGGAGTGCGGCATCTGCCACAGGCTGAAGATCGCCAGCAGGATCAGGGCCCCCGAGTCGAACTGCCCGCTCACCGCGCAGTAGCCGATGACCGGCGGCGCGGCGCCGGAGAGGCTGCCGACCAGGGTGCCATAGACCGAGTGGCGCTTCATGTAGAGGCTGTAGACCCCCACATAAACCAGGAAGCCCAGCACCGCCAGCAAGGCGGCCAACGGATTGGCCGCAAAGTAGAGCAGTGCAATGCCCGCAACGCCCAGCGCCGTCGCATACCAGAGGGAGACACCGGGGGCGATGAGCCCCCGCACCAGGGCGCGGTTCTTGGTGCGCTCCATGATGCAGTCGATGTCCCGGTCGATGTAGTTGTTGAACACGCAACCGGAGGCCACCACCAGTGACACCCCCACCATGGTCAGGATGAACAGGGGCACATCCAGGCTCCCCTTCGAGGCCAGCAGGAATCCCCCGATAACCGAGATGAGGTTGCCGAAGATGATGCCCGGCTTGGTCACTTGCAGGTATTGCTTCATCATCATCAACCCGCTCAGTGAACCATCATGTTGATGTTGAGGTTGTACATGATCCACAGGGAACCCACGACCACGATGGCGATGATGAGCACGGTAAAGACCAGTGCCACCAGGTTCCAGCGCTCCTCGGAGGAGGTGTTCATGTGCAGGAAGTAGACCAGGTGTACGAAGATCTGCACCACCGCCATGGCCACCACGGTGCCGAGCACCACGGCGTGGGAGGCGGAGCCGTCCATCACCATCCAGAACGGCACGGCGGTCAGGATGAGTGACAGCACGAAACCGATCATGTAGGACTTGACGCTGCCGTGGCTGGCGCCGTGATTGTCAACGGAATGACTCATTTACATGACCCCCATCAGATAGACCACGGTGAAGACGCAGATCCATACCACGTCGAGGAAGTGCCAGAACAGGCTCAGGCACATCAGGCGAGTGCGGTTGCGCTCGGTCAGCCCCTTCTTGGTGATCGACACCATCATCACGATGATCCAGACAAGGCCGCTGGTCACGTGGATACCGTGGGTCCCCACCAGGGTGAAGAAGGCAGAGAGGAAGCCGCTGCGATCCGGGCCCGCCTCGTGCACGATCAGGTGATGGAACTCGTAGATTTCCATCGCGATGAAGCCGGCACCCAGCAGGAAGGTGACGAACAGCCAGGTGTTGACCGCCGCGACCTTGTTCTTGTTCATGGCCAGCATGCCGAACCCGAAGGTGATGGAGCTCAGCAGCAGCAGCATGGTTTCGGCGAACACGAACGGCAGTTCGAAGATGTCCTTGCCGGTGGGGCCGCCGGCAGTGCCGTTGACCAGGACCGCATAGGTCGCGAACAGGGTCGCGAACAGGATGCAGTCACTCATCAGGTAGATCCAGAAACCGAATACCTTGGTGGCACCGGCATCGTGGTGCCCATCCTCATGGGCACCGTGAGAGTGATGTAGTACGTCAGTCGCCATGGAATTAAGCCACCTTGTTGATGTTGTCGAAATGCTGACCTTCGATGCGCTCGATCTCGTCAACCTGTACGTAGTAGTCCACATCGTCGTTGAAGCTGTGGATGATCCAGGTGGCGATCATGCCGATGAAGCCGGCGATGGCCATCCACCAGATGTGCCAGATCATGGCAAAGCCGAACACCACGCTGAAGGCGGCGATGATGACACCGGCACCGGAGTTCTTCGGCATGTGGATGGGGGCATACTGGGCAGGCTTCTTGTAAGCGCTGCCGTCAGCCTTGGCTTCCCAGAAGGCGTCCAGACCGGTGACCTTCGGCTCGATGGCGAAGTTGTAGAACGGCGGCGGAGAGGACGTCGCCCACTCCAGGGTACGGCCACCCCAGGGATCGCCGGTCAGGTCGCGGTTCTTCTCGCGGTCGCGGATGCTGACCACGATCTGGATGACCTGGCACAGCACGCCCAGGGCAATCAGACCGGCGCCGCAGGCGGCGACCACCAGCCAGCCGTGGAACTCGGGATCGATGTTCTGGCTGACACGACGGGTCATGCCCATGAAGCCCAGCACGTAGAGCGGCATGAAGGCCACGAAGAAGCCGGTGATCCAGCACCAGAAGGCACGCTTGCCCCAGACGTCATCCAGCTTGAAGCCGAACGCTTTCGGGAACCAGTAGGTGATACCGGCGAAGCAGCCGAACACCACGCCGCCGATGATGACGTTGTGGAAGTGGGCGATGAGGAACAGGCTGTTGTGCAGCACGAAGTTGGCGGCCGGCACGGAGAGCAGTACCCCGGTCATGCCACCCACGGTGAAGGTGATGATGAAGCCGACGGTCCACAGCATGGGCGAGGTGAACTCGATGCGACCGCGGTACATGGTGAACAGCCAGTTGAAGATCTTCACCCCGGTCGGGATGGAGATGATCATGGTGGTGATGCCGAAGAAGGCATTCACGTTGGCGCCGGACCCCATGGTGAAGAAGTGGTGCAGCCAGACGATGAACGACAGCACGGTGATCGCTACGGTTGCCCACACCAGGGAGGTGTAACCGAACAGCTTCTTCTTGCAGAAGGTCGCCACCACTTCGGAGAAGATCCCGAACACCGGCAGCACCAGGATGTACACCTCGGGGTGACCCCAGGCCCAGATCAGGTTGATGTACATCATCATGTTGCCACCCATGTCATTGGTAAAGAAATGGGTACCCAGGTAGCGGTCTGCGGTGAGCAGGGCGATGGTGACGGTCAGGATCGGGAAGGAGGCGATGATCAGGATGTTGGCACACAGGGCGGTCCAGGTGAAGACCGGCAGGCGCATCATGGTCATGCCAGGGGCACGCATGCGGATGATGGTGGCGAAGAAGTTCACGCCGGTCAGCAGGGTCCCCAGACCCGAAATCTGCAGACTCCATATCCAGTAATCGACCCCGACCCCGGGACTGAACTCCAGCCCCGACAAGGGCGGATAGGCCAGCCAGCCGGTCTGGGCGAATTCACCGACCCCGAGGGAGACGTTGATCAGCACCACGGCCGCGGCAGTGAACCAGAAGCTCAGGTTGTTCAGGAAGGGGAAGGCCACATCACGGGCACCGATTTGCAGCGGTACCACGATGTTCATCAGACCGATCACCAGCGGCATGGCCACGAAGAAGATCATGATGACGCCGTGGGCGGTGAAAATCTGGTCGTAGTGATGGGCGTTCAGGTAGCCTTCGCCACCCCCGGAGGCGATGACCTGCTGGCCACGCATCAGCACGGCGTCGGCAAAGCCACGCAGCAGCATGACCATGCCCAGAATGAGATACATGATACCGAGGCGTTTGTGGTCGACCGAGGTCAGCCACTCTTTCCACAGATATTGCCACTTGCCGTAGTAAGTGATGAGACCGGCGATGGCCAGGCCCCCCAGAATGATACCGGCTATCGTGACCATGATGATGGGTTCATGGTACGGAATAGCCTCGAGTGTCAATTTTCCAAACATCGATTATTCCTCGGATCCTGCTTTCACACTCTTGTCGGCCGACATGGCCATGTGTCCGGCATGGGCGTCATGGTTCATGGCCTGGTTCTCCATGGCGTCCTCTTGCAAGGCCTCATGGTTCATCCCTTCGTGGTCCATGGCACCCGCTTTCGGGGCGGCGTCATGGTTCATGGCCTCGTGGTTCATGCCCTCGTGATCCGCGGAGCCCGCAGCCGGGGTGGCGTGACCACCATGGGACATGCCGCCCATGAACTTGTTGATGATGTTGACGAACAGCTTGGGATCGGCGCTGGCGAAGTACTCCACCGGGTGGTTTTCGCTCTTCTTGGCCAGGGCATTGAACTCATCCATGGTGCTCAGGGCCTTGGAAGAGGCCTTCACCTTGGCTACCCAGGCGTCGAAACCGGCTTGGTCCTGGGTCGCGATGGCCTTGAACTTCATGCCGGAGAAACCGGCACCGCTGTAACCGCCGGAGATGCCCTTGTACTCGCCCGCCTCGTTGGCAATCAGGTGCAGCTTGGTCTGCATGCCGGCCATGGCGTAGATCTGGCCGCCCAGTTGCGGGATGAAGAAGGAGTTCATCACGGTGTCGGAGGTCACCCGGAAGTTGACCGGGGTGTTGACCGGGAAGGCCAGTTCGTTGACCGATGCAATGCCCAGCTCTGGATAGACGAACAACCACTTCCAGTCCAGGGAAATGACATCCACCTGAACCGGTTTGACGTCCGATTCCAGCGGCTTGTAGGGGTCGAGGGAGTGGGAAGTTTTCCAGGTGATCACCGCCAGGATGACGATGATGATGACGGGTACAGTCCAGACGACTGCCTCAATCTTGTTGGAGTGGGCCCAGTCCGGCGCATAGGTGGCACTGGTGTTGGACGCCCGGTATTTGTAGGCGAACGCCACCGCCATGACAATCACGGGCACCACCACAATCAGCATCAAACCGAGTGCGGTGAGTATCAGTGACTTCTGCTCCATACCGACCTGCCCCTTGGGGCTCATCAGTGCCATGTCGCAGCCACTCAGCAAGCTGGCGGTCGCGAGCAGCAGCAAAGCGCCCAAGCCCCTCTTCACATCAAAGAGTCTCATGCAATGTCCTCATCTTTTGAAGGCTTATTGGTATAAAAAAATGCAGCATTTTATTGCATCAGACCGGCATGTGAACAACATGAAAAATTAATCCCAAAAATGTTCAAAAGGTGATGGAAAGCGGTATCAGATGTTAATCCCTTGACAATGACCAATTTATTCAAGTTACACCGCGGCAATTCATCTTCCGTTAATCTCTCGCGCCACCAAAAGTGACCACCAATTAACCAAAAAGATCCATCTGGTCTGTTTTTAACCCACCATTGCGATCAAAAAAGAGCCATACAGCCCCTTTTCGACTCACAGGTCATTTTTCCACACCTTGATCTGGATGGGTATTTTTCGGGGAAGATTAAAAAAATAATTAATCAAACAAATGTATGATTAACTTCCCGCCCCCCGACAACGGTCGCAACCCCTGGCGCCAGAAGGCACACTTCGTAACAAAACGGGCCCTTGTGCGGGCCCGTTGACAATCGTTTTCTCTCCCTCCCTCGAGGTCCGGTGTCAGGAGTGATCGTGTTCCATCTGGGTCGCCACGGCGATCCGGTTCCAGGCGTTGATGGTGACCACCTGCATCAGGCACTGGGCCAGCAGGGTTTCCCCCAGTTGGGCCAGCGCCGCCTCATAGGTCTGCGCCGTGAGCCCCTTGTCGGCGATCAGGGTCACCTCGTCGGTCAGGGCCAGCACCGCCCGCTCCCGGGCGTCGAACAGCGGCGACTCCTGCCAGGCGGCCAGCGCCAGCAGACGCTGGGCGCTCTCCCCGTGCTTCATCGCCACGTCGGCGTGCATCTCGATGCAGTAGGCGCAACCGTTGATCATGGAGGCGCGCAACTTGATGAGCTCCTTGAGCGACAGGGGAATGTCGGTGCCCCCGAGGTAGGACTCAAGGCCCATCATGGCCGAGACGGCGGCGGGCACCTGGTTGGCGAGCTGGATACGGTGTGACATGGCAAGACTCCTGTGATGGACCCCGGATGGGGCGGTGAGCTGATTGTTCACTTTTTCATTGTTGATTAGAATATCGTCATAACCTGCAACAGTTTTGCGTTTATCGCAAAGGTGAATCCATGCTGGATCGCATCCGCATCCTGGCCCAGGTGGTGGAATCGGGCAGTTTCTCCCGTGCCGCCCGCGCCCTCAACCAGGCCCCCTCCTCCGTGACCCGTGCCATCGACGCCCTGGAGCAGCAGCTCGGGATCCCGCTCTTCAAGCGCAGCACCCGCCAACTGGTGCTGACCGAGCAGGGCGCCTATTTTCTCACCCGCTCCCTGCCCCTGCTGGAGGAGGCGGATCAGCTGGTGCAATCCCTGCAACCCCTCTCGGTGGCGCCAGAGGGGCCGCTGCGGGTCTCGGTGTTCGAGAGCTTCGGCGCGTCCTGGCTCTCTCCCCGCCTGCCCGACTTCCTCGCCCGCTACCCCGGGGTGCGCCTGGAGGTTGCGCTGGACAACCGCATGGTGGATCTCGATGCCGAGAACGTGGACGTGGCAGTGCGCATCGGCAAGCCCGCCGACAGCAGCCTGCACACTCGTCATCTGCTCACCAACCGCTCGCTGCTGGTCGCCTCCCCCGCCTATCTGGCCCGCCATGGCGAACCCGCCCATCCCGCCGAGCTGGCCCACCACAACTGCCTCATTCGCGGCCATGGGCGCCAGCGCCAGCACTGGTACTTCCAGCAGGGCACGGAGCGCGAGAAGGTGGCGGTGCAGGGCAACCTCGCCTCGGTCGGGGGCACGCCCCTGCTCTGCGCCGCCCTCGCGGGGTGCGGCGTGCTGCTGCTGTCGAGCTGGATGGTGCAGCAAAGCATCGACGAGGGCACCCTGCTGCCGCTGCTGCCAGAGTGGCTCGCCTCCCCCTACGAGGATCGCCAGGACGAGATCCACGCAGTGTTTCGTGGCGGCCGCTTCCTCAAACCCCAGACCCGCGCCTTCATCGACTTTCTGGTCGAGGCGATCAGGCCCTTGCAAGGGCCGCGCTGACCGCAACAGGGCCTCCTGGCGAAACGCTGAAAACGCAGACGCCGGGCACAGGGCCCGGCGTCTGGAAATGAGGGTCGCCACGGCGACCGCTCAGCGTGATTTTCGCCCGTCAGGGCTTGGGGAGAGCCCCCGATAATCCCCGTAGGGGAAGATGTTGCGCAGGCGCTGGGCCACGGGCTCGGGGATGGAGCGGGAGAAGACCAGCCTCACCCCGTTGCCGTCCCGCAGGCCCAGGATGCGCCCGCGCACCGGCTCATGGTGCAGGATCTGGGTCGCCTGGGTCACAAAGCGCGGCGGCACCGAGCCCCGCTTCACCACCACCTTGCCCGGCGCGAGCCGGACCTCGAACAGGGCACCGCGCCCCAGCGTCATCAACCACCCGATCAGGGCTATCGCCACCAACAGAGACAACCAGGCCATTGCGTCTTCCTCCCGTCAACCCGATGTTCGCCAGTATAACCGGGGGCGCCTCACCATGACCCGGCCGCCATCACGCTTTCACTCACTGCCGGGCCTTATCGGCGCCCCTTGCCCCAGGCCACCAGGGTATCCCGATAGAGGGCGAGCAGGGCCTGATCCCGCACCGCGACCCCGACCTGCTGGGCCGGGCAGTGGGCCCACTCGTCATGGGGATGGCGGGTGTCGTCAAATTTTTGCAGGGTATGGCCGATGGCGGGCCCCTCGGTGATGACCCGCACCGGCCCCTTGCGCAGGGTGAACAGCGCAGGATCGATCACATAGGCGATGGCGGAGGGATCGTGCACATGGCACCCCGCCATGCCGATGCGCTCGGAATAGAAGCGCAGGTAGAAGCGGCTGACATCCCACAGGAAGCGGCCCGGCTCCCCCGCATCGTCCCGCAGGGCATCCAGATAGTCGGCGGTGAAGATACTCTGCTGGGTGACGTCAAGCCCGATGATCACCAGGGGCCAGGGGGCGGTGAAGACCCGGTCCGCCGCATCGGGATCGTCGTGGATATTGGCCTCGGCATAGGGGGTCACGTTGCCGCGATGGCCGTTGATGCCAAAGGCGCCGCCCATCACGACCACTTCTTTCACCAGGGCGGCTACCTCGGGGGCCGCCTCGAGCGCCAGCGCCAGGTTGGTGAGGGGCCCGATGGTCACTAGCGTGATCTCGCCGGGGTGGGCCTTCACCGTCTCGACGATGTATTGCCAGGCCGGGCGGGGATCCGGGATGAGGGTCACCTCCCCCGCCTGGACGTCGCCAAAGCCGCTCGGGCCGTGCACCACCGTCGTCGGCCCCACGGGCTCGCGCAGCAGCGGCGCGGCGGCGCCCCGGGCCACGTCCGCCTTCATGCCATATTTTTGTTTGAGCCAGAGGGCGTTGCGGGTGCCGTTTTCGATGGTGGCATTGCCAAACACCGTGGTGATGGCGAGCAGGTCAATGGCGGGGTGCGCCTCGGCAAACAGAATGGCCATGGCATCGTCGATGCCGGGATCAGTATCCAGAATGATCTTGTGGGTCATGGGTCCTCCGTGAAACGAGCTGCCAGTGTAGCGGGCCGTCGCCGCTTTGACAGCACCGGGATCACAACCTCGGGGTTTCCTTTGCATCAGGCATCCTGGCGGGACCACTCGCCCCTGGGGTCAGGGCTGGAGGTCACTCGGAAGGGGCGACCACGGCCTCCTCTCCCCTGGCGGTGCGTTTCAGTTGCCCCATGAATTGCTTGAAATGGGGGAGAAACCCCTTGAACAGCTCCTCTTTGCGATGCTGCATCATGACTTCGCCAAACAGCTTCAACCCGACGATAAACGCCTGATGTTCCTGCTCCGACATGGCCAGCTTCCCCTTGCTGAGCGCCAGGATGGCAAAGATGTCGTCGTGATTCTGGCAGTCGAACTGCAACGGGGGCACCTCGCGGTCCAGCGCCTGGACCTGTACACGATAGGTGTGTGGCATCTTTCATCTCCTCTCGGGCTGGGCTTTTGCCCATATGGTTGATAAAATCAATTAAACTCTTTTAAGTTGACTTTATCAACCATGAAGTTATCAAACCGCCTCTTCCGGATCCTCGATCAGTACAAAATCGCCATGACGCAGCATTTCCGGGCACAGCAGATCGCCCTTAGCCCCCTCCATTACAAGGTGCTGCAACTGATCCATGCGCTGGATCCCGCCACGCCGCAGCTCATCGCGCAGCGGTCGGGCCGCGACAAGGCGCAGGTGACGCGCCTGCTGCAGGAGATGGAGAAACAGGGGCTCATCGAGAAGCGGCCCCATCCCACTGACAGACGCAGCATCTGTCTGGCCTTGACCCCGCTGGCCTGCGAGCGGGTCAACCAGGGGGAGCAGCAGGCCGCACGGCTCGACGAACGGCTGTGTTCTCTGCTGACGCCGGCGGAGATAGCGCAGTTGCAGCAACTGCTGGACAAGATAGAAAAAGGGCTTGAGTCGACCGATTAGGGTCAGCGTCAGGGGGTCCGCTGCCTGATTTGTGGTCAACCAGCGCGGCCTGCGCTGGCGGCGCCTTGTGAGCCACTCCCGGAGATGGTATCACTGGCCCCACTCTCCCCTTCCCGCCGAGGCGCCATCGTGATCACCCTGATTAAAGAGTCCGACCAGTTGAAAATGCCCTGGAAGAACAGGCAGGGCACCACGGCCCAGATCCTGATCTCCCCCCCTGGTTCGACCCTGGACAAGCTCGACTTTGACTACCGGCTGAGCTCGGCCCCCATCAAGGAAGCGGGGAGTTTCTCCCGCTTTCCCGGCTACCAGCGCATCCTGCTGCCCGTCAGCGGTGCCGGTTTCGTGCTCAACGGCCACCCCTACGCCACCTTCGAGGCGGCCCACTTCAGCGGGGATGACGAGACCCGCTGCGAGCTGCTGAAAAAAGAGGTGACGGATCTCGGGCTCATCTACCACCCGGCGCGCATCAGTGCCAACGTGCGGGTGCTGAACCTGCCCTTCCCCCTCAGCCTCACCCTGGAGGCGGACAAGTGCTACCTCTGCCACCTGCTGGAGGGCCAGCTCACCGTGCAGGGACAGCAGGTCGCACCGGGCGAGACCCTGGTGGTGCAGGGGGAGGAGAGCATCCGCTTCGAGTGCGGCAAGAAGACCACCCTCGCCTTCTTTACCCTGCAGCCCAAGCAAGCCGCCGTTTAACGCCGGGGGGCACGGCCCCCGCTGTCGAGGCAGGCCTGCATGGTGTCATAGGGGGTATAGTGCCTGGTGCGGCTGTAGTAGGTGCTGCCCTTGGGGTGGCAGATGCCGCTCCGGCTCTTCTTCACCGGGGGCTCGGCGGCCAGCCCGATGGCGCAGACCAACAGCAGGCAACAGCCGAGCACCCATTTGATGGCGTTTCTCACGACAACCTGTTCCTCTTGGGGGGGCATCAGGCCCGAAAGGCGCCTATCTTACCCTCTTCCGTCCCCCACTCACCCCGCGCCGGATCATGAAACGGGGCACGCCATCCCCAGGCGGACGCCCAAAGCTTGGCATGCCACGGCAAGCGGGCACAAAAAAGCCGGGATACCCCGGCTTTTTCCTGTCAGGCCATGGCGGCCTAGCCGACCTTGAAGGCCCCCTTCATCAGGGCGAAGTGGCCCGGGAAGGAGCAGAAGAAGGTGAGATCCTTGCCCGCCAGGCCGTCGGTCTTGAAGGTGACGCTGGTGCTCTCGCCGCCCCCCACCAACTTGGTGTGGGCCAGGATCCTGGGGTCATCCTTGGGCAGGTAGTCGTGATCGACCCCGGCGCTCATGCCGGCGGTGGCGATAGCCTGATAGTCGGCGGTGTTGGCCAGCACCCAGTTGTGGCCCATGTTGGCCACCGGCAGCTTGCCCGTGTGATTGAGGGTCACCGTCACCTCCTTGCAGGTGGCCGGCACGCTCATCGCGGTCTGGTTGTACTGCATGGCGTCATTGCCTTCGATCACCAGTGCGCACTCGTCGGCCAGGACCGGGGTGGCGAGGGAGCCAAGAAGCAGCAGGGTTAACACCTTTTTCATCATTTTCTCCTTTGATTGACGAAGGATGACAGCACAGGCATCTCGCCCCCGTGAGCGCGACCCGCAAAGATGCTGTCAGGATCGATCTTCATTGTATTCAAATGTCGCCGAAGGACGATGGCTTTTGGGCCAGCCTGCGGGCCCGGTCACTTCTTTTCTCCCGACCCCGGGCCCAAAGCGGGTTGCTCACATCCCCGTCTGGCTTAATTATTTGCGGCCTTCCCGCCCACGGCCACTCGCCAACACCGCAGCCGTTGGCTAAGCTGCTCCCCCGTCGATGACTCCCGCGAGAATGAGAGATGAAGTACCCCTTTGCGCCTGCGCTGACGCGCACCCTGCTGCTCTCCCTGATCCTGCTGCTTGGCGCCTGCCAGCCGGCCCCGACCCAGACCCGCATCCAGGGCAATACCATGGGCACCTATTATGCGGTGACCCTGAGCGACCCCTTCCCCGGCGGACAGGGGGCACTGCATCAGGAGGTGGAGGCACTGCTGGCACGCCTGAACAAGGAGATCTCCACCTATGATCCGGGCTCCCTCATCTCCCGCTTCAATCAGGGAACGGGGCAGCCCCCCCAGGTCATCCCGGCCACCATGGCGAAGATTGTGCAACAGGGCATTGACGCCGGGCACCTCACCCGGGGGGGTCTCGATGTCACCGTGGGCCCCCTGGTCAATCTGTGGGGATTCGGGCCGGACAAGCGCCCGGTCAGGCGGCCCAGCGCAGAGCAGATCGCCAAGGCGCGGGAGCGGGTCGGCATCGACAAGCTCACCCTGACCCCCGAGGGGGATCACTTCCTACTCGGCAAGGCCATCCCAGACCTCTATCTGGATCTCTCCACCCTGGGTGAGGGGGCGGCCTCCGACGATATAGCCGGGCTGCTGGAGCAAAGAGGGGTCCACAACTACCTCATCGAGGTGGCGGGGGCGGTGCGCAGCAAGGGGCACAACGACAAGGGCAATCCCTGGCGGGTGGCCATCGTCGAGCCCTCGGACAGACCGGGCGCCATCGAGGACGTGGTGACCCCGAACGGCATGGCGGTGAGCACCGCCGGCAGCTATCGCAACTATTACGAGCTTGACGGCAAGCGCTACTCCCACATCATCGATCCTGCCACCGGCGAGCCCGTGACCCACAAGCTGGTCTCCGCCACCGTCATCACCCCCACGGCCCTGGAGGCCGATGCCCTCGACACCGCCCTCATGGTGATGGGTCCCGAGCGGGCGATGGCCTTTGCCAGGGAGCACAAGCTGGCGGTCTATCTCATCGAGAAGACCGCCACGGGCTTTGCCGCCAGCCACACCCCCGAGTTTGCCCCCTATCTGGTGCGCAAGCAGCCCTGAATGACGAGGCCCCGCAGTGCGGGGCCTCGTTCACTGACAGCCTATTCGATGGGGATGCGGTGGGGCGCTGGGCTGGCCGCCTGCTTGGGCAGGCGCAGGGTGAGGATGCCGTTGTCAAAGCGGGCGCTCACCTGCTCTGGCGACACCTCCACCGGCAGCTCGACGCTGCGCGACACGCTGCCATAGTAGCGCTCGCTGCGCAGGGCCCGTTCATCCTTGTTCTGGCTGTCAAACTGGCGGATCTCCGCCTTCAGGGTCACCAGCTTGCCGTGCACGTCCACGTGGATGTCCTCCTTCGCCACCCCGGGCAATTCCGCCTGCAGCAGGTAGTCATCCCCGCTCTCCCGCAGATCCAGCTTGATCTGGCTGGGCAACGGGTCCCCGTGCAGGGGGCGGATGTAGAAGCCGGAGGCCATGTCGTGGAACAGATCATCAAACAGGCTGGTGCGACTTGGTAGCAAACTCATCTGATCCCTCCTTGTGAGCGGGCAAGGGAGCAGACGGGCACCCTGCCCTCTGCCGCCTCCCGCATGCTGACGCTCTTCAAGTCTAAAAGCCGGGACAGCGCCTGCCAGTGCCAACTCGCCTTCCCTTGACCAGGATCAAAGGCAAGACACCCTTTTTTTCACCCAAGGTCTGCGGGAAAAACCGGGGGGCCTCCCCATGTGCAATTGCCTGCCTGCGGACTTTGGTGGCACACTTCTCCCACCAGCCCGTAGCGCCTTGATGCCAGACAGATGCAGACACCGGACTCCGTACCCGAGAAGAAACCCCAGCCCAAGCCCAAGCGCATCCTGCTGGTCAACGAACAGCGTTCCTTCCAGATGATGATGAAGGCGATGCTGATCAACATCGGCATCAACCGCATCACCTACACCAACTCCGCCGACGAGGCGCGCCGCCGCTGCCAGAAAGAGAGCTTCGACATCTATCTGCTCGACTATGAGCTGGGGGCGGGCGAGAACGGCCGCCAGTTGCTGGAAAGCCTGCGGGATCAGCAACTCATTCCGCCCCAGAGCGTGGTGATCATGGTCAGCAGCGACGGCTCCCGCGCCATGGTGCTGAGCGCGCTGGAGGCCGAGCCCGACGAATACCTGATGAAGCCCTTCTCCCAGGAGCAGTTCTCGTTTCGCCTCAAACGCGCCCTCGCCCGTCGCCAGGCACTGGAGAGCGTCTTCAGCGCCCTCACCCGGGACGATCTGCCCGCCCTGGTGGAGGCCTGTGCCAAACAGGCGGACGCGGTGCCCCGCTTTGCCAACTTCTGCCGCTGCCTGCAGGCCGATACCCAGCTCAAGCTGGGCCAGGCCAAGGAGGCCCGCAGCCTGATGCGCCAGCTGCTGGCGGGGCAGGAGAACAGCTGGGCTCGCCTCACCCTGGGCAAGGCGTGCCATACCCTGGGTCTGCACGAGGAGGCGGTGAGCCACCTGCAAGCCACCCTGAAACACACCCCCCTGATGGTGGAGGCCTACCTCTGGCTCGCGGAGTCCCTGCTGGCGCTGGGCAATGACGAGCAGGCCCAGCAGGAGCTGCGCCGGGCGGTGGACATCTCTCCCCAGTCGGTGCAGCTCTCCCGCCGTCTGGCGGAGGTGTGCCTGCAACGGCACGACTACGCCCAGGCCAAGGACGTGCTGCTCGCCCTCATCGACTTGTCGCGCAACTCGATCCACCGCACGCCCCATTATCTCGGGGCCTATATCCAGACCCTTACCCTCTACGCCCTCAACAGCAACGACGGCTACCACATCGCCAACCTGCAAAAGCAGGTCAACTCCGCCCTGTCGCGCATCCGCGACTCCCTGATGATGTCGGAGTTCAACTACCCGGTGTTCGAGCAGATCTGCCAGGCCCGGGTGCGCATCGCCCTGGGGGAGCTGCTCAAGGGCAAGAAGATGCTCTATCGCGCCAACCAGAACTGGCTGGACGAGCCCGCCACCATGCCTCCGGCCCTCCTTGGCGAGACCATACTCGCCCTCTATCAGCTCGGGGAGTTCGAGTACGCCGAGAGCCTGCAATCCCTGCTGGCGGAGGATGAGGATCGGCTGCTCACCACCTGCATCCAGGTGACCCGGGATGACAAGACGGTGCAGGAGCGGCGCCAGCGCTATCAGCAGCTCAACGATCTGGGCATCAAGGCCTATCAGGCCGGGGAGCTGGAGCAGGCCCTCGGCCACTTTCGCGAGGCCCTGCGCCGGGCGCCCGCCAATACCGGCGCCGCCCTCAACAAGATCCAGGTGCTGCTGCAACTCATGCAGAAGAACCGCAAGAGCCCGGAGTTTGGCGCCGAGTGCAAGGAGACCCTGGAGGTGCTGGAGGGTATCCCCCTCAACCCCGCCCAGCAGGAACGTTTTCGCAAGCTGCGCCAGGAATATCATCAGCACAGCTGATATCCCCCCTCCTCCCCTCACCTATGCTGATACTGACTCAGGGAAGGGAGGGGCAACACCATGGCAATGTGCCGATACCTGGTGGCCGATGGCCGCCACTGCACCGAAGAGGCAGGGGATCATGATCTCTGCCGCTGGCACGACCCCGCTGCGGCCCACAACACCCCTGATACCGCCGAGGCGCTGGAGCGCTATGTGCGCCAGGGAGGCCTGTGCCACGGCCTGCAACTGGCCCGCGCCGAGCTGGCGGATCTCAACCTGGTGAACAGGCAGGGTCCGGAGGGATTCTTGCTGGAGCAGTGCAACCTCTATCGCGCCAACCTGCGAGGTGCCCATCTCTACGGCATTCGCATCAAGGGCGGCAGCCTGATGAAGGCCGATCTGAGCGAAGCGAACCTCCACTGCGCTACCCTCGACGACGTCAACCTGCTCGGCATCCGCTGGAAGAACACCCGCCTCGACAACCTGGAGACGGGCAAGCGGCTGATGCAGGACAGAAAGGGGCGCCGCGAGCGGGACCCGGCGCAGGCCCGCGTCTGGTTCAAGGAGGCGGAGGAGACCTACCGGGATCTGCGCAAGGCCTCCGAGGGCCAGGGCATCTTCACCATGTCCGGTCGCTACATCCAGCAGGAGCTCACCATGCGCCGCCTGCAGATGCCGTTCTGGTCCTACCGCCGCTTCGCCTCCTGGATAGTGGATCTCTTCTGCGGCTACGGCGAGGCCCCCATGCGGGTGGTGCTCTTCTCCCTGCTGCTCATCGTCATCTGCAGCATTTTTTACTTCTTCTGCGGCCTCAACTTCGCGGGCACCCACCTCATCTATCGCCCGGACGCCCCCCTGGAGCAGAACGCCATCTTCCTGATGGAGTGCCTCTACTACAGCGTGGTGACCTTCACCACGCTGGGGTAGGGGGACTTCACCCCGGTGGGGTTGTCGCGGATCTTCGCCGCCTTCGAAGCCTTTACCGGCAGCTTCACGCTGGCACTGTTTGTGGTGGTGTTTGTCAAGAAGATGACCCGCTAGAAACCTGTCCACGATCTTGCTGGGAGGCAGCTTCCAAGGCTCATATGCTGCTCGCTTATGTGTCGCCAGGCGCTCTCATGTATACATATGCACTCAGGTTCCTCTGCTGCGCTTTATCTTGCTGACAGCCTCTCGCGACAGATCGTGAACAGATTCCCGAGCCGCTGCGCCAGTCACAGCCCCCGAACTTGCATCCATCGCGGATTCCTAGTCCAATAAGCGACGAACAAAAACGACATGAGCACCCCGAACATGAAGATCATCTCTTTCAATATCAATGGCCTGCGCGCCCGTCTTCATCAGTTGCAAGCCCTTATCGACAAGCACCAGCCGGACGTGATCGGCCTGCAGGAGATCAAGGTGCACGACGAAGCCTTCCCGGTCGCGGACGTGGAGGCCATGGGCTACCACGTGGTCTTCCACGGCCAGAAGGGGCACTACGGGGTCGCCATCATGAGCAAGCAGGCTCCCATCGAGGTGCAAAAGGGTTTCCCCACCGATCCGGAAGATGCCCAGCGCCGCATGATCATGGCCAGCTTCAAGCGGGAAGACGGCTCCGTCATCAAGGTGATGAACGGCTACTTCCCCCAGGGGGAGAGCCAGGATCACGAGACCAAGTTCCCGGCCAAGCAGAAGTTCTATGAAGACCTGCAGCACTACCTCGAGACCCACCACACTCCGGACGACCAGATAGCGCTGATCGGGGATATGAACATCTCCCCCACGGATCTCGACATCGGCATCGGCGAGGCGAACCGCAAGCGCTGGCTGCGGGATGGCAAGTGCTCCTTCCTGCCCATCGAGCGGGAATGGATGGAGCGCCTCAAGGGGTTCGGCCTCACCGACACCTTCCGCGCCGCCAACCCCACCGAGTGCGAGCGCTTCTCCTGGTTCGACTACCGCTCCAGGGGCTTTGACGAGAACCGGGGCCTGCGCATCGACCTCATCATGGCCTCCGACGCCCTCAAGGACAAAGTGACCGAGACCGGCATCGACTACGAGCTGCGCGGCATCGACAAGCCCTCGGATCACGCCCCCATCTGGACCTGCTTCGCCTGATCCCCACGCCAGGCTAGCCCTCGCCAAAAGCCCCGGCCCCCGCCCATGCGGGGGCTTTTTTTGTTCACTGCCCCGCCCTTTTTTAATCCATGTCAATTCCCAGGCTAACGGCGCTTGCCAGGCCTTGACCTTCTCCTTTCGGCAAGGTTTAGATTCGGCCCATCCGTCACAGGGAAACCACCCATGCTCTCATCGAGATTGCCCACCACGTTCATCGCCCGGCTGTTGCTGGGGCTGATGCTCGTCTGCAATCTCACCCTGTGCATCGGCTGGCATGGGGCGGCCACCGCCCTGCCAAGCAGTGCATCCGCATCCATCCTGACTCCGGCGCAGTCCCCCTTGTCTCATGGACGGCACCAGAGCGAGCCGGTGCAGCACACCGCCATGCACCAGGCCGACACAGCTTCCCTCTCCTGCCACGGCGGCCCCCAGAGTGAGGCGGCCCCGCCCGGGGAGGAGTGCCAGATGCAGAGCGGCGTCTTCGGCGCCACCAGTGCGCCGCCCCTGCTCGGCCTGCTGCTGTCACTGCTGCTTCCTCTGCTGTTGCTCCCTTCGTGGCGCCTCGCCCCCCTGCTGGACAACTGGTTGCGGGATCCCTTCCTGCGATCCCGCGGCACCCACCCTCCCTCTTGGCCACGCCGACACCTGATGTTGTCGGTGCTGCGCCACTAGAAAGCGCTTCTCTCGCGGCTGCGGCAAGCCTCGGCTTGCCCGTTTCCTGCCGCCTTGCCTGACCCTGCGCCCCGGCCAAACCGGCCCGCTCGCAGGAAGCCGTGCGCGCTGATGCAGCTGCGCCCCGTTTGCCGCCTCGTGGTGATGCCCTGCCCGCGCGCACCACCACACTGGCGGCCTGACAGAAGAGAAGAGATACCATGTCATCCACCCCCGTTACCCGGTCTGCCTGTGCGCAGCCGTGCCAGCCCTCCCTTCGCCTCCCGCGCGCCGGAGGCTTGTCATGAACAAGACACTGTTGATGTCCGCCCTGCTGCTGACCCTCGGCGCCGGTGGCGGCTACTGGGCCGCCAAACAGACCGGTGCAGGCCCCGCCGCCAAGGAGAAGACGCCGCTCTACTGGGTCAACCCCATGGATCCGCGCGACAAGCGCGACGGCCCGGCCAAGGACAACATGGGGATGGACTTTATCCCCGTCTATGAGGAGCAGAAAAACGGCTCGCCGGGCACCGTCACCATCAGCCCCGAGATCCAGCAGAACCTGGGGGTGCGGCTCGCCAAGGTGGAGAAACTCCCCATCCACCAGCAGATCGAGACGGTGGGCTACGTCGGCTATGACGAAGACAGGCTGGAGGCGGTCAACGCCCGCATGGCGGGCTGGATCCGCACCCTCGCCATCAAGAGCGAGGGGCAGCAGGTGAGCAAGGGGAGCCTGATTTACGAGCTCTACGCTCCGGATCTGGTCAATGCCCAGCACGAGTACCTACTGGCACTCAACACAGCCAACCCCCTGCTGCTGCGCGCCGCCGAGGGCAAGCTCAAGTCCCTGCAGGTGCCGGCGGATCAGATTGCGGCCCTCAAGCGCACCCGCCAGGTACAGGAGACGGTGCGTATCTATGCCCCCAGCAGCGGTTATGTCTCCGAGCTGAAGGTGCGCGAGGGGCAATATGTGGAGCCCGCCGCAGCCCTCTTTAACATCAGCACCCTCCAGCAGGTGTGGGTGAGCGCCGAGGTGTTCGAGCGCCAGGCAGCCCAGCTGAAGGTGGGGGACCCGGTCACCATGACCCTCGACTATGCCCCCGGCCGCCACTGGCAGGGCCGGGTCGATTACCTCTACCCGACCCTGGATGCAGCCACCCGGACCCTCAAGGTGCGGCTGCGCTTTGCCAACCCGGACGAGTTTCTGAAGCCCAATATGTTCGCCAAGGTGACCATTCAGGCGGGCAAGGGAGAGCCGCAACTGGTGGTGCCGAGCGAAGCGGTGATCCGCACCGGTAGCCAGGACCGGCTGGTGCTGGCACTGGGGGATGGCAGCTTCAAGTCGGTGGCCGTCACTCTGGGCCCCCAGTTTGGCGACAAGGTCGCCATCAAGGCAGGGGTAGAGGCTGGGGACAGCATCGTCAGCTCGGCCCAGTTCCTGCTCGACTCCGAATCGGCCATCGATTCGGACTTCCAGCGCATGACGGCGGTGCGCCCCGCCCAGGTGTGGACCCAGGGAGAGGTTGAAAGCATCGATCTGGCCAACCGCACCCTGATGGTGGCCCACCAGCCCATCCCCGAGTGGCAGTGGCCTGCCATGGAGATGGAGTTCACCGTGGCCGAGGGAGTCGACATCAGCAAGCTGGCCGAGGGGCAGACCCTGCACCTGCAGGTGATGCAGGAGGGGGATGAGTACCGCATCACCAGCATCCATCAGGAGCAAGCGCCGGCAAGCGGTGACACCACCAAGCCTGCGGCAGATGAGATGGACAAGATGGAAGGCATAGACCATAGCCAGCATCAGATGGCGATGCCCGAGATGGAGAATAAGTCATGATCCCTTCCATCATTCGCTGCCTGACAGACAACCACTCTCCGCTCTCTGTACTTGGTGAGAAAGGAGTTCAATCATGATCCCGTCGATTATTCGCTGGTCCATCGGCAACCGCTTCCTGGTACTGCTATTGACCCTCATGCTCACCGCCTGGGGGCTCTGGTCGGTCAAGCAGACCCCGGTAGACGCCCTGCCGGATCTCTCCGACGTCCAGGTGATCATCAAGACGGCCTATCCGGGCCAGGCACCTCAGGTGGTGGAGGATCAGGTCACCTACCCGCTCACCACCGCCATGCTGGCGGTACCGGGGGCGACCACGGTGCGCGGCTACTCCTTCTTCGGCGACTCCTTCGTCTATGTGCTGTTTGACGACAGCACCGACCTCTACTGGGCCCGTGCCCGGGTGCTGGAGTATTTGAGCCAGGTTGCCCCCAACCTGCCTGCCTCTGCCCGTCCCCAGCTCGGCCCCGATGCAACCGGGGTGGGCTGGGTCTATCAGTACGCGCTGGTGGACAGAACCGGCAAACATGATCTCAGCGAGCTCACCTCCCTGCAGAACTGGTTCCTCAAGTACGAGCTGCAGACGGTGGACGGGGTCTCCGAGGTCGCCACCGTGGGCGGCATGGTGCGCCAGTATCAGGTGCGGGTCGACCCGGACAAGCTGCGCGCCTACGGCATTCCGCTCTCCCTAATCGAGACCGCCATCAAGCAGGGCAATCAGGAAACCGGCGCCTCCGTCATCGAGATGGCGGAAGCGGAGTACATGGTGCGCTCCAACGGCTATCTAAAAAGCGTCGAGGATCTGAAGCAGATCCCGCTCGGTACCACTGTGCGCGGCGCCCCGCTGCTGCTGGGTGACGTGGCGGATGTAGTCACCGGCCCCCAGAGCCGGCGCGGTCTGGCCGAGCTCAACGGTGAAGGGGAAGTGGTGGGCGGCATTATCGTCATGCGCTATGGCGAGAATGCCCAGCACACCATCGACGGGGTCAAGGCGCGGCTCGCCCAGCTGAAGAGCAGCCTGCCGGAGGGGGTGGAGGTGGTCACCGTCTACGATCGCTCCGACCTTATCCAGCGCGCCATCGACAACCTCTCCGGCAAGCTGGTGGAGGAGTTCGCGGTGGTGGTGCTGGTCTGCCTTGCCTTCCTGTTCCACCTGCGCTCATCCCTGGTGGTGGTCATCTCCTTGCCCATCGCCATCCTGACCGCCTTTATCGTGATGCACCTGCAGGGGATCAACGCCAACATCATGTCCCTCGGCGGCATCGCCATCGCCATCGGCGCCATGGTGGATGGTGCCATCGTGATGATCGAGAACGTCCACAAGCACATGGAGCGGGAGGCGCTCACCGACAAGAACCGCTGGCGCATCATCACCGAGGCGAGCATAGAGGTGGGGCCCGCCATCTTCTTCTCCCTGCTGATCATCACCATCAGCTTCCTGCCGGTGTTCGCGCTGGAGGCGCAGGAGGGGCGGATGTTCCACCCCCTCGCCTACACCAAGACCTACGCCATGGCCGCCGCTGCGGCGCTCGCCATCACCCTGGTGCCGGTGATCATGGGCTACTTCATCCGCGGCAAGGTACTGGCCGAGCAGGCCAACCCGCTGAACCGCTGGCTAAGCCAAGGCTATGTGCCACTGCTAAAAGCCGTGCTGGCCCGTCCGAAAACCACCCTGGCCATCGCCGCCCTGGTGACGGTGGCAGGCTTCTGGCCTCTCAAGTACCTGGGCTCTGAGTTCATACCGCCGCTCGATGAGGGGGACATCATGTATATGCCCACCACAGCAGCAAATATCTCGGTGGGCAAGGCGCGAGAGATTTTACAGCAGACCGACAAGCTCATTCGCACCGTGCCCGAGGTGCAGAACGTGTTCGGCAAGGCGGGGCGCGCCGACTCAGCCACCGACCCCGCCGATCTGGTGATGATGGAGACCAGCATCCAGCTCAAGCCCCGCGATCAGTGGCGCCCCGGCATGACCCCGGAAAAGCTGAAAGAAGAGCTCGACTCCCTCATCCGCTTCCCCGGTCTCACCAACGCCTGGGTGCCCCCCATCAAGACCCGCATCGACATGCTGGCCACCGGTATCAAGACCCCGGTCGGCATCAAGATTGCGGGGCCCGATCTCAAGGTGATCCAGCAGCTCGGCCAGCAGCTGGAACAGATCATCGGCAAGGTTGAGGGTGCGTCATCGGTCTACGCCGAGCGGGTAGCGGGCGGCCGCTATGTGAAGGTGGACATCGACCGGCTGAAAGCGGCCCGTTACGGCCTCAATATTGCCGACGTGCAGGCGGTGCTCGCCACCGCGGTGGGCGGCATGGAGGTGGGTCAGACCATCGAGGGGCGCGAGCGTTACCCCATCAACCTGCGCTATCCCCAGAGCTATCGCGATTCGGTGGCGAGCCTCGAGCTGCTGCCGCTGGTCACCCCGAGCGGTGCGCGCATCGCGCTGGCGGACGTGGCGCGGGTCTACATCAGCGACGAGGCGCCCATGCTGCGCAGTGAAAACGCGCGCCTCAACGGCTGGGTCTACGTCGATATTCGCGGCCGCGATATCGGCTCCTTCGTCGATGAGGCCAAGGCCGAGGTGGACAAACAGCTGGTGCTGCCGGCGGGCTACGCCCTCACCTGGTCCGGGCAGTACGAGTACATGGAGCGGGCCAAGGCACGCCTCGCCTACGTGGTGCCATTGACCGTCGCCATTATCGTGCTGCTGCTCTATCTGGCGTTTCGCCGCTTCCAGGAGGTGCTGCTCATTCTCACCACCTTGCCGCTGGCGGTGGTGGGCGGGATCTGGACCCTCTGGCTGCTCGACTTCAACCTCTCGGTGGCAGTCGGGGTGGGCTTTATCGCCCTGGCGGGGGTGGCGGTGGAGACCGGCGTGCTGATGCTGGTCTACCTCAACCACGCCTGGGATGAGCTCGTGGCCAGCGGCAAGCCGGACCAGGCGGGGCTGCATCGTGCGGTGATCCACGGCGCCGCCCTGCGCCTGCGCCCCAAGATGATGACGGTGGTCACCATCATCGCCGGCCTGCTGCCCATCATGTGGAGCCACGGCACCGGCTCCGAGGTGATGCAGCGCATCGCCGCCCCCATGATCGGCGGCATGGTGAGCGCGCTGGTGCTGACCCTCTTGGTGCTGCCCGCCGCCTACTACCTCTGGCGCAGCCGCAGCCTGCCTGCTTATCAACAATCCGAATGACCCGATTTCCCAACCCTTTTCGACTGAACGATTGAAGGAAAACACCATGAACTACAAGACGCTGACCCTGACATTGCTGCTGGGCCTTGCCACCCACACCGGCCTGCAGGCTGCCGAGATGATGAACCATCAGGGCCACGACATGGGCCAGATGGAAGGCATGAACGAGATGGGTGAGATGGCGATGACCGAGGGGGTCATCAGCCGCATCGACGCGGCCAACGGCAAGGTCGGCATCAAGCACGAGGCCATCGCGAACCTCAAGATGCCGGCGATGACCATGGTGTTTCGGGTGGCCGATCCCGCACTGCTCAAGGAGCTGAAAGTGGGGGATGCGGTGCGCTTTCACGCCGAAAACCCGGCCGGCAAGCTCACCGTGACCGCTATCCAGAAACGGTAACCACTGCCTTGAGCCATAAAAACGGCGGGATTATCCCGCCGTTTTTATTTATGACATCACAAGATGCGGCTCTTCAGCCACGAATATGCGCGATAAAGGCGTCGATCTGCTCACGGCCGCAGGCCGGGTTCATAAAGACCGCCTTCTCCCCGGCGATATAGGAGTACTTGCCACGCTCGTCGTATTCCGAGTGCGCCACCGCCTCCACCCAGTTGGTGTAGAGCCCCACCTTGCCGCGTCCCTTGAACAGGCTGCGGTGGTACTCGGTGTTGCGTGCCAGCCGCGCCTTGTAGGCCGCATCCGGGCTGCGGGCCAGCTCGAAGGCGAATTCGGCTTCCGGGTCCTGCACCCACTCGGGGTTGTAGATCTTGAAGCCGACACTGGGCCCCTGATTCTCCTGGGCCACCAGCTTGACGTTGCCGAGCTGGCTTAACCGGAAGCGGAAGTAGTTGGCGTTTTGCAGGCAGTGGGCCAGCACGGTGCGATACCCCTCCACCCCCAGGTAGTTGAGGGCCGCATAGGCACCGAACAGGCCGCTCGCCCCACGGGAGCACTCGATGGTGGATTGCAGGTGGGTCTGACCCTGGATGTCCCGCTCGAAGTAGGAGAAGTTCTCCGGGTCATTCTCCATCGCCTTGAGATCGCTCTGCTCTTTTATCATCACCAGGCTGGAGGTGTAGGGCACATAACCCCACTTCTGGAAGTCGACGGTGAAGGAGTCGGCGTATCTGAGCTCGGCGAAGCGGCTCACGTTGCGCTCGATCCCCGCCAGGGTGGCGGCGTTGATGGCGAGCGGGTTGGCGGCAAAGTCGTAGTCCAGGAAGAAGATCATCGACCAGCCGATGGCGGCGTCGACGTGGATGTGCGGCTTGACCGCCACCTCGAAGCGCTCGCAGAGGCGATCCCGCAGCTCGACCACGGGTTTGACCCTATCCACCCCGAAGGTGTCCGTGGTGCCCATGGTGAGCATGATGGTGGGCACCACGTGATGAAGGGCGAAGCAGGCAGTCAGGGTACGCTCGAGGTGGTCGAGATCGATGTCGTTGTTCTCGCCCACCTGGATGCGGATGGTCTTGTTCTCGATGTCCACCCCGAGCAGGGAGAGGTTGGTGATGTTGGAGTAGTGACCGCCCTGGGAGTTGATGATGCGGTAGTCCTGATAATGACCGAGCCCCTTGTGCTTGGCTTCCGGTAGGCTCTTGCGAATGCCGAGCAGGTAGCCGTAGAGGTTACAAAACGTCCCTCCCTGGGTGAAGATGCCGGTGGCGCGGGCCGGGTCATAACCCGCCAGCAGCGCTATCTGGCGCACCACCTTCTTCTCCAGCTCCTCCGCCACCCCGGCGTATTCGGAGTAGACCAGGTTGGGGTTGGCCAATATGCCCATCTGGGCGCCATAGATGGCGGGATCCGCCGACATGGTGATGACGTTCTCGACGCTGGAGGGGTTCTCCCAATCCTTTGACAAGGCGCCGGCAAACAGCAGCTCCGCCATGGGCTCCCCCGGCGTGCGCATGGTGGCTGGCACCGGCATGGTTTCGCAGAGATCCGCCAGACGGGCGCGACCATCGGGCCAGGCATTGAGCCGCGCATCCGGCGCCAGTCCACGGGCGCGAAACTCGTTGAGGGTGGCAAAGCCGGGCTCGCGAAAGACCGGCCAGAGATCGGGGTTGCGGGAGAAGAAGTGGGCTTTGACGGTGGCAAAACGGCGGGCGAATTCGGGGGAGACGGCGTTGACGCCCTCATCTTTCAGATAGACCAAGTGATTCATTTTTATACCATTGATACTGCTGAGGTGCGGTTTTTATACTCCAGTGACACCTCTATCAACAGAGACAATAACTAATGGTCTGCCCTACTTTTTGTCATGTTGGCGCCCTGACGGGCGCCGCGCCCCCTCTCCCCTCTTTTCCCCTGTTCATCTTGTGAGCCTGGTCATGGGCAAGGTCAGCGCAGGGCGGTCAGCAGCCATGCCGAAAACCCTTCCAACTCGGGGTTGGCCGAAAACGTCGCCCGCCACTGACGCAGCAACGCGGCGATGGCGTCGAGACGATAGGCCACCCCGGGCAGGCGTGCGGCCAGGTCATCCAGGGGCGCAGGGTCCAGGGTGTCGCTGAAGATCTGTGCCCGTCCTATCACCCCCTTCTCCACGTCGAAATGAAGCTCGACCCCGCCCCAGGGGAAGCGCTCCTCCAGCAGGTGGCTGAAGGCGGGAGCATGGCCGAAGTTCCACTCCCAGCTGCGTTGGCGGGCAAAAGTCTCGGCAAAGCCGGGCAGGTCGGGCATCCGCTCGGGGGAGATATGCTCGGGCTGCACCACCTCACCGTGATGGGCAAAGAAGGCGTCGCACAGGGCCTGCACCACCTGCTCATGACCCAGGCCAGGCAACAGCTCGCCAAGGTTCGCCACCCGGCTTCTCACCGAGCTGATGCCCTTGGCCGCCAGCTTCTTGGGGTCGGGATTGAGATAGTGGGCGAGGCGGCCGAGATCGGCATCCAGCAGCAGGGTACCGTGGTGAAAGCCGCGATCATGGGTCTCCCGATAGGCCGAACCCGACACCTTGCGATCCCCGTCCGGGGTCGCCACCAGCAGGTCGTTGCGCCCGGAGGCAAAAGCGCTCACGCCGAGTCTGGCGAGGGCATCGATGACGATGGTGGTGGAGACGCTCTTGTCATAGCCGGGCTTGCCCGCCATGAAGGTGAAACAGCTGTTGCCAAGGTCGTGGAACACGGCGCCGCCCCCGCTGCTGCGCCGGGCCAGGGTCACCCCGTCCTCTTCCATGCGGCGGGTGTTGCACTCCTTCCAGGGGTTCTGGGCCCGGCCTATCACCACCGTATTGTCGTTGCGCCACAGGAACAGCACCCGCTGGGCCGGGTCCATCTGGCGAAAAATGCACTCCTCCACCGCGAGGTTGAACAGGGGATCGTGGGAGTCGGAGAGCAGCAGGCGCAAGGAAGACATGACAGGACCTTCTCGGAAAACAGGAAACGGATGACTACCATACCACCCTGAACGGAGGAAGGCGTCCCCCGACCGCCACAGGTCGACACCCGATCGGGGCAAGAGCATCAACTTCTGATACGACAGGAGAAGACAAGAGGGAGTCGCCGAAAACACGCAGTTTGTCATTAACAGGCGAGAAGAGAGGCGGCAGCCATCCCTCTAGGAATGACACCTTATGCCCTTGTCACCGGGCCGGTGACGGGTTGACAAGGTTTCAAAACGAGCCGTGACGCCCATTGACGTGATGAATGACACAAAAATGACTTTTACTGCCTCCCGCGCCCCATCTTATTGGGGCCTGCTCCCCTTGCGAATGGCAGGAAATTGTTTGACTCTAGCCAGAAGAGCACCTCCCGAGAGAACAGCGGCATGACGGAGTCAGATGCATCTCACCAGCCTGTACGCTGGCTTCTGCCCTTCTGGGTGATGATTGCCACCCTGACCACGGCTCCCCTCAGGGCGGATGAGCGCGTCATCCTGCAACTTCCCTGGCAGCACCAGTTCCAGTTTGCCGGTTACTACGCCGCCATCGCCAAGGGGTTCTACCAGGAGGTCGGCCTGCAGGTCACCCTGCGGGAGGCGGGGCCGGGCACCGACGTCATCAATGAAGTCACCACGGGTCGCGCCCAGTTTGGCATCCGCGGCAGCGATCTGCTGCTGGCCCGGGCAGCTGGCCGCCCAGTGGTGGTGCTCGCCGCCATGTTGCAGCACTCCCCCCTGATGCTCATCACCCTGGAGCGGCCGGATATCCAGACCCCGGGCGATCTGGCCAACAAGCGGCTGATGCTCGAACCCGGCTCCAACGAGCTGCTCACCTACCTGCATCGCTACACCCGCAGCCGGCAGTGGGATACCCTGCCCTACGAGCGGGGGATACAGGCACTGCTGAGGGGCCAGGCGGACGCCATCAGCGCCTACAGCACAACCGAGCCCTTCACCCTGCAGCAACAGGGCATTCCCTACCGGGTGTTCAGTCCCCGCGACATCGGGTACGACTTCTACGGAGACAACCTCTTCACCTCGGAAAATGAGGTCTTCAACCAGCAGGAACGGGTCCAGCGCTTCTTGCAGGCCAGCCTCAAGGGGTGGCGCTATGCCATGGATCATCCCGAGGAGATGATCAACCTGATCCTGGAGCACTACCCCAGCGGGGCCGGGCGCGAGGCGCTCGCCTTCGAGGCCCGTGAAACCCGGGCCCTGATGCAGCCCGACATCATCGAGCCCGGCTACATGCAGCAGGATCGCTGGCAGCAGATCGCCCGCACCTACCAGGAGGCCGGGATGATCAAGGCGGTGCCCAACCTCACCCCCTTCCTCTACAACAGTACCCAGGCGAGCCTTCGCCAGCAGCGCCAACTGCTCGACAGGAGCGTGGCCATCGCCATGCTGATCTCCTTCTCCCTGCTGGCCCTGCTCGGCGTCTTCCTGCACCTCTATCTGCGTCTGCGGGAAGAGGCCAGTGACCGACAGCGGCTCACCCGGGAACTGGCCCAGCGCGAGCAGCACTACCGTTTCGTGGCGGAGAACAGCGGCGACGTGATCTGGACCATGGACACCGACAGCCTGCGTTTTCGTTACATCAGCCCCGCCATCGCGTCCCTGAGCGGCTATGAGCCCGCCGAACTCTTTGCCCTCTCCCTGCGCCAGCTGCTCCCCGATGAGTCCTGGAAACAGCTTCGCGACGGCATCACCGCCTCCCTCGAGGCCTGGCAACGGGGGGATCATGGGCAGACCCGGTGCGTCATCCACTCCCAGCTGCGCCACAAGCAGGGTCATCTGGTGGCCATCGAGACGGTCACTACCTTGCATGGCAGCGCCAGCACAAGACCGGACGCCATTTTGGGGGTGACCCGGGATGTCACCGAACGTTCGGCCCGGGAGGAGATGATGCGCCGCCTCGCCTTCTATGACCCCCTCACCGGCCTGGCCAACCGCCGCCTGCTGCAACAGCGGCTCAAGGAGACCCTGGAGCAGGCTCCCCAGCAGCCCCTGGCCCTGGTCTTCATCGATCTCGACCACTTCAAGCCCATCAATGACACCTTCGGCCACGAAACCGGCGACCTGCTGCTCAAGCTGGTGGCCGAGCGCATGGGGGAGTGCGTCAGGGAAGAAGATCTGGTGGCACGCCTTGGGGGGGACGAATTCGTCATCATGCTGCCCGATACGGATGCCTCGGCCCTCGCGGTCGCCGACAAGCTGCACCACTGCCTGCATCACCCCTTCCAGCTTGAGCAGCAGGCGCTGCGCATCTCCGGCAGCATAGGGGTCGCCCTCTATCCGGATCACGGCACCGACCCCAAGACCCTGATGCACCACGCCGATCAGGCCATGTATCAAGCCAAGCACCATGGCCGGGGCAGGGTCTGCCTGTTTTCCACCGGGCAGGATCCCCTTCCCGGCACCCTGCAATGGCAGCCCGCCCACGCATGCGGCCACCCCCGCATCGATGCGGACCACCGCCAGCTCTACCTGCTGGCCAACCGCTTGCTCGAGCACATGCAGGATCCCGGCATCCATCCCGATGCCTTGCTGGCAGACATGGCGCAGATATTCGAGATGGCGCGCCAGCACTTCCTCCTCGAAGAGCAGGTCCTCGCGCAATATGGCTATGAGGAGCTGGCGGCCCATCGCCAGGAGCACCAGCATCTGCTGAAAAAAGCCGGTCAGCTGATGGCGGCCGCACAGGCGGGCACCCTTGGCAACGACGCCCTGCTCAACTTCATCATCCAGGAGCTGGTCGTGGGCCACATGAGCCAGGCGGATCGCCGTTATTTCCCTCTGATGAAAACCTGCGATGCCCGCGAGGCGGTGTGATGCCAGAAAACAGGGGGCACGTGCCCCCTGTGTTTACCTCTGACTTCGGCGAACGAGCAGGCTGTAGTAGAGCAGCGGGATCACCACCAGGGTGAGCAGGGTGGAGACCAGGATCCCGAAGATCAGGCTGATGGCGAGGCCATTGAAGATGGGGTCATCCAGGATGAAAAGCGCCCCTATCATGGCCGCCAACGCCGTCAGCATGATGGGTTTGGCCCGCACCTGCGCCGCCGCAATCACTGCCTGTTCGAACACCACGCCACTCGCCCGCTGCTGCTCAATAAAGTCCACCAGCAGGATGCTGTTGCGTACGATGATCCCGGCCAGGGCGATCATCCCGATCATCGAGGTGGCGGTAAACTGGGCCCCCAGCAGGGCGTGGCCCGGCATCACCCCGATGAGGGTGAGCGGAATGGGGGCCATGATGATGAGCGGCACCAGATAGGAGCGAAACTGGGCCACCACCAGCAGGTAGATGAGGATCATCCCCACCCCGTAGGCAATCCCCATGTCGCGGAAGGTCTCGTAGGTGATTTTCCACTCCCCGTCCCACAAGAGCGCCACCTCCCCCAGCTTGTCGGGCTGATGCACGTAATACTGTGGCAGCGAGATGTCGGCACCGGCGGCAAACATGCCATAGAGCGGGCTGTCGGCATGGCCGCCCATGTCGGCCACCACCATCACCATGGGCTGCATGTTCTTGTGCATGATATAGCTGGGGGCCAGCTCATCGCGGCGACTCACCAGCTCGGAGACCCGCACCAGCTGGCCGCTCTGGCTGCGCACCTTGAGAGCCAGGATGCCGGTCAGATCCCGTTTGTCACCGGGAGCGAGCTCGATGCGGATCGGCACCGGATACTTGGCGCCTTGCCCCTGCAGCCAGCTGGCATCCTGATAGCCCACCCCGCCATTGAGGGTCGCCACCAGATCCCCGAGATCGACCCCGAGCAGGGCCGCCTGGGCGCGATCCACCACCAGCCGCCACTTGGGCTGAGGGTCGGTCAGATAGATATCCACGTCCACCAGATCCGCCGTGGCCACAAAGCGGGCCTGTACGGCGCGGGCAGCGGCTTCACGGGCGGCCTGCGTCGGGCCATACACTTCCGCGACAATGGGCGACCAGACAGGCGGTCCCGGGGGCACCTCCACCACCTTGAGGTTGCCCCCTGCCGCACTGGCGATGGCCTGCAAGGGCGCACGCACCGACCGGGCAATCTCGTGACTGCTGCGATCCCGTTCATGCTTGTCCACCAGATTGACCTGAATATCACCCACGTTGGCGCCGCTGCGGATGAAGTAGTGGCGCACCAGCCCGTTGAAGTTGATGGGGGCGGCGGTGCCGGCGTAGATCTGGTAATCCTTCACCTCGGGCACCCTGGCAAGCTCCCGACCCACCGCCAGCAGGGTGCGCTCGGTCTGCTCCAGGGTCGCCCCCTCCGGCATGTCGAGCACCAGCTGGAATTCCGACTTGTTGTCAAAGGGGAGCATCTTGAGCACCACCCACTGCACCATGGGCATGGCGGCCGCCCCCGCCACCAGCAGCAGAATGACCAGCCAGAGCTTGTGTCTCGCTCTTTTGGCACCCGCCCCCATCAGGAAAGGGGTCATCAGACGGTGAAAGAGCCCGGCTTTGGCCTCCCCGTGGGCGACATGCCTCTCGCGCTTGAGCAGGTGATTGGCCAGCCAGGGGGAGAAGATGAAGGCCACCAGCAGGGAGATGAGCATCCCCATGCTGGCATTGATGGGGATGGGGCTCATGTAGGGGCCCATCAGGCCGCTGACGAAGGCCATGGGCAGCAGGGCCGCGATGACGGTCAGGGTCGCCAGTATGGTCGGCCCCCCCACCTCGTCCACCGCGCCCGGAATGAGATCCTTGAGCGACCCCTTGCCCAGGCCGCGATGGCGGTGGATGTTCTCCACCACGACGATGGCGTCATCCACCAGGATGCCGATGGAGAAGATAAGGGCAAAGAGGGACACCCGGTTGAGGGTAAAGCCCCATGCCCAGGAGGCGAACAGGGTCAGCGCCAGGGTGATGACGATGGCGACCCCCACCACCAGCGCCTCGCGCCACCCCATGCTCACCAGCACCAGCAATACCACCGCCGTGGTGGCAAAGATGAGCTTGCCGATGAGGGTGTTGGATTTGGTCTCGGCGGTGACGCCGTAGTCACGGGTCACCGTCACCTCGACCCCGGCCGGGATGAGCCGATTCCTGAGGCTCTCCACCCGTGCCTCCACCCGCTTGGCCACCTCCACCGCGTTCTGCCCCGGCTGCTTGCCGATGGCCAGGGTCACCGCCGGGTAGCTGGCTTGCCCCTGCCCCATCCAGCTGCGCTGCACCGGGGTCTCCTCCCCAAGGGACACCCGGGCCACCTCACCGAGGTAGACCGGCTTGCCGTTATGCAGGCCCACCACCAGTTCGCGGGCCTCCTGCTCGCTTTGCAGGAACTGCCCCACCTGCACCTTGATCTCCCGGTTATCCTGCACCACGGCCTGCTCGCTGCCCACCCGGTTGGCGGCCGCAAGTCGCTGGCTCAGCTCGCCCCAGCTGATGCCATGGGCGCTGAGGGCCGCCGGGGCCGGCATCACCCGCAGCACGGCGCTCTGGCCCCCCAGGCTGTAGATGTCCCGGGTACCGGGAATGCGCTTGAGTTCGGTCTCCAGCTCGTGGGCGACCCGGGTCAGATCGGGGGCCCCCAGCTGCTTGCTCCAGAGGGTCAGAGTGACGATGGGAACATCATCGATCCCCCGGGGTTTCACCAGCGGCTGACCGACTCCGATCCCCTGTGGCAACCAGTCGCGGTTGGAGTCGAGCTGGTTGTTGAGATCCACGATGGCCTGCTCCCGGCTCACCCCTACCTTGAACACCACCACCAGCAGGGCGCCATCGGGTTGGGAGAAGGAGTAGAGGGTATCTATCCCCTTTATCTGGGAGACCACCTGCTCGGCAGGGGTGGTGACGAGGGACTCCACCTCTGCCGGGCTGGCCCCCGGGAAGGAAATGTAGACGTCGGCGAAGGTGACATCGATCTGGGGCTCCTCCTCCTTGGGGGTCACCAGCACGGCAAAGAGGCCGAGCAAGAGCCCCACCAGCGCCAGCAGCGGGGTGATGGCCGAGCCCTGAAACAGGGCCGCCAGCCGACCCGCCGGCCCAAGGCGGCCATGGTTGCCGTTCAGCTCGCTACTCATGGGGCACCTCCTGTTGACGGCTCCAGGCATCGGGGGCCAGGGTGTCACCGCCCTTGAGACCCGACAGGACCTCGCACAGCCCAGCCTCGCAGTGGCCGACCCGCACCGGGGTCAGGGCCCATCCTTCCCCTTCTTTGAGGTAGACGCCGTTGAACTCCCCCTGCCGCAGCAGGGCGGGCTCCGGCACTTGCAACACCTGACGCTCACCCTGTTTGAGCTGCACCTTGAGCCACATGCCGGGCAGCACCCCTGCCGTGTTCGGCGGCAGATCGAGGCGCAGCCGGAAACTGTGGCTCTGGCTGTCGGCGTAGTTGAAGCGGGTCAGCTTGAGGGGAGTCACGGCCTTGCCACCGGGCAGCAGCACCTGCACATCCGACGGCTGGCCGGCGAGAACCAGCGCGGACTGGGGCAGCTCCAGCTCCACCCTCAGCTCGCCCAGGGAGAAACCGGATAGCAGCGGCGTACCGGGGGCCACCGTCTCCCCCAGCTCCACCAGCCGCCTGGTCACCACCCCGGCGTAGGGGGCGAGGATGCGGGTATAGCCGTAGGCTTCCCGGGCCTGGATGAGGGCGGCCTCGGCGGCATTGACCTCGGCGCGGGCGGCCCGATCCGTTGCCTGGGCGTTGTCGAGCTGGGCCCGGGTGATCACCCCCTTGGCGATGAGGGCCTGATAACGGGTGAGCTGGCGCTCGGCCTCCACCTGCTGGGCCTGGGCCCTGGCCACCCGCGCCTCGGCGCCGGTCACGGCGGCAGACTGCTCCTTGCCGCTTATCTCGAGCAGGGGCTGCCCGGCCTGTACCTCGTCGTTCACATCCACCAGCATGCGGGAGACGCGGCCACTGGTCTGGGCCGCGACCGTCCCCTGATGAATGGCGCTCACGGTACCGCTCAGGGTGAGCCAGTCGGTGACGCGCTGCGGGGTCAGCGTCAGCGACCCCTTGGCCTCCTCGGCCGCCACCAGGGTGGATGTCATGACCAGCAGGGTGGTCACCAGCAACCGGATTGTGTTCATCATGATTCTCCTTCCCTGGCTCATGGGCACCTTGAAAACTCAGGCAATACGGTGCTGGCGAGCCTTCTCCAGCACCCTGTTCCAGACCTTGTCCACCAGCAGGATCCCGGCCGCCATGGCCCCGATGAACAACAATATCATGGGCTGTCCGCTGGAAATGAGACTCAAGGCAGGCCCTGGACAGATGCCGACCAGGCCCCAACCGATCCCGAACAGTGCGGCCCCGCCAATCAGGCGGCGATCCAGCACGGGAGCGGGGACCCGGGCCATGGGCTCCCCCAGCAGGCTCAGACGACTGGGCTTCACCAGCAGGAAGTAGCCCGGCATGAAGACAGCCAGGGCCCCTCCCATCACGAAGGCCAGGCTGGGATCCCAGGCACCGGCCAGATCGAGAAACCCGGTGACCCGCGCCGGATCCATCATCCCGGAGAGGGCCATTCCCAGCCCGAACAACAGACCCGCAAACACACTTGTCAGCAATTTCATGGCAATCAACCCGTCAAAACATGTGGTGAGTAAAGAACACGGTCGCCACGCCCATCCCCATAAAGGTGAGCGTCGCCACCACGGAGCGCGTCGACAGCCGCCCCATGCCGCAGATGCCGTGACCGCTGGTGCAGCCATTGCCAAGACGGGTGCCGATGCCCACCAGCAGGCCGGCCAGCACCACCACGGGCCAGCCGGGCAAGGCATCAAAGGCGGGCATGGTGGCCCAACCCAGGGTCAGCGCCAGCCAGGCCCCCAGTCCCAATCCCAGCAGAAACAGCACCCGCCAGGGGGTTTTGTACTGCATTGCACCGGCCAGAATGCCGCTGATCCCGGCCACCCGGCCGTTGAACAACATCAGGATCAGGGCCGAGAGCCCCGCCAGCATGCCGCCCCCCAACGAGAGCAGCCATTGGCTTTCCATCATCGAATTTCCTCATCTGAGTGACAAAAATGGGTTTGCAGCGCCGCCAGCACATCGGCCGCCGCCTCGCTCACCAGGGAGTAGTAGATCTGCTGGGAGACTTTGCGCGAGCGGACAAGGCCTTGGCGCTTCAATACCGACAGTTGCTGGGAGAAGGCCGACTGCCCGAGCTGGCTGTGGGCCAGCAGCTCCCCGACCCCCTTCTCCCCTTCCACCAGCTGGCAGAGCACCATCAGGCGTTCGGGATGAGCCAGCGCCTTGAGCAGGCCGGCGGCGGCTGTCGCATGTCGGTTCATCTCGTCGAAGTGGCTCATAAGATTAAATTAGCAATTGCTGATATTTGTTCTATTGTATAAAACATCCCTAAATTAGCAATCGCTAAACAAAAAGGAGACGAGAAATGACCGTCGATAACGGAGTCAGAGTGGTCGCGGGTGGCATGTTGCTGCTGTCGCTGCTGCTCACGGCCTGGGTCCACCCGGGCTTTGTCTGGTTGAGCGTCTTTGTCGGGGTCAACCTGATCCAGAGCGCGTTCACCGGGGTCTGTCCCGCCGCCGCCGTGCTCAGGCGAATGGGGCTCAAATAGGCAGGCGGACATATTGGCTCACAGGAGCCGTGTAATAGAGCGGAGGCTCATTATGGCAACCATCATCATCATCGGGGCAGGGTTGGGGGGCATGTCGGCCGCCTACGAGCTCAAGGCCGAACTCGGCAAGCAGCACGACGTCATCCTGGTGAACGACAAACCCGACTTTGAATTCAACCCTTCGAACCCGTGGATTGCGGTCCGGTGGCGAGAGCGCAAAGATATCTCCCTCCCCATAGAGCCTCATGTGAAGAAGAAGGGGATCCGCTTCATCCACGCCGCCCTGACCGGGTTGCAACCCCTCGAACAGCTGATCCGCCTCTCCGATGGCCAGCACCTGCACTACGACTTTCTGGTGCTCTGCACCGGCCCCGCACTCGCCTTTGAAGAGGTGCAGGGAGCGGGCCCGACGGCGGGCGGCACCGCCAGCGTCTGCACCCTCTCCCACGCAGAGGAGTGCCTGCACAGTGTCAACGGGCTGCTCGACGAACCGGGTCCGGTGATCGTCGGTGCCATGCCCGGCGCCTCCTGCTTCGGCCCGGCCTACGAATACGCCTTCATCCTCGATCGCCACCTGCGCGACAAGAAGGTGAGAAAGGACGTGCCCATGACCTTCGTCACCAGCGAACCCTACATCGGTCACCTCGGCCTCAACGGCGTGGGGGATTCCAAGGGCATGCTGGAGAGCGAGCTGCGCATGCGCGACATGCAATGGATCTGCAATGCCCGCACCGTGGCGGCCAGGGATGGGGTGATGACGGTGGAGGAGCTGGATGAAGATGGCAACGTCAAGCGCACCCACAGCCTCCCCTACAAGCATGCCATGATGCTGCCCGCCTTCGCCGGCATCAGCCCCCTGCGGGGCCTCGAGGGGCTGGTCAATCCCCGCGGGTTCGTCATCGTCGACGAACACCAGCGCAACCCTGTCTTCCCGCAGATTTACGCCGCCGGGGTCTGCATCGCCATCCCGCCCCAGCACAAGACGCCGGTCCCGACCGGGGTGCCCAAGACCGGCTACATGATCGAAGCCATGGTGCGCACCTTAAGCCACAACATCAAGGCGGAGCTGGACGGCCAGCCCCCGGTCACCCGGGCGGTGTGGAATGCCATCTGTCTGGCGGACATGGGGGACACAGGGGCCGCCTTCGTGGCCATGCCGCAGATCCCGCCGCGCAACGTCGCCTGGTTCAAGAAAGGGAAGTGGGTCCACCTGGCCAAGATAGCGTTCGAGAAGTATTTCCTGCACAAGATGCAGGTGGGCGACACCGAACCCATCTATGAAAAACTGATGCTCAAATACCTGGGCATCGACAAGACCCGGTAACCCCCCAAGGGCCCGCCGGTGAAGGGAATAGCGCTCCCTTTACCGGCGCTTTCATCTCTTTTTTATTATGTTTCAATATGTTGCTATCAAGGGCTCGGGGTTTACCCAGGCCGCCGTATCGGCTACCATGTCGCCTCTTTATCACTAGCGGAGACCATCGGTGGGCAACTCATCAAGTGACAGACGCACGCCGACCCTCGTCGTCGGCACCCTGGTCGCGAGCTAGCCGCAGGTTTTTCTCTGCCGCGACTCGCCACCCTGCGAGAAGTGGATCCCTCTTTTCCCCGCTTTTCACACTTGACGTCAGGTGACGCGGACTCATCCCACGACACCTTGCCTGCATAGTTTCTGCTTCCCAAAAGGAGGCTGCTATGCGCTTGATTTCAAACAACCCTGTCGCTGACAAATCCCCTTCCCTGCTGAGCAGACTGGGACGGGGCCTGCGACCACTCTGGCAACGTGGCAGACGGCGTCAGCACCTCTATCGGCTGCACATCCGCTGCGAAGACAGAGCCGACATGGAGCAGGTGCTGGCGGCGGTGAGCCACACCCTGCAACCGGCCGGACTCAGTCCCCTGCAGTCCATGCAGCCCGGGCGCGGTGAAGGCCGCGTGCTGGTGCTGAGCCTCTACTGCACGCCGCCCCAGCGCCGCTATCTGGTGCAGTTCATCCACCAGGTCGGGGCTGTTCACCCGGTACGCTGGGAACTGCGCCCCCGCGCCGGGGACGACGCCACCAGGCATTGACCCTCGAACAAGGCGAGGTCCTTCCCGGGCAACCGTGAAGGGCCTCTTCCCTGCTCTGCGCCATCCCGCCCCGTCAGGAGGCGGGTCGCGCCCTTGCATTCACCACGATGTCGACCTTGCCCCCCGTCTCTCACGCAACCCGGGGGCGAAAGCTAGTCGGCATCCCCAGAAGGAGACCCTTAATGAGAATGTGGCAACAACTCGATTTTCTCGCCCTGCTCGACACCCTGGCCAGCCTGCTGCTCGCCTTCGTGCTGGGCAGCCTGGTCGGCCTGGAGCGCCAGTACCGCCAGCGCACCGCCGGCCTTCGCACCAACGTGCTGGTCGCCGTGGGGGCGGCCCTGTTCGTCAACCTGGCCCAGCGCATCTATGACCTGCATGGCGGCAGTTACGGGGTCGTCCACGTGGTGGCCTACATCGTCTCCGGCATCGGTTTTCTCGGCGCCGGCGTCATCATGCGGGAATCCGGCAACATCCGGGGCATCAACACAGCGGCCACCCTGTGGGGCGTGGCCGCTGTCGGGGCCGCCTGCGGCGCCGGGTTCGCCCTGGAGGCCATCCTCGGCGCCCTCTTCGTGCTGGCCGCCAACACCCTGCTGCGCCCCCTGGTCAACCAGATAAACCGTGACCCGGTGGACAACATGGACACCGAAGTGACCTATCACGTGACCGCTCTCATCGGCCGCGCTCACCAGAAGGAGGTACTGCCCTGGCTCGAGCAGATGCTGGAACAGGCCCACTACCCCCTGAGCGAGCTCGACATCACCCCCTTCGGCGATCAGGATCTCGAGATCTCGGCGGCGCTGCTCGCCACCGCCATCGATGGCACCAGGCTCGATGCCCTGATGAACACGCTCGGGGAGCACCCTCACATCAAGCAGATCTTCTGGCGGGCCAGCATCACCGATTGACGCCCTCATACCAGACGCAGCACAAAAAGCCCCGCCGGATCCGGCGGGGCTTTTTCACAGGAAAGGGAAGCCGTGTGCCTAGCGGCGGCTGCGCCAGCGCACCCTGGGGTTGATGACCTGGGCGGTCTGGGCCGGGGGATTGCCCGCGATGAGTTGCTGCATCATCTCGAAGGCGGCCCGGGCCAGGGCCGGGCAATCCTGGGCCACGGAATCGATGCGCATGGGGATGCAGTCGAGCAGATCGTGATCGTCGAACGTACACAGGCGCATGCCGGTCTCCATCAGTCCCGCCTCGTTGAGGTAGCGCAGCACCCCCTCCAGCAGGGTGAAAGAGGCGGTAAAAAGCCCCTTCGGCGGCGCCCCGAGTTCGTCCACCAGCTCAGACATCAGCTGATAGCCCGAGCTCGGCTGGTAGTCACGGTGGCGGACCCGGTCTGAAGTGGCCTCCAGCCCGGCGCGGTGCAACCCGAGCTCGTAACCCGCCAGCCGGTGGCGGCTGGGGGAGAGATCCAGCAGACCGCCGAAGTAGTAGATCTCCTCCCCGCAATCCTCGGCCATATCCTGCACCAGCTCGGCGGTGGCCTTGCAGGCGTCCGAGATCACCATGGGCAGGCGCGACTCACCGATGTGGCGGTCGAGCTGCACCACCGGCAAGCGGTCGTGGATGCGGGCATAGATGTCGTCACTGTGGCCGCTGGAGGCAACGATGAGGCCATCCACCTGACGGCTGATGAGGTTGTCCACCACCCGCTGCTCCAGGGTGGGGTCATCCTCGGAGCAGGCGATGAGCAGCTGGATCCCCGCCTCCCGACAGCGGGCCTCCAGGGCACGGGCGATGCTGGCGAAGCCGAAGTTGGTGAGGTCGGGGATCACCAGCCCCCAGGTGTAGCTGCGCACCTCCCGCAGGGAGCGGGCATGGATGCTCGGCTGATAATGGCACTCGTCCGCCACCGCCTGGATCCGCTTGCGGGTATCGTCGGCGATGCGGTATTCCGCACTCTTGCCGTTGAGCACCAGGCTGGCGGTGGCCTTGGAGACCCCCGCGAGCGTGGCTATCTGGGCAATCGTGATCCGTTTCTTCTTCTCCACCTGACCTCCCGGCACACTGAGACCGGGCTATTGTACTAGGCAGGTCGCCAGCGGCCAGTGATCGAGACAAATTTTGCTGCCATCACCACCGCAACGTGCGGAAAGTACTGGATTTTCGCCGGGGAAGTAACGGGTCGACAAGCTCTGGCGCCCGCCATCGACGAAGCACTCCAGGCTGGAGCGGTCACACAAGACGGTGATCTTGCCCCCAAGCCAGGGGGCGCTTCGCTCCTCCCACTCCCCGCTCTGCCAGTTCTGGCGACGCAGGACAAGACGCCCCGGCTGCCAGCACAGCTCGACCACGGCCCCGAACCCGAGGCGCCCTTCACCGCACAGCGCCAGATCGAGCCAGGCCGAGTCGATGGCCAGTGCAGGCAGCTCGTCCGGCGCCCCCTCGAAGCGGGTCTGCTCCCCTTTCAGGGCGCCCAGCTCAGCCACCGGCCGCTGGCAGAGCCACTCATCCTGCCAGAACAGCTCCCGCGGGCAGCTCATCTGGTGGATCCAGCCGTGCTCGAGAGTGGGCTGGCTCATCTCGTTCTCCTCCGGCAAGCCCAGCCAGCCAAACAGCAGGCGCCGCCCCTGGCTGTCCTGAGTGGTCTGCGGCGCATAGAACTCGAAGCCCCGGTCCAGCTCATGGAAGGCCCCGTGGGCGAAATGCTCGCCGTCGAAATCACCCGCCAGCCAGCCGCACTGGTAGAGATTGCGATAATCCTCTCCCTGCGGGGCAATCCCCTGGGGGCAGCTGATCAGCACATGGCGATCTCCCAGGGGGAAGAGGTCCGGACACTCCCACATATAGCCAAACTCCCCGAGACCGCCGCGCCCGCTGCCGGCGATGGGGCCCACCAGCGTCCAGGCATCCAGGGTGTCACCGCGATAGAGCAGCACCTCACCCCGATCGTCCAAGGTGCGGGCCCCCAGCACCTTCAGCCACTGCCGACCGTCGTGCCACACCTTGGGGTCGCGCACATGGCCGCTGTAGCCTGCGGGCAGGTCCAGCACAGGGCCCAGCTTGGCAAAGCCCCCCACACCGTCGGCGCGGGCCAGACACTGGTAGGCGGTGCGGCTGCCGTCCGGGTATTTGACGTTGCCGGTGTAGATAAGGGTCAGACGCCCCTGCTCATCGCTCACCGCCGAGCCCGAATAGCAGCCGTGGCTCTCATAGGCCTCGGTGGGCAGCAGCGCCACCGGCTCGTGCTGCCAGTGCAGCAGATCGGTGGAGGTGACGTGCCCCCAGCCCTTGTTGCGGTGCTCGCAACCGAGCGGGTTCCACTGGTAGAAGAGGTGATAGCGCCCGTCGTGCTCGATGAAACCGTTGGGATCGTTGAGCAGCCCCACCGGGGCTGCCAGGTGCCAGCGGGGCCGATGGGGATCGGCCGCCGCCTTGAGCTGTCCGGCCAGCAGGGACCGGACAATCTGGTTGAGGAATTGGGTTTCCTTCATCACTCCACCTTGTACTTGAGCAGGTAGGAGGCGGCGAAAGCGGCGCCAAAGGCGATCACCAGACCGATGACGTAGTGGATGAGGCTCATGGGCTGGACGATGGCCATGCCCGGGATCCCGGTCAGGCCCACCGCCGTCATGCCGACCTTGGCCGCCACCACGTAGGCGCCGCCGCAGGCCCCGCCGAACAGACCGGCCAGGAAGGGCTTGATGTAGCGCAGGTTGACCCCGAAGATCGCCGCCTCGGTGATGCCGAGCAGGCAGGACATGGCCGCCGGCACCGTGATGGCCTTGATCTTCACGTCCCGGGTCTTGAAGTAGACCGCCAGACAAGCCCCACCCTGGGCCACGTTGGCCATGGCCCAGATGGGCAGCAGGAAGTTGACGCCGATGGCAGGGTTGGCCAGCAGCCCCGCCTCAATGGCGTGGAAGCTGTGGTGGATGCCGGTGATGACGATGAGCGAATAGGTGCCACCAAACACCAGACCCGCCAGCCAGCCTGCCTGCTCATAGAGGGCGCTCAGACCGAAGGAGATGCCATCCCCCAGCACCCGACCGGCGGGGCCGATGAAGAGCAGCGCCACGAAGCCGGTGATGATGACGGTCAAAAACGGGGTGAGGATGAGATCCAGGGCGTCAGGGATGCGCCTTCTCAGCTGCTTCTCCAGGTGGGACATGAACCAGACCGCCAGGAGCACCGGGAAGACGGTGCCCTGGTAGCCGATCATGGCGACATCCAGGCCGAAGAAGTCCATGGTCTTGAAGCCCCCGGCCACGCCCCAGGCGTTGGTCAGGGCCGGGTGGGTGAGAATGCCGCCGAGCGTCGCCCCCAGATAGGGGTTTCCGCCGAATTCGCGCGCCGCCGTAAAACCGATGAGGATCGGCAGGATGATGAAGGCTGCCGAGCTGAACATGTCGAGCATGACGAACAGGGCGCTGTCGGCGTTGACCCAGCCGTAGGTGCGCACCATGCCGAGCAGCCCCATCAGCAGGCCGGACGCGACTATGGCCGGAATGATGGGCACGAAGATGTTGGAGAGGGTCCGCGCCAGACGCTGGGCCACGTTGAGCTTGGCCGTCGCCAGATCGGTCAGCTCCGCCTTGCTGGCGGCGCCGGTCCCGGTCAGGGTGACGAACTCCGCGTAGACCTTGTTGACCAGACCGGTGCCGAAGATCACCTGAATTTGACCGGCGTTGCTGAAGCACCCCTTGACCCCGTCCAGCTTGTCGATGGCGGCCTTGTTCACCTTGCTGTCGTCCGCCAGCACCAACCGCAGCCGGGTGGCGCAGTGGGCGGCGCTGACGATGTTCTCCTTGCCCCCGAGCAGGGGCACCAGATCCTGGGCTATCGCACTGATATTCATATTCTTCCTCTTATGACCCGCCACGCTGGCGGGCCCTTGTCACATGAGAGTAGGGGCTGTCGACCCGCGGTTCTAGCCGCAGATCAACAGCCGTCTGCGCCTGATCGCAAAAATTCATCCAGCCGGGTGCGGGTGGGCAGTGCCGTCATCGCCCCCTTGGCGGTGGTGGCGAGCGCCCCGCAGCCGTGGGCCTGAGCCAGGATGGCGGGCAGCTCGGCCTGCGTCGGCAGCGAGGTCCGTTCGGCCAAGGCCGCCAGCAGCCCGGCGACGAAGGCGTCCCCCGCCCCCGTGGTATCGAGTGGCGTCACTTTGGGCCCCACCCACTCCAGCAACTCGCCACCCAGACGGGCCACCACGCCCCCCGCCCCCCGGGTCACCAGCACCAGTGCCGGGCCTGAAAGAGTGGCAAGCCCCGCCGCCAGATCGTCCAGACCGCTCAGCAGTTGCAGCTCCTCCACCGAGAGCTTGACCACGTCTGCGAGGGCCATGGCCTCGCGCACCACGGGCAGCATCTCGGCAGGGTTGCCCCACACCTCTGGCCTCAGGTTGGGGTCGAAGCAGACCCGCCCCCCGACGGCCCGGATGGTCGCCATGGCTTGCAGACAACTGCTGCGCACCGGCTCGTTGGCGAGCGCAATGGAGCAGGTCAGCAGCCACTGCCCGGCCTGGAAGACCGGCAGATCGGCGTGGCTCAGGAACTGATCGGCGCTCGGGCGCACCATGAAGGTGAAGCTGCGCTCCCCCGCCTCATCGAGATCCACCAGCACCGTGCTGGTGCGATGGGCCGGATCCAGGATCAGGTGGCGAATGTCGACCCCCTCCCTGGCCAGGGTCTCCCCCATGAAGCGGCCGAAGGGATCCGCGCCGACCCGGCCAATGAAGGCCGACTCCCCGCCGAGCCGGGCAACGCCCACCGCCACGTTGGCCGGTGCGCCACCCGGACACTTGAGGTAGTGCTGCTCCCCTTCCGGGATCAAGTCCACTACCGCATCCCCCATTACCCACACACGATTCGTCACCTTGTTGCTACTCCACTGCTGCACAGGATTTGCCGGGGTCAGCCCCGGGTTCTGGGTCCGCATTATCAGCTAAACCGTTTTAGCTAACCAACAGATCCCGGGGCCGCCTGCCATTTTTGTGATCGGGATAACGAACTAGAACCAGGTTTCCATCTGCACGCCGAAGTTCCACTCGCCCCCGGCGGTGAAGTTGCTCTGGCCCATGGCATCGGAGCTGGCGTAGTTGTCGAGCTCGGAGGACCAGTCCATCCAGGTGGCGAACACCCGAAGCTCGGGCCGCTCGAAGAAACCGGCGGTCTGCGCCTTGAAGGTCGGCGCGAAGGTGAGCTTGGTGAAATCGCCGCTCACCGCCTGACGACCCTTGTAGCCCTTGGGATCGAGGTCCATGTACTGCCAGGTCGCCTCGTAGACCAGCTCGACGTTCTGGCTCAGTACCTGGGCCAGGCGGCCATTGAGGGTCACCCAGCGGTACTCGTCCCCCTTCACGTAACGATCCTGGCTGTGCTCGGCCAGCAGGGCCGGGGCGACACGCCAGCGCGGGGCAAGATCGGTGGCACCAAACACGGCGACCCGCACCGCATCGGCATCCGGCAGCAGCTCGCTGTCGGAGCCCAGCCCCTTGAGCTCGGCACCCAGACCGTGGCCATACAGCACCGCCGCCTTGGAGAAACCGGGGTTGATGCCAAAGAAACTGTCGGCGTGGTAGGCCACCAGGGTGTGGGCCCCCTTGTTCGCCGCTTCGCTGCCCGCGCCGCCGTCATTGATGCGCGCCTCGTTGTCCTTGGCGGAGAGGCCGTTCAGCATCCACTGCCAGTTGCCAACGCGGTTGTTCATGGTGAGGATGTAGCTTTCGATGTCGGAGAGACCGCTCGCGCTGATGTCGCCGTAGTCGCGCCCGTAGAGGGAGAAGTTCGCCTTCCAGCTGTCGGCCAGCTGCACGTCGTAGACGCCGCCGCCGGTGCCGGCCAGGAAGACCACGTCCGAGTCGAGCCAGTGGATGTCGAAGTTGTCCCGGTCAAAGCGCTTGCCCGCCCAGAGCACCGAGTGCTGGAAAGGACCGCTGAAGCTCGCCAGATCGCCGATTTCGGCAAACACCTGGCGGGTGTTGAGGCTGGAATCGCTGGCGGTCCAGTCGTTGCTGGTCTCCACCCCGTCCGCCAGCATCAGCTTGTAGCGGGCCCAGCTGCCATCGTCGAAGGTCTGGGTCTTCAGCAGGTTGGCCTCCATGTAGGTGTCATCCTCGTTGCCAAGGCGACCCACGGCGCCGCCCACCGAGCCGGCCGGGGTGATGTAGGGGCCGCCGCGGCCACCGTTGCCATTGCCGTTCACCAGCAGGCCCGAGCGGGCATAGCCGTGGAACTCGAAGCCCTGGGCCCCGGCGGTCTGCTTGTCCACTTTCTCGCTCTGGGCCTTGGCCACGGCGGCGGTCTCGCGGGCTTCGCTCGCCTTGCTCTGGGCCTCATCGGCCCGCGCTTCGGCAGCGGTGGCGCGCGCCTCGGCTGCCTGCACCCGCGCCTCCAGCGCCGCCAGCCTGGCTTCGATACCACCATCCGCCGCCCACAGCGGGCTGCTCATTCCCAATCCCAGCGCCACGGCCAGCGCCAACTTGCTCTTGAACATCGTCATCGTCCTCACCTGTCTTCTGTCGCCCGTCCGGGCTCTGTTGTTGTTGACGAGCCGAGGATAGCTAAACCGCTTTAGCTGACTCAATATGCCAGCTAAACCGTTTCAGCAGGAGTGTGAGCGGGATAACATTTGTACAGGGGGAATTGGCGGAAGTTGTGAGGAGGATCCCTCATCGGGATCCACTCAATAAGGGCGGATCCAGGCCAGATGGCGGGCAAAAAAAAGCCGGCACATCCGTGCCGGCTTGGGTAACGCGGGTCGCGTTTATTTGGTCAGGTCGTCGAAGAAGCGTTTCACCCCTTCGAAGAAGCCTTCGGATTTCGGCTTGTGGGTCTTGGCAGCGGCGCCGCTGAAGGAGTCGTCCAGCTGGCGTAGCAGATCTTTCTGGGTCTCGGTCAGCTTGACCGGAGTCTCGATCACCACCTTACACATCAGATCCCCCACCTGGCCGGAGCGCACGGACTTGACGCCCTTGCCCCGCAGGCGGAACAGCTTGCCGGTCTGGGTCTCCGGGGTCACCTTGAGCTTGACCCGACCATCCAGGGTCGGCACTTCAATCTCGCCGCCGAGCGCCGCCGTGGTGAAGCTGATGGGCACTTCGCAGTAGAGGTCGTTGCCGTCACGGACGAAGATCTCGTGCTCGCGCACGTGAACCTGTACGTAGAGATCCCCCGCCGATGCGCCGGTTTCCCCCGCTTCCCCTTCGCCGGAGAGACGGATGCGATCCCCGGTATCGACCCCGGCCGGGATCTTGACCGACAGGGTCTTGGTCTTCTGGTAACGCCCTTCCCCATGGCACTTGCGGCACGGATCCTTGATGATCTTGCCGCGACCGTGACAGTGGGGGCAGGGCTGTTGCACCGCGAAGAAGCCCTGGCGCATCTGCACCTGGCCGGAGCCGTGGCAGGTGGGGCAGGTCTGGGCCTGGCTTCCGGTATGGGCACCGGAGCCGTTGCAGACTTCGCAGTGGACCTGGGTCGGGATCTTGATCTCCTTGGAGACCCCGCGCACCGCCTCTTCCAGCGTCAGCTCCATGTTGTAGCGCAGGTCGGAGCCACGGGCCGGGCCGCGACGACCGCCCCCGCGACCACCGAAGATGTCGCCAAACACGTCGCCGAAGATGTCGCCGAAATCGGCGCCACCGCCAAAGCCGCCGTGGCCGCCACCCTGGCTCGGATCCACCCCGGCATGACCGTACTGGTCATAACGGGCACGCAGGTTCTCGTCGGTCAGGACCTCGTAGGCTTCCTTGACCTCTTTGAACTTCTCTTCAGCCCCGGCATCACCCTGGTTGCGATCCGGGTGATACTTCATGGCCAGACGCTTGTACGCCTTCTTGATCTCGCGCTCGTCGGCACCTTTCGACACCCCGAGCACTTCGTAGAAATCGCGCTTCGACATACTCATCCTGTTGCTATATCAGCAGTTACGCAGACGGGCGTTGGTTACCCAACGCCCGTAAATTCATTGACGAATCTGCTCACACTCTTACTACGAAGCCGTGATCAAGGCTCATGTGCTGCTCGGAATCCTCACGTATATCTATACGCTCCGGTTCCTGCGCTGCTCTTTACCTTGCTGACGGCCTCTCGCGACAGACCGTGAACAGATTCTGAGCCGATGGGCGAAGCGGACTTCGCCCATCCGGGTCGGGCTTATTTCTTGTCGTCTTTCACTTCTTCGAACTCGGCGTCGACCACGTCGTCGTCAGCCTTGGCGGAAGAGGAGGACTGACCGGCGTCAGCACCGGCGGCGCCTTGCGCCTGAGCCTGCTGCTGGGCAATTTCCATCAGCTTCTGGGACGCTTCCAGCAGAGCCTGCTGTTTGGCTTCGATGGCAGCCTTGTCGTCACCCTTGATGGCGGATTCCAGCTCGCTCAGGGCCGTCTCGATCTTGGTCTTCTCGTCGGCAGGCAGAGCTTCACCGGCTTCGGTGACCTGCTTGCGCACGGAGTGGACCAGACCGTCAGCCTGGTTGCGGGCCTGCACCAGCTCTTCGAACTTCTTGTCCTCGGCCGCGTTGGCTTCGGCTTCGCGTACCATGCGTTCGATCTCGTCATCAGACAGACCGGAAGAGGCCTGAATGGTGATCTTCTGCTCCTTGTTGGTCTCCTTGTCTTTCGCGGAGACGTGCAGGATGCCGTTGGCGTCGATGTCGAAGGTCACTTCGATCTGCGGCAGACCGCGCGGTGCCGGACGGATGCCTTCCAGGTTGAACTGGCCCAGGGACTTGTTGTCGCTGGCGCGCTTGCGCTCACCCTGCAGCACGTGAATGGTCACGGCAGACTGGTTGTCTTCGGCGGTGGAGAACACCTGGGACTTCTTGGTCGGAATGGTGGTGTTCTTCTCGATGAGCGCGGTCATCACGCTGCCCATGGTCTCGATCCCCAGGGAGAGCGGAGTCACGTCCAGCAGCAGTACGTCGGTCTTGTCACCGGACAGTACGGCACCCTGGATGGCAGCACCCATGGCCACGGCTTCGTCCGGGTTGACGTCTTTGCGCGGCTCTTTGCCGAAGAAGTCGGCCACGGTCTTCTGAACCAGCGGCATACGGGTCTGACCGCCCACCAGGATGACGTCGTCGATCTCGCCAACGGCCAGACCGGAGTCTTTCAGGGCGACACGAACCGGCTCCAGGGAGTCTTTCACCATGTCTTCCACTAGGGATTCCAGCTTGGCGCGGGTCACCTTGATGTTCATGTGCTTCGGACCGGTGGCATCTGCGGTGATGTACGGCAGGTTCACGTCGGTCTGCTGGGCAGAAGAGAGCTCGATCTTGGCTTTTTCGGCGGCGTCTTTCAGACGCTGCAGAGCCAGCTGGTCATTGCGCAGATCGATGCCCTGCTCGCGCTTGAACTCGTCAACCAGGTAGTTGATGACGCGGTTGTCGAAGTCTTCACCACCCAGGTGGGTGTTACCGTTGGTCGCCAGTACTTCGAAGGTGGTTTCGCCTTCGACTTCGTCGATCTCGATGATGGAGATATCGAAGGTACCGCCCCCTAAGTCATATACAGCAACCTTGCGCTCACCCTTGACCTTGTTGACGCCGTAGGCAAACGCAGCCGCAGTCGGCTCGTTGATGATGCGCTTGACGTCCAGACCGGCGATGCGACCGGCATCCTTGGTGGCCTGACGCTGGGCGTCGTTGAAGTAGGCCGGTACGGTGATGACGGCTTCGGTCACCGGCTCGCCCAGGTAGTCCTCGGCGGTCTTCTTCATCTTTTTCAGCACTTCGGCAGAGATCTGCGGCGGTGCCATTTTCTTGCCTTTCACTTCAACCCAGGCGTCACCGTTGTCGGCCTTGGCGATGGCGTACGGCATGATTTTCAGGTCACGTTGTACTTCGTCATCTTCGAAACGACGGCCGATCAGACGCTTGATGGCGAACAGCGTGTTCTTCGGGTTGGTGATGGCTTGGCGCTTGGCCGGCTGACCAACCAGGATTTCGCCGTCATCGGCATAGGCAATGATGGACGGAGTAGTACGGTCGCCTTCCGCGTTCTCGATCACGCGAGCATGGTCGCCATCCAGAATAGCGACGCAGGAGTTGGTAGTACCCAGGTCAATACCGATGATTTTACCCATTTGACGAATCTCCAAATACTTTGAATAAACTGGCGAGGGGCTCGCCTTGATACGTTAACGGCTAGGTGGGGCCTGCCACTGTGGCTTTCAAGCTCCCGGCATCAAATTTTTTGTGCCGCCGTGGCCTTGCAACCTATATGGGGTCTCAAGTCGGCGCTTCAAGTCCGGCCCTGAAAAAACCTGCATACAGGCCACCTGACAGCCAAATGACGCCAGACACGTCTTTTGGCGCCACATCCAACAAAAAGCCCGCCAAGCGGCGGGCTTGGTGAGAACAGCGTGATCAGTCAGCGGACTTGGACACCATCACCATGGCCGGGCGGATGACGCGGCCGTTGAGCTCGTAGCCCTTCTGCATCACGGCGATCACGGTGTTCGGCGCCACATCGGCACTGGGCACCATGCTCATGGCCTGGTGGGCATTGGGGTCGAACGGCTGGTTAGTCGGGTCCAGCGCCACCAGGCCGAACTTGGCCACGCCGCTCTGCATGGATTTCAGGGTCAGTTCGACCCCTTCAATCATCGGCTTGAGGGTGTCGTTCTCCTTGTCCGCCAGCTCGATGGCGCGCTCCAGGTTGTCCAGCACCGGCAAGAGCTCTGCGGCGAACTTCTCCAGTGCAAACTTGTGGGCTTTCTCCACGTCCTGAGCGGCACGGCGACGCAGGTTCTCCATCTCGGCGACGGCGCGAATGGCGCGCTCGCGCTCTTCCAGGGAGGCCTGCTGGGCCACCTCCAGCTGGGCCTCCAGCTCGGCGATGCGGGCCTGCTCGGCTGTCACTTCACTGTCTACATCGGTCGGTTCGACTGGCTGGGCTTCCACTTGCTCCATCGCTTCAACCTTTTGTTCTTCGTGGCTCATGACATCTCCAATATTCAGGGGTTGCGTGTGAGGGTGGCTGGCGTTCAGACAAGCGACACGCGCCAGCAGACCCTGTGTTGGCGCTATTATGGGGACACAGCCCCGGCTTTCAAGGGGAAAAGGGCAGATCGGGCACAATGGCGCCCATCCGCGTGCCAGGCAGCCCCTTTTCGGGGCCGATTGCACCAACCGCCACGGAGGCAGACAAATCCCCGGCAAAGCGCGGTATACTCCCCCCAAGACTCTCCCAGACCCGATAACCTATGGATTCTCCGTTCAAAACCGTTGCCCTCATCGGCAAGCCCCATCACGAGGGGGCCAACCAGACCCTGACCGGCCTGTATCAGTACCTGACCAGCCGCGGCTTTCGCGTGCTGCTGGAGAGCCGGGTGGCCCATACCCTGGGGCTGCTCGGGGAGAACGTGATGGATCTGGTGCAGCTCGGCGAGCAGGCGGATCTCGCCATCGTCGTCGGCGGTGACGGCAACATGCTGGGGGCCGCCCGGGTGCTGTCACGGTTCGATGTGGCGGTGATCGGGGTGAACCGGGGCAACCTCGGCTTCCTGACCGATCTCTCGCCCCAGGATTATCTGCTGCCCCTGGAGCAGGTGCTCTCGGGTCACTTCAAGAGCGAGCATCGCTTCCTGCTGGAGGCCGCCGTCTATCGCCACGGGGAGCGCAAGTCGAGCAACCTCGCGGTCAACGAGGCGGTGCTTCACCCGGGCAAGATCGCCCACATGATCGAGTTCGAGGTCTACATCGACGGCAGCTTCATGTACAGCCAGCGCTCGGACGGCATCATAGTGGCGACACCCACCGGCTCCACCGCCTACTCCCTGTCGGCAGGGGGCGCCATTCTCACCCCCAAACTCAACGCCATCACGCTGGTGCCCATGTTCCCGCACACCCTGAGCAGCCGCCCCATCGTGCTGGATGCGGACAGCGAAGTGCGGCTGCTGGTCTCGCCGGACAACCAGGACGACGCCATGCAGGTGAGCTGCGACGGCCAGGTCACCCTGGCGGTCCACCCGGGGGACGAGATCCTCATCAAGAAGAGCAGCCACAAGCTGCATCTGGTGCATCCCCTGGATTACAGCTACTTCCACGTGCTGCGCAACAAGCTCGGTTGGGGCAGCAAGCTCTTCTAGCCAGGCAACACCGGTGGCGAGGGTCTACCCCTCGCTGCTTTCGACCAGCCGAGGCGGTACCGGCTCGAATGCCAGATGCACCCCGTTTCTCCCCGCTTCCTTCACCCGGTACATGGCAGCATCGGCTTTGGTCAGCATCAGTGCCAGGTCAGCCTCGGCACTGGCGCACACGACCCCCATGCTCACCGTGACCCCCTCGCACGGCAGGCAGGCCCCCTGCCGGGAGCCCGTCTCTATCTGGCGGCGGATCCGGTCACAGATGTCGTGGGCCATCCGGCCGCTCACGCCCCCCATGATGATGGCGAACTCCTCGCCACCGATGCGCCCCACCAGATCATCCTTGCGTACCTCGGCCACCAGCACCCCGGCCACATAGCGAATGACCTCATCCCCGCAGCCGTGACCAAACTGGTCGTTGACCCGCTTGAAGTGATCGATGTCCAGGACCACCACGCAGCGCGTCTGGCCAGGCGTAGCCCCCTCTCCCTGCCTGAAGAGACCGCGCCGATTGAGCACCCCGGTGAGGGGATCCCGCTCCGAGAGCGCCAGCAATGCCTCCTCCGTCTCCACATAGGCCACCAGAGGCAGCAGCAACACCGAGCCGATGGTCAGCACCATGTGCATGAAGAAGATGAGATCGAGCCAGCCTCCGTCTCCCATCCGCCCTTCGGCTCCCAGCAAGAGCAGCCCCCCCTGACTCAGCAGGATGGTGAAATGCAGAAGGTAAATGAGCGCCACCACATGGAGCACCCGCTTCTGTTGCCGGCCGAGAGAGACGATGAGGCAGGCGCACCACAGGTACAACATCGACTCCATCAGAGCCAGCACAATGCGCACGGGGGCGAGGCTGGACAGTCCCAGATAGAGCAGCAGCAACACCGCCACGCCTCCCCCCACGGCACGGGGATGCCATGCGCGCTCGTAAAGCGCACAAAAACCGGCGAGCAACAGCAGGATGCTCATGATCGAGACCAGGCCGCCGACCCGGATGCCCAGCGCCGGATACCCTCCCAATACCCCCAGACTGAGCAGCAGGATGGAGAGGGAGAAGAGAAAAGCGGAGAGGGACCAGTACAGAAAGTTGCCTCGACCTGGCTTCAGGGAGTGGATGAACAACATGATCAGCCCCGACATCAGGTTGATTGCCAGGGAGATCAGCAGCAGGGTCGGGGTATGGATCATCGTGACGCATCCTTGCGAAGAGGTCTGTGCACAGCCCAGGCTCAACCAGGACTGTTTCGAGTGTGTCTCAGCCAGCCACTCACCACAAGAGAGCCCCTCAAGGTGGCTTCTCGCATCGCCTCAGCCCATGCCAGGTACGCAGGTTGATTTGCAGGCCATCTGATCGGCGTCACACCCATGCCGCGGCCTTGACATCCTTGCCCTCCCCCTGTTTCGCAAAAATCCTCCCTGCCCACTTTACTGTATATAAAACCAGTATATACTGGATGCATACACAGTAATGTTGACCCATACAGGATGAGACCATGCTGACCCAGCTGACCGTCAACAACTTCGCCATCGTCAAGTTTCTCGAGCTCGATCTGCAACCGGGGATGACCTGCATCACCGGGGAGACCGGGGCGGGCAAATCCATCGCCATCGATGCTCTGGGGCTGTGCCTGGGGGAGCGCGCCGAAGCCAGCATGGTGCGCCCGGGCAGCGACAAGACCGAGGTGAGTGCCCGCTTCCTGCTGGAGGGTAATCCTGCCGCCCGGGCCTGGCTCGCCACCAACGAGCTTGAAAATGACGGTGAGTGCATCGTCCGGCGGGTACTGTCCGCCGAGGGGCGCTCTCGCAGCTATATCAACGGGGTTCCCGTCCCCCTCGCCCAGCTCAGGAACCTGGGTCAGTTGCTGGTCAACGTCCACGGTCAGCACGCTCACCAGATGCTGCTCAAACCCGATTACCAGCTCGCCCTGCTGGACGGCTACGCCGGTCATCATCTGCTCCTCGACGATGTGCGCCGCCACTACCAGCAGTGGCGCCAGTTGCAAAACGAGCTCAACCGGCTCAAGGCCGAGCAGCAGCAGCGGGAAGCCCGCCGTCAACTCATCGAATACCAGGTGCAGGAGCTGGACGAATTTGCCCTTCAGCCGGGAGAATTTGAAGAGATTGAAGAGGAGCATCAGCGGCTCGCCAATGGCACCGAGCTGATGCAGGAGTGCGGGTATTGCCTCGATCTGCTCTATGACAATGAAGAGACCACCATCGCCGGTCTGCTGCAGACGGCGGTGGACAGGGCCGAGACCCTGGTCGGCATGGACAGCCGGCTTGGCAACGTGCTCGGCATGCTCAACGAAGCCCTGATCGGCGTACAGGAGAGCCACAGCGAGCTGCGCAGCTATCTCGACCGGCTGGAACTGGATCCAGAGCGCTTCAACGAGCTGGAGAGCCGCCTCTCCAAGGCCATCAACCTGGCACGCAAGCACCATGTCAAACCGGCGGAGCTGGCCCTGCACCATCAGGAGCTGGCTGCCGATCTGGCCCGCCTCAACTCCGACGAGGAACGCCTCGAGGGGATGGAGGACGAGCTGGCCTCGGCCCGCCAGGCCTTCGTGCAGGCCGCCGAGGCCCTGAGCCAGAGCCGCCAGCGCTATGCCGAGGAGCTGGGCGCGAAGGTAAGCGCCAGCATGCACGAACTGGCGATGCCAGATGGCCGCTTCGCCATCGAGGTGCGACCCGATGCCCAGAGCAGCCTCTCGCCCCTTGGCATCGATCGGGTGGAGTTCATGGTCACCACCAACCCGGGTCAGCCCATCCAACCCCTTGGCAAGGTGGCTTCCGGCGGCGAGCTGTCGCGTATCAGCCTCGCCATCGTGGTGATCAGTGCACGCAAGATCTCCACCCCGACCCTTATCTTCGACGAAGTGGATGTGGGGATCAGCGGCCCGACCGCCGCCGTGGTGGGCCGCCTGTTGCGCCAGCTCGGCGAATCCACCCAGGTGATGGTGGTCACCCACCTGCCCCAGGTGGCAGGCAAGGGTCACCAGCACATGGTGGTGAGCAAACACACCGACGGCAAGACAACGGAAACCCAGATGCAGGCGCTCACCCCGGGCGCCCGGCTCAACGAACTGGCCCGCCTGTTGGGGGGCGATCAGATCACCGACAACACCCTGGCCAATGCCCGTGAGTTGCTCGCAAGCTGACCACGGGGCCGGCGGGACATCCTCCCGTCCATGTCGGCCCTTTCAGATTGACCGAGTCATCATAGCGGCTGCCAGTTGAAGCCTCTTGCCGACGGCGCCGGCCTGGTTGGCCCATGCCGTGAGCCGCAAGAAAGAGGGGCTGCCCTGGCTAATCGGCTAATCCGCGGCACGTGTCTTGATGCTCAATCTGAGCCTGTCAGTCTGGTCATCACCCAGTCGGGTTTCCATCGCCATGGTCAGAACGCCCACTCATCTTCGTTGCACTCATTCACATATTGAACGGACCCACTCCTTCATTTTCCATTCAACTCAGTCTGTTATGATGATGTAAACGGGCTCGGTACCTTCAGTTGCCATCGACAGAAGGTGACGCTTGATGCAAACACACCGGGTTCGTTTGAGCTGACATTTCGCGGGAAGGGAGGATGGGAGCGCGCTTCCGCCGTCTGACCCGCACCTGCCAAGGAGAACTGCTTATGAGCCCGACCAATATTGTGCTGTTGCTGGAAGGCAAGGATTACGAGCAGGAGACACTGGCCAAGGCGAGCCGTCTGGCACAAGGGCTGGGCGCCAACCTGACCTTGTTGCACCTGACCCACAGCAGCAAGACCCGTCGCAATAGTCTGTCCCTGTCACAAGAGGAGCGCAGCGCCCAGGGCACCCTGGATGCCAAGGCGATCATCAGTGAACTCATCACCCAGCTGTCTCATCCAGTGGATTACCAGTGTCTGGTGGTAGATGACGTGGTGCCGGATCTCCAGCGCTGGCTGGCCGCCCACCCCGCCGACCTCTTGCTGGTCGGCAGCCGTCATCACTGGATGGAGGGCTCGCTGGCCCGCCTGCTCCTCTACAAACTGCCCCTCGATATCCAGATCTGCCACGAGCCTCACGCCGCCTTGCTCAAAGCCGTCGGTTGACACCACAAGACCCGCTCCCTGAACGGGTCTTCTTGTTTCTGACGCCCCGCCGTCATCCTCCCCCAGCTTGACCTCCTCCACTGCGTCACCGCCAGAACCACACGATTTCTTACACATTGCTCGCTTCTTTTTGAGGGCCATTTGCTGCACGATATGGCCCTTGCACGCCTTCGCTCGTTTCGTTCAGGTGATAAATGAAAGCTCTTCGAAAACCCGGCAAGCTCGCCCTGCTCGCCCTTGTGCTGATCCCTCTCGTCACCTGGCTGGCCTGGCCAGGCAACACACCGGACCCGGTACTGACCGCAACGGTTACCCGACAGGATGTGGAGCAGACGGTGCTCGCAAGTGGCGTACTGCAGGCCATCGAGCAGGTGGATGTGGGGGCCCAGGTCTCGGGTCAGGTCACCTATCTCGCGGTGGAAGCGGGTCAACAGGTCAAACAAGGAGAGCTGCTGGCGGAGATCGATCCCCTGATCGCCCAGAACAACCTCAAGACCTCCGAAGCTGAGCTGGCCAGCCGCCGCGCCCAGCTCAAGATCAAGCAGGCACAGCTCAAACAGAACGAGCTTGCCTGGCGCCGCCAGCAGCAGATGTTTCGGCAGGAAGCGAGCTCTCGTGCGGATCTGGAGAGCGCCGAAGCCCAGCTTGCCGTCACCCGGGCCGAGCTGCAAAGCGCCCAGGCCGACATCGACAACGCCATCATCAAGGTGGAACGCGCCAAGACGGAGCTCGGCTACAACCGCATTCAGGCCCCCATGGATGGTACCGTCGTCTCCATCGTCACCCGGCAGGGGCAGACCCTGGCCGCCAGCCAGACTGTACCGACCCTGCTCAAGCTCGCCAATCTCGACACCATGACGGTCAAGGCCCAGACCTCCGAAGCGGACGTCACCCGTGTCAAGGCGGGCATGCCGGTCTATTTCACCCTGATAGGGGATCCGGATACTCGCTACCACGGTACCCTTCGCACGGTCGAGCTGGCCCCCACCAACATCAATGAGCAGACGGCCAGCACCACGGCCACCAGCAATGCGGCCATCTACTACTATGCCCTGTTCGATGTGCCCAACCCCGGCCATCAGTTGAGGGTCGCCATGACGACCCAGGTCACCATCGTACTCGGCGAGCGCAAGCAGGTACTGGCCATTCCCCAGACCGCCCTCGGCAAGAAGATTGGCGACAACGAGTACGAGGTCAGCCTGCTCAAGGCGGGGGACCAGAGAGAGACCCGCCGCATCAAGACCGGCATGAAGGATGACATCAAGATTGAGGTGGTGAGCGGCCTGACCGAGCATGAGAAGGTGATCCTGGAGCAGGGCAAGCCGGCCCTGCACGATGAAGGGGAGATGGAGCCGTGAGCGAGCCCCTGATCCGTCTCAAGGGCATCGAGCGGCGCTACCAAAGCGGAGAGCACGAAGTGACCGTGCTGCACCCGCTGGATCTCGCCATCGATGCCGGGGAGATGGTGGCCATCGTCGGCGCCTCCGGCTCCGGCAAATCGACCCTGATGAACCTGCTGGGCTGCCTCGATCGCCCGAGCGGGGGCCAGTATCTGTTTCGCGGCCAGGACACCGCGACCCTGGATGCCCTCTCCCTGGCACGGCTGCGCTGCCACCACTTCGGCTTCATCTTCCAGCGCTATCACCTGCTGCCCCATCTGGATGCGGCCGCCAACGTGGAGATCCCCGCCATCTATGCCGGCACTGCCCGCCTTGATCGCCAGGCCCGTGCCCGCTCCTTGCTGACCCGCCTGGGACTGCAGGATCGCAGCCACCACAGACCCGGCCAGCTCTCCGGCGGTCAGCAGCAGCGGGTCAGTATTGCCCGGGCGCTCGCCAACGGCGGCGAGGTGATCCTGGCGGACGAACCCACCGGCGCTCTCGACAGCCAGAGCGGCAAGGAGGTGATGGCCATCCTCAAGGAGCTGCACGCCCAGGGCCACACCATCATTCTGGTGACCCACGACATGGCGGTGGCAAGCCATGCGGATCGCATCATCACCCTGCGTGACGGGCGGGTAGTGGAGGACAGCGGCCATCGGGCGACCGATGACAACGCAGCCTCACCCTCCCTATCCGGGACGCCGGCCCACCCGCAGCCAGGTGACGGCAGCCAGCTGGCCCCTCCCCCTGTCGGGCAAGATGTACAGGGAACAGGCGCCGCCGTCCGCACCGCAAGCCGGGGCTGGGATCGCTACCGGGAGGCGGGGCGCATGGCCCTGCACGCCATGCTGGCCCATCGCATGCGCACCTTCCTCACCATGCTCGGCATCATCATCGGCATCGCCGCCGTGGTCAGCGTGGTGGCGCTCGGTCAGGGGGCGCGCGCCAAGGTGATCGACGACATCAACGCCATGGGCACCAACACCATCGACATCTTCCCCGGCAAGGACTGGGGAGACGAGAAGGCCGCCAGCATCCAGACCCTGAACGAGCGGGATCTCGACGCGCTGCTCGGCCAGCCCTATCTGGAGGGGGCCAGCCCCCAGATAGCGACGTCGGGCCAGCTTCGCTATCGCAACAAGACCAGCAGCGGCAGCGTGATCGGGGTCGGCAACGACTTTTTCCGGGTCAAGGGGATGACGCTCACCCAGGGGCGCCTGCTCGATGAGCGGGACATTCGAAACCGGACGGCAGTCGCCGTGGTGGATGGCAAGACCATAGAGAGCCTGCTCGGCAAGGTGGACCCGGTCGGCCAGGTGGTGCTGGTCGGCACCCTGCCGGTGCGCATCGTGGGGGTGGTCACCCAGGAGACCGGCTTTGGCCGCAGCAGCCAGTCGGTCAATGTCTGGCTCCCCTACAGCGCCGTCATGAGCCGTCTCCTCTCCCAGCAGCACTTCACCCAGATCACCATCCGGGTCAAAGACGGCGTCCAGCCCGCCCTGGCCGAGCAGGCGGCAGTCGCCCTGCTGACCCAGCGCCACGGCGTGAAGGACTTCTTCACCTTCAGCAGCGACAGCATCGTCAAATCGGTGGAGAAGACCACCGCCACCCTGACACTGCTGGTCTCCGCCATCGCGGTGATCTCCCTCATCGTCGGCGGCGTCGGAGTGATGAACATCATGCTGGTCTCGGTGGTGGAGCGCACCCGGGAGATAGGGATCCGCATCGCCGTCGGCGCCCGCCAGTCTGACATATTGCAACAGTTCCTCATCGAGGCGGTGATGGTCAGCCTGCTGGGGGGGCTGCTCGGTATCGGCCTCGCCCTGCTCATCGGCGCTCTCTTCTCCCTGCTCGTGGAAAGCTTCCAGATGCGCTTCTCGCTCTTCTCCATCCTGATGGCCTTCGGGTGCTCCTCCCTCATCGGGATCCTGTTTGGTTACCTGCCCGCCCGCAATGCGGCCAGGCTCGATCCGGTGGAGGCACTGGCGAGGGAATGACGATGCACAACCTATCAAGGCTCGGGCTAAGCCTGATGCTCACCGCCAGCCTCGGTGCCTGCAGCCAGCAGGGCACCTATCACAGACCCGATCTCGACGTGGCGCCAGCATGGCAGCAGGAGAGCCGGGGTCTCACCGTGCAGCAGGCTGGCCCATGGTGGCAGGGATTCCAGGATCCCGCGCTCGATCGCCTGGTCGAGGCGGTGCTGGCCGCCAACCCGGACATGCGGGTGGCCGGGCTCAAGCTCAAGAATGCCCTGCTCGGCGCCGCTCTGGCTGACACCAACCTCACCCCCTCGGTCAGCGCCAATCTCGGGGCCAGCAGCACCAAGAACATGAAAGATGGCAGCGCCAGCAGCAACCTGGGCCCCTCCCTCAACCTCAGCTACGAGGTGGATCTCTGGGGCAGACTGGCCGCGGCAAGGGATCAGGCGAGCTGGGAGGCACAGGCCAGCGAACAGGATCTGGCCGCCACCCGGTTGCTGCTCATCGGCAAGACCCTGGAGCAATACTGGCAACTGGCCTACCTCGGTTCAGCCATTACCCTGGGCACCCAGCAACTGGCCAATCTGGAGCGCATTGAACGCCTGACCCGCGCCAAATACGAGGCGGGCGCCGTGACCCGACTCGATCTGGTACAGGCCAGCCAGCAGAAGGCAGGCAAGCAGGCGGAGCTCGCCACCCTCACCCAGCAGCGGGCACAGGCGGGCAATGCTCTTCGCCTGCTGCTGGGGCGCAGCAGCGGGCCGCTCGCTGACGCTCCCGACGCCCTGGTAATGGACCCGATCCCGTCCGTGGCGGCCGGCATTCCCGCCGATGTGCTGGCCCGGCGGCCCGATGTGCGCGCCGCCGAACTCAGGCTGCGCAAGACCCTTGCGAGGGGAGACGAGATCCGCACCGGCTTTTATCCCACCCTGAGCCTGACCGGCGGTGCCAGCACCACCTCGGATACCCTGACCCAGGTGCTGCAAAATCCGGTCGGCACCCTGGGCGCCACGCTGGCGCTCCCTTTCCTCGAGTACAACAAGACCCGGCTCTCCATCGCCAGCGCCGACATCGACTACCAGATTGCCGAAACCGAGTTTCGCAAGCAGCTCTATACCGCGCTGCTGGAAGTGGAGGATGGCCTGGCCGCCCGTCAGCAAGGGGAACAGCGGCTGCGCTATCTGGAGCAGCAGAGGGCCTATGCCCGGGAGGCCGAAAGGCTCGCAAGCGCCCGTTTCCTGGCCGGAGCCACCGGGGTGCAACCCTGGCTGGATGAGCAGAACCGCCTGTGGGATGCCGAGCTCGCTCTGCTGGCACAGCAGCAGGCCCAGCTCAACAACATGGCAGGCATTTATCGGGCGCTGGGGGGAAGCGATCGAACCTGACCCAGGCAGAGAGTGTGGGATCGCGATGGACATCCCGAGGAGGTCAATCGCGACCCATTCTGCCCACAAACCAATTGATAATAGTTTTCATTTCGTCAAGAATGGGCGCCATCATCAGCCAGGAGTATGCCCATGTCTCAACCCGCCCCGGCCAATCGCCCCCGCCTGCTCACCGTCAAGCATGTTCAGGATGTGAGCCCGCACCTGCGCCGAATCTGCCTGACCAGCCCCGAGCTTGTGGACTACCCCTTCAGCTGTGGCGGTGCTCATGTCAAGATCATGCTGCCCCGACCGGATCAGCGCGAGATAGTGTTGCCCACCCCCACCGACAAGGGGCCTCGCTGGCTCGATCCCGCCCAGAAACCCGTCATTCGCACCTTCACCATACGCGCGTTTCGCCGTGAGGCGCTGGAGCTCGACATCGACTTCGCCCTGCACGGCGAGGCCGGCCCCGCCAGTCGTTTCGCCCTGCACGCCAAACCGGGTGACAGGCTCGCCATCTCGGGCCCGGGCGGCCCCGACCCCATGCTGCAAACGGCCGAGCACTATTACATGGCGGGGGATCTCACCGCCCTGCCCGCCATCAGCGCCATGGTGGAGGTGATGCCGGTCCATGCCCTCGGCCATATCGCCCTGCTGGTCCCCCATCAGGACGACGTGCAGGATCTGTCGCTGCCGGCCGGCGTCGACCTGCGCTGGTTCGTGGGCAATCCGGAACAGGCCGCGACCCTGGTGGCGCATTTCACCGCCCAGCCCATGGTCGCAGAGGGGAGCTATTTCTGGTTTGGCGGGGAAGAGAGCCTGGTCGTGCCGCTGCGCCGCCACGTCAGACGCGCCCTGGATGCCGAGCGCCAGCGGGTCTACGCAGTCCCCTACTGGCGCAGCGGCAAGGATGAAGACGCCTACCACCAGGACAGGCACGCCGTGATGGACAGCTGATCCCCTCTTTATCTTGTGACTGGCGGGCTTCTTCCCTCGGGGAAGCGGCCTGCTTTTGCTGCGGTTCCCCCGCCATCGTTCCCACTCCCCCCATCTTCGCCTGGCTGTTTCATTGCGCTTGCATTTGAGACAAACACCAAGATAATGACAATCATTCTCAACAACTACGATGAGCCGTGAACCTGTCTGCTCCCAACGGGATGGCGCATACGGGTTCCCCATCGCACACATGCACAGCAAGGTAACTCCAGATGGCAGTTTTGAATTCGGTCATGCGCGCCTTCGCCATAGAGGCGCTCCCCACCCCTGCCGAGCTGCTGGCACAGCACCCCTGTCCGGCCGACATGGCCCGGCACATCGACAACCAACGCCATCAGGCACGCCGGATCCTGGCAGGTGAAGACGATCGCCTGCTGGTCGTGATTGGCCCCTGCTCCATCCATGATCCCGTCGCGGCCCTGGACTATGCCGGACGGCTGGCACGACTCGCCACCGCCTATCAAGACAGCCTTCAGATAGTCATGCGCGCCTATTTTGAAAAGCCGCGCACCACGGTGGGCTGGAAGGGACTGGTCTTCGATCCGCACCTGGACGGCAGCAACGACATCAATCGGGGATTGCATCTGGCACGCCAGGTGCTGCTCGACATCAATGGGCTGGGGCTCGCCACCGCCACCGAATTCCTCGACACCACCAGCTTTCTCTATCTCGCCGATCTCGTCAGCTGGGGCGCCATCGGGGCACGCACCACAGAGTCTCAGGTCCACCGGCAATTGGCCTCCGCACTGCCCTGCCCCGTGGGATTCAAGAACGGGACGGACGGCAATATCCGGGTCGCCATCGATGCCATCCAGGCCAGTACCGCCTCCCATCTCTTCACCGCCCCCGGCAGCCAGGGCGGCATGGTAGTGATCAAGAGCGAAGGCAATCCCGACGGCCATATCATTCTGCGTGGCGGCACCCTGCCCAACTACCACCAGAGCGATGTGGCGGAGGCAGCAGAGCGCCTCACCCGTCAGGGACTCCCCCCTCGCCTGATGGTGGATTGCAGCCATGGCAACAGCCAGAAGCTGCACACGAACCAGCTGAAGGTCGCCAAAGAGCTCTGTCGCCAGCTGAGCGAAGGGAGCCAAGCCATCGCCGCCGTCATGGTCGAGAGCTTCTTGCTGGGGGGAAACCAGAAACCGGCACCTCTGGGTGAGCTGCAATACGGTCTGTCAGTGACCGATGCCTGCCTCTGCTGGGAAGAGAGTGAACACCTGCTTGCCATGCTGGCAGAGGCGGTCAAGGCCCGTCGCCGCACCCGGAGAAAATACGCACACGCCGTTCAGTCTGAACTCGGTCAACCTGTCATCTAGCATTCGGTTTATTTGTTTGCCACCAATCCGTGTCTGCCTCATCCGCACATTGTCCGGCATCGTGCGGATATATCGCAGAAGAGCGGTGTCAAACAGACCATAAATAGAGGGGATAAATTAATAGGCGGTGGGCGTCATGCATCAGCAAGAAAAAGTGACGGGCCGCTCAGGCGTACAGATGAGGATCCACCACCGCTATTTCATTCTGTCACAGCAGGTATCCATGATCGCTTCTCACAAGGGACGAAGAAAAACGGGCTGTATGAGTCCTCAATGCGTATAAGTGGCGAGGTGGCGTGGAAGATGATGCGCCACCTTTATTGGGCACATGATGGTTATGGCTATTCCAGACGAGGCTCTCCAATTAACCGGAGTAACCTGCGCAATTGGGTTTTACTGCGACATCATCTGAACCCTGAAAATAATAATGCCGCCCTGTAGGCGGCATTATCGAGAATCGGATCCGGCGATCAGATCAGGAAATCGTTCAGATCCTTGCCCAGCGCAACTTGCTCGGCGATGGCCTTGGGCATACGACCCTGACCGGTCCAGGTCTTCTCCTGACCGTCTTCCTGGTATTTGTATTTTGCAGGACGGGGAGCACGCTTGCTCTTGGTGGTGCCCGCCGCAGCCGGAGCCGCCACGCTGCCGATCAGCTCACGGGGATCGATACCAGCCTGTTGCAGCATTTCGGTGAATTCATTCAGTTTGCGCTGACGCTCTTCCTGTTCGGCGCGTTCCTGTTCAACGGACTCGGCACGCTCGTTATATACCAGGTCAAACTTTTCTTTCGCTTCTTGCAGTTGCTCAAACGGCAGTTCACGAATGGCAGCGCGCAAGCTGCGAATGTTCAGCAGAACCTTCAGAAACTCGTTCATTACTTCCTCACAGAATTATTTTTGTATGTCACAGGGATAACACGATTTGAGAATAGCATGCCCATTGGATAACAACATAATGTTTTTATACCATCCGGCAAAGCGCTGACACCATATGGACATTATTCACCGTGGTTAATTCCCTGCCTGATACTTATTGGGAATACTCTCACAGACTTTATTTCCTATTTTCCCCGGTTAATCTCAGGCTCACCTCATCCGTTGCACACGGTGTTATCTCTTACCCGCGTCGCTCTGCGCCAGGTCATTTAGCAGCAGTGCTGGCCCTTATTGTACAAATAGTGCGCTCATGGCCATGACCTTCGCAGACAATAAACCAGGTCCCGTTTCAGGATGCCCCTTGCGCCTGATCCTGTATCCAGCGGATGAATGCCTGGATCTTGGGACACTGGCGGTGAGGGAGGGTCGCCAGGTAATAACGCGGCTCGCAGCGCACCGCCATATCCGGGAAGGGCATCACCAGCGCTCCGCTCGCCAGCGCCTGGCTTGCCAGTTGCCTGCGCCCCATGGCGACACCGGCGTGGTGGGTGGCGGCAAGGATCGCCAGATCCGCCCGATCAAATCCCATGTGTGACGAGCAGGCCTCCAGGGAGAGATGCCAGTGACTCCCCCAGGTGCGCCACTCGTCGCTGTCGGTGTCCAGGCCCCAGGCCTGCCTGTCATGGAGCAGGCGGCACTGCTGCAGATTCCCCACCTCCCCCATCAGACCGTGGTCGCTGGCGTATTGCGGGCTGCACACCGGCACCATGTATTCATCCATCAGGGGGTGGATGGCCAGGCCCGTTGGGGTTCTGGCATCGAAGTTGAGGGTCAGATCGATGCCGTAGCCGTGCAGGTTGATGTGCTCGTTGCCCGTCAGCAGGTTGAGCTCGATGTGAGGATGCAGACGGGAAAAATCGGCGAGCCTTGGCACCAGCCAGCACTGGGCGATGGAGGGGCGCGAGTGCAGCGTCAGAGATCCCGACAGCGCCTGCTCCCTGATCTCCAGCACCTCCTGATTGATGAACTCCAGGGAAGAGGTGAGGGCCCAGAAGATGCGCTGCCCCTCCGTGGTCAAGGCCACCTTGCGGTGAAAGCGCTGGAACAGCAAAAACCCGAGCGCCTCTTCCAGGGCCGAGATGCGGTGGCTCACCGCGCTTGGGCTCAAGGAAAGCTCGTCGGCGGCGAGCGCACAGGAGCCGTGGCGGGCCGCTGCCTCGAAGGTGTGGAGCCTGGCGAGCTGATGGCTGCTGAGCAGCTTGCTCCTCACCCCCGGGTGCTCATCGCGTTGCATGGTTGGGCCTCCCTCTCTTTTATCTGGCAGATGATACCAGAAGGGCGAGGTTTGCATTCACCAGGAAGACTCAACTCACCCGTATGCGAAGACACAGCAGGGTAGATGACCATTTGCATCAACTGGGCTCATCCAAGCGACGCGTTTTATCATTTGTCACGGCAACGCTGGCGCCGTTCAATGGGATGATTCCGTCACCACCCCGAGAGGCTTTCATGACACACACCGACATTGCCGGGCTCATCGCCCGCTTCCCCCTGCTCGAACCGCTGATCGCCCTCACCCCTGTGACCTGGTTCAATCCGGGGGCCACCTCCCTCGCGGAAGGATTGCCCCATGTGGGGCTCACCCGGCACGATGTGGCCGCCGCATCCGCCCGGCTCGCCCGCTTCGCCCCCTACCTGTGCGAGGCCTTCCCCGAAACCCGCGCCAGCCACGGCATCATCGAGTCCGGGATCGCCGCCATCCCGACCCTGCAGGGGACCCTCAATGGGCGCTACGGCGTCAAACTCACCGGCAGCTTGCTGCTCAAACAAGACAGCCATCTGCCCATCTCCGGCTCCATCAAGGCGCGCGGCGGCATCCACGAGGTGCTGGCCCATGCCGAACACCTGGCCATCCAGGCTGGGCTGCTGCGCGAGACGGATGACTATCGCACGCTGTTCTCGGACGAGTTCCGCCACTTCTTCAGCCAGTACAGCATCGCGGTGGGGTCGACCGGCAACCTCGGCCTCTCCATCGGCATCATGAGCGCCCGCCTCGGCTTTCGCGTCACCGTCCACATGTCCGCCGATGCGCGGGAGTGGAAGAAGCAAAAGTTGCGCGAACATGGCGCCATCGTCGTGGAATACGCAGAGGATTACGGGGTGGCGGTGGAGCAGGGGCGCAAGGAGGCCGAGCGCGATCCCGCCTGCTTCTTCATCGACGACGAGCACTCTCGCACCCTGTTCCTCGGCTACTCGGTGGCCGGTGAGCGGGTGAAGCAGCAGTTCGATGCGATGGGCATCAAGGTGGATGCCGAGCACCCGCTCTTCGTCTACCTGCCTTGCGGCGTGGGTGGCGGCCCGGGCGGAGTGGCCTTTGGCCTCAAGCTGGCGTTTGGGGACAACGTGCACTGCTTCTTCGCCGAACCTACCCACTCCCCCTGCATGCTGCTCGGGGTCCACACCGGGTTGCACGATGCCATTGCGGTGCAAGACCTTGGCATCGACAACCTCACCGCCGCCGACGGCCTCGCGGTGGGACGCGCCTCCGGTTTTGTCGGCCGCGCCATGGAACGCCTGCTTGCGGGCTTCTACACCCTGAGGGATCAGGAGATGTACGACCTGCTGGGGCTCCTGGCCCGGGATGAAGAGATCCGGCTCGAGCCCTCGGCACTGGCGGGCATGGCTGGCCCCTGGCGAGTGGGCGCCAACCTTGAGTGGCAGAGTGGGCAGGGACTGGATGCAGCCAAGATGGCCGGGGCCACCCACCTGGTGTGGGCCACCGGCGGCGGCATGGTGCCCGCCGAGGAGATGGAAAAATACCTGGCCTGCGCCCGGATCTGATCTTTTTTTCGCCCCCGTGACCCGCCGACCTGGCGGGTTTTTCTGCTGCGAGATCAGCATGATGGCACCTCAGCCCTCGCCCCCATGACACAGACGGCCAGACTGCTGGACAGCCTGATTTGTCATCCAGCCCCACCGACTGGTTATTTTGTGATACGATAGAGACCGTTTTTTGACATCTGCGCCCCGTTGTCCCCTTTTTCCGGTGAGATAACCACCGGATCCGGCGACCAACACCTGCCGGGCGCAGCACAACATGTACCCAGTTCGAATCGCTCCTGCGCGACCTTGACGCCAGGAGCACTCCCCTCTGGGCACCTTAGATAAGGAGATCGGGCGATGAAACAATATCAAAGCTGGTTGGGACAATATCTGATGAGCCGCCGTGACGGAGACCACGCCATGGCATCCGAGCTCGCCAGCTCCATCTGCGAATTCTGGCAGGCCCGTGGAGATGAGGCCGAGACCAGCAAATGGCAGCAGATCTACGAGCAGCACGTGGAAAAAACCACCTGACGACCTGCTCTCTTCCATAAAAAAACCGGCGCTCATGGCGCCGGTTTTGCATTTCAACGGCCCGGATCACATCTGGTCGATCATGTCCTGGGCGAACTGGGAGCAGGAACGCAAGGTGGCCCCTTCCATCAGACGCTCGAAGTCATAGGTGACGGTCTTGTTGGCGATGGCCGCTTCCATCCCCTTGACGATGAGGTCAGCCGCCTCGGTCCAGCCCAGGTGGCGCAGCATCATCTCGGCAGAGAGGATGAGGGAGCCCGGGTTGACCTTGTCCTGGCCAGCGTATTTCGGCGCGGTGCCGTGGGTGGCTTCGAACAGGGCAACGCCATCGCCGATGTTGGCACCCGGCGCGATGCCGATGCCGCCGACCTGGGCCGCCAGCGCGTCGGAGATGTAGTCGCCGTTGAGGTTCATACAAGCAATGACGTCATACTCGGCCGGACGCAGCAGGATCTGTTGCAGGAAGGCATCGGCGATGACGTCCTTGACCACGATGGTCTTGCCGGTTTTCGGGTTCTTGAAGGAGCACCAGGGGCCGCCGTCGATGAGCTGGGCATCGTACTCTTTCTGGGCCAGGGCATAACCCCAATCCTTGAAGGCACCTTCGGTGAACTTCATGATGTTGCCCTTGTGCACCAGGGTCACGGAGTCGCGATCGTTGTCGATGGCGTACTCGATGGCGGCACGGACCAGACGCTCGGTACCGGCCTTGGACATGGGCTTGATGCCGATGCCGCAGGACTCGGGGAAGCGAATTTTCTTCACGCCCATCTCGTTTTGCAGGAAAGCGATCACCTTCTTGGCTTCATCGCTGTCCGCCTTCCACTCGATGCCGGCGTAGATGTCTTCGGCGTTCTCGCGGAAGATCACCATGTCGGTCAGCTCGGGGTGCTTGACCGGGCTCGGGGTCCCTTCGTAGTAACGGACCGGGCGCAGGCAGACGTAGAGATCCAGCTCCTGGCGCAGGGCCACGTTGAGGGAGCGAATACCGCCGCCGACCGGGGTGGTCAGCGGGCCCTTGATGGCCACGCAGTATTCACGAATGAAATCCAGGGTTTCGGCCGGCAGCCAGGCACCTTCGCCATAGACATGAGTCGATTTCTCGCCGGTATAGATCTCCATCCAGGCGATCTTGCGCTCGCCTTTGTAGGCTTTCTCGACCGCAGCATTCACCACATTCAACATGGCCGGGGTCACGTCCACACCGATACCATCCCCTTCGATAAACGGAATGATGGGGTTGTGGGGAACCTGCAGCTTGCCGCTGGCATCGACTGTGATTTTCTGGCCCTGGGTCGGGATAACTACTTTGCTTTCCATCGGCATCTCCTAACTTCCGTTTGTTATCAATCTGATCGTTGCGCGCGGCCATCTTAAGCCCATCCATTTGCATAATCAAATAGCGGGCGTGCATGTCAGACCATAGTCGGGGAGTGGATCACAGTGCGCCTGAGGATCCCCTCCTCCCTCGCCGCCCTCAGGTCCTGACGAGGCGCAGGCCCCGTCCATCCGGGCCTCTTCCTCTCTTGATGACAGCGTCTTCCTGCCCTCGCCGCCCCGAAGGAGCCTTTCCCCCAAATCCCGTTCGCCTTTACATCGTCGTAACCCCTTTGGCGAGGCAAGGCGCGCCGGGGGACAGGCTGCCGGATCCGGACTAGGCTCTTTGCCAGTGATCGGGGCGCCCGGGGCGTGGCCGGTCATGAAGAGAGCACGACAACAAGGAGAACACCATGTTTATCGTCACCAACCGGATGGTCAACGAGCAGGGCAAGACCCCCAGCGAGATCTTTGGCGAAAAACCCGCAGAGGGCCCCAACGAACTGCGCCTCGCCGAGGCCCGGCGTCAGGGCAAGCAGTGGCAGCTGGACCTGCTGCCGGATCAGATCACCGCCGAGATGGCCGCCAGCGTCGGCCTTGACCCCGACCTCCCCCACCCGGCCAGCGCCTATGTGGCGCGCAAGCTGCTGGAGCGCTGCGCCGGGACCGGCAGCACGGCCAAGCAGAAGCTCAAGACTGGCAAACACCTGCTGCTGTTCGTACACGGCTTCAACAACGATCTTGACGATGTGCTGGAGCGAGCCGCGGGGCTCGAGGCCCGTTACGGCGTCGAGGTGCTCTGCTTCAGCTGGCCCGCCAATGGCGGCGGCGCCCGGGGCGTGCTGAGCTACAAGAGCGACAAGCGCGATGCCCTGGCCTCGGCCGGGGCCCTTGACCGGGTGCTGGAGAAGATGAAGGGGCTGCTCGACGAGTTCAACGGCCAGTATGTGACGCAACTGGAAGAGAAGGCCCAGAAGAAGTTCGCCGACAACGGCGAGGCCTGGGATCGCTACTTCGCCAAGGAGGTGAACAAGCGCTGCCCCTTCACCATCAACCTGCTGCTGCACAGCATGGGCAACTACCTGTTCAAGCACCTGCTGGGCAGCACCACCTACCACGCCAACCAGCTGCTGTTCGACAACATCATCATGGCCGCGGCCGACACCAACAACGAGCTTCACGCCCAGTGGGTCGATCGCATCCAGTGTCGCAACCGCCTCTACATCACCATCAATGAGCGCGATGGTGCCCTGATGGCATCGCGCATGAAGATGGGGGAGCAGCAAAAGGCGAGGCTCGGCCACTACACCCGGCGGCTGGATGCCAGAACAGCCACCTACGTGGACGTGACCAATCAGCCCCATGTGGGGGACTCTCACGCCTACTTCGAAGGGGATGCCCTCGCCAACGAGAAGGTGCTGCGCTTCTTCCACACCGTCTTCAACGGCGGCACCGGCGAGAGCGCGGAGCTGTTCGATGCGGCCCAGAACCTCTATCGCCTCTAGCCACTGCGCAAAAAAAAACCACCGCCCCGAACAGGGCGGTGGTTTTTCATTATGCGCTCACTTGGTGGCCACAAGGCCGCCAGGGGCTAGTGTTCTGCCGCTTCCGGCTGGGGCGCTTCGCTGCGCTCCCGTTGCAGTTCATCGACCCTGGCCTGCCATCTGTCCTGGGCCTGTTTTTGCCCCTGGGACTCGAATTCCTGGCGCATGGTGTCGATTTTTTGGTCAAGTTTTTCCATCAGGATGTCTCCTTACATCTCGGGTTACACACTGGCTGACGGCACTGTTTGGCCAACCTGCTCACCCGATTGGACACCAGGTTTTCCCCAATTGTCCAACAAAATAAACGATTGATTATGCAAAAACCAATCTAGAAAATGGGTTGAAGCTCCTTATGAAACCCCATCGTTCACCCTGAAAACGCCTGATAAAAACACCATTTTTGCCATTTATATCAATATCTTGATATTTATCACTCGCTCAATGACGCCCTTGAGATCGGCATGACGAATGTATGCACATTTTTTTCACAAAAACTCCCCGATCTCCAGGTTTTGCGACCGGAAAGGCCCCTTGTCCATCCAAAAACACGATAGGTTATGACACAACCCATCTCTTTAATGGATAGATAATCCCCAATCCCGGCCCTGCGGCTTGCCAACCCGACCACCTGCAGGTTCGCTTGTTACCCATCCGGGCATATCCCGCCCCACTCCCGCCCCGATAAAATGAAGCCGCACCACGCCTGCTGAGCGGGTTGTTGCCACCCTCATCCCCTCTCGTCGGAGTCATGACATGGATCTCTTCTGGTGGTTTGCCCTGCCCGTCGCCGCAGGCACCTTCTATGGGTGCTATTTCTGGAACCAGCGCCATGCCCAGCCCGACTGGCTGCGCCTGCCCACCCGCGCCGACTACCTGCACCAGCATCCCGAATGCGCCATCGACGATGAACTGGGGGCGCGCTGCTGCGCCTGCGGCTCCGACAAGGTGCTGGGCCACCCCCAGACCGGCTGGCCTGATCATCGCTTTCGCCACACCTGCCTCGCCTGCGGCAAGGCGCTCTTTCGCACCGAAGAGCCCCCGATATAAGCATCCACATTCGCCCTTTTTGTATGGCGATGTATGGCGATGACAGATGCTGACACCCGCGAAGCAGCAAAGAGCACGCGCTCGGGACAGGGGGATGGCGCAGGCGTCCTGACAGGGAGAGCGCCGACCAGGTCATAATGGGTTGTCGTTTGTGACCCTCTTTCGTACTATTGCCCGCCACTGCGAACCCCCTTTTCCGGCCCGGGCGTCACGCACGGCGCGGGCCCACAAACGGATAGCGATCCCATGACATCTCTGACCCACTGCTCGGTGCTGGCGATGACGCTGGTTGCACTGCCCGCCCTCGCCTCCGGTGACGGTGACGGGTGCGGCTTCTGGCTCACCGACTGCCCTCTCCCCACCTATCCGCTCTATCTCAACGAGAACGACACCCGGGGCAACCTGCTGATGCTGCTGGGGGATGCCCAGCATCACCCCCTCCCCTTCACCCTGCCGGCGGATCCGCTGAACGAGCGCAGCCAGCCGCTGTTCTACCTCACCCGCCTCCCCCAGCCGGAGGAGGTGGAGGACCCGGCGCTGCGCGAGCAGCTCGGCAGCCGGCTGGCCGCCTACGACCCGTCCCTCCCCCCGCTGCTCGAGCACTACGCGGGCCACGACTCCCTCTACGGCCACGCCATCTCAAACTCCCTCTCCTCGGTCAGCGCGTTTCTGGACGCCCTCGAGCAGAGCGAGGTGCCCGCCCCGGAGCGCACGTCGCTGCTGCGAAGCCGTCTGCTGATCCTTGGGCAGCAGGAGAGCCCGGCCCCCGCGACCGAAATGAGCGGTGCTGCCCTGGAGTGGCAGGGGTATCTGCAAGCCGCCCGGCACTTCTACGAGAGCCGCTTCGAGGAGGCCCGCGCAGGCTTTGCCGCCTTGCAGCAGGCCAAGGCCCCCTGGGTGGCCGAGAGCGCGACCTACATGGTGATGCGCACGGAGATCAACCTCGCGATGAAGGAGGCGAAGGACGAATACGGCGATCAGGACGTGACCAGGAGCGACAAGGAGGCCCTTCGCCGCGCCATGGCCCAGGGTCAGGCCTATCTGGCGGCCTACCCGCAAGGGCGCTACGCCAGCTCGACCAGAGGACTGTTCAGACGCATCCAGTGGATGTCCGGTGATCTCGGCGCCCTGCGGGATGCCTATGACGAGGCCATGGCAACCCGCCAGCCCTTGCCGGCGCTGGAGGCCCTGGTCAACGAGATCGATCTCACCCTGCTCAGTGGCGATGCCTATCGCCATCAGGCGGCCTATCAGGACTCGGCCCAGCCGGCGCTGCTGTTCGTCAATGCCCTGCGGGGTCTCAGACCGACCTATGAGCGGCCGCGGGACTGGCAAGATGCCCAGCTGGACGACGCCATCACGCAACTGCAAAAAACCGGTCACCAGGCGCAGGCGGCCTATCTCAAGGCCTATGCCCTCTTTTTGGACAAGCAGTTCGAGCAGGTGCTGGCCCTGCCCTCCCCGGGGCAGGAGGACGCCACCCTGGCATTCAGCCACCAGATGCTGCGCATCTGGGCCTGGCAGGGCATGAAGGCCTTCGACAAGGCCGAGCAGGCCCTGATGGCGCTGGTGGCCTCCCCCCTGGGTCAGGCCCAGCAGGCGTTCGTGGAGAACGTGCTGGCGGATCACTGGGTGCGCACCGGCAACACGGCCGCCATCTTCCAGCCGGGCAGCCCCATCACCCAGCTGCGCATCCGCGCGGCCGTGCTCAAGCAGGAGGCCGAACCTGCCCTGTTGCGCCAGCAAGCCAGTCAGGGCCCGAGCGCGGCGGAGCGGCAGATTGCGCTCCATACCCTGCTGGTGCGGGATCTCATCGCCAGCGACCCGGCCACCTTCTTGCAGGATGTGGCCCTCATCCCCGCCGATTACAAGGAGGCGACCCCTCCCGCCGACGCGCCCTGGGAGCCCGTACCCAACGGGGATGTGCGCCTCTCGACGTTCCAGTGGCGCGGAGAGGGGACGCCCCAGGGCTACCACTGCCGGGATCTGACCCAGACCCTTGGCACCCTGGTGCAGCGCCCCGACGATGGTCATGCCCTCAACTGCTTCGGGGAGTATCTGCGCAGCCGGGATCCCCATATCGACCTGTGGCAGGATCGCGAGATGATCTGGGGGCTGGCGCAAGACGAGCGCCCCACGTTCCCGAGTCGCCTCGCCCTCTATCAGGCCGTGATGGCCAACCCCAAGGCAGAGCCCGAAGACAAGAGCTATGCCCTCTATCGCGCCATCCAGTGCTATGCCCCCTCCGGCTACAACAGCTGCGACAGCCAGGAGATCCCCAAACGCACCCGGCAGGCCTGGTTCAACACCCTCAAGCAGCGCTATGGCAACTCGGTGTGGGCCAGATCCCTCAAATACTACTGGTGAGCCATGAGCAGACCCCCTGAACGCGCCCTGCTGGCGCTGCTGCTGACGGCCCTGGCCACCCCCCTTGAGGCCAGTGTCGATGCCAGCGCCTATCACGGGTTCTGGCTCTGGTCCGCCACCCGCCACCAGCCGGTACTGGAACAGGCCAGCACCCTCTATCTGCATCAGGGGGAGATCCTGGACAGGCCCGGCGGCCCCCGCTTCGTCAAGCTGGGGCGGGTTCCCTCCCCCCTCAAGGCCGGGCAGGTCTGGCTGGTGGTGCGTGTCAACGCCCTCCCCCTCTCCCCCGCCCACGAGCAGGTGCTGGTGCGCCTCTACGAGGGGTGGCGCGCGGCCGGGGCCAGGGTGGCTGGCATCCAGATCGACTTCGATGCGGCGACCCGCCAGCTCGATCGCTATGGCAACGCCCTGCAACAACTGCGGCGCGCCCTGCCTCCCGGGTGCAAGCTCAGCGTGACGGGGCTGCTCGACTGGGCGAAAACGGGGGATGTGGCAGAGCTCAATCGCCTGCCCGTGGACGAGCTGGTGATCCAGACCTATCAGGGCACGCGCACGGTGCCGGGCTATCAGGCCTATCTACCCGCCATGGCGCACCTGACCATCCCGTTCAAGGTAGGGCTGGTGCAGGATGGGGAGTGGGATCCCGCCTGGCAGACAACACTTGCCGCCTCCCCCCACTACCGGGGCGAGGTGGTCTTCCTGCTCAACCGTCCGGCGCCGATCCCGGGGACCAGCAGGGCGATATCCTCCTTCACACCCCCTGCCCCTTGATCCAGCGCCGATAGCGGGCATTGCCACGCAGGGTCTGCCACTGCTGGCAGGCCAGCGCCAGGGCGGGTGCGACCTTGGGGCGGCTCGGCTGGCCACGCCCGAGGCGCCGCAGCTGGTATTTCACCATCGCCATGTAGCCCACCGAGGCCAACACCTTGTTGCGCAAGGGGATGGGGCGCAGCTCGGCGCTGGCCGCCTGCTCCCGGTGCCATCTGGCGGGCAGATCCGGTGCTATGGCCAGCGCGGTGGCCATACCGACGACCGCCACTCCGCTGCCGAGCACCTGTTCGACCACCGGATAACGACGGATCCCCCCGGTCACCATCACGGGCATGCGGGCGGCAGCCACTATCTCCTCTGCAAACGTCAGAAAATAGGCTTCCCGCGCCAGGGTACGGCCATCCCGGGCCTGGCCGTGCATGGCGGGCGCCTCGTAACTGCCGCCGGAGAGCTCCACCAGATCCACCTCGAGGGGGTTGAGCATCTCCACCACAGCCCTGGCATCCTCGGTGCTGAAGCCGCCACGCTGAAAGTTGGCGGAGTTGAGCTTGACCGACAGTGAGAAGCACTCCCCCACCTGCTCACGTATCCCCTGCACTATCTCCAGCAGCAGGCGGGCACGATTCTCAAGGCTGCCGCCCCAACGATCGCGACGCTGATTGGTAAGCGGCGAGAGGAACTGGCTCAACAGATAGCCGTGGGCGGCGTGGATCTGCACCCCGTCAAAGCCCAGATCCTGTGCCAGCCGCGCCGTGTGGATAAAGCGCGCCTTCACCTCGGCAATATCGCGCTCGCTCATGGCCCTGGGCGGGGCGAACTGCCTGGAGAAACTGCCGAGCGCCATGGGCACGGCGGAAGGGGCCAGGGTGGGCTGCCCCAGCGCCGCCGGCATCTGGCGACCGGGGTGGTTGATCTGCATCCAGATCTGGCCCCCGCCGCTTTTGGCCGCCGCAGCCCAGGCCCTGAAACGCTCGCCTATCTGTGGGGATAGCGCCGGGGAATCGAGCACCACGCCCCCAGGCCCCGTCATGGCGCGCCCGTCCACCATCACATTGCCAGTGATGATAAGGCCGGCGCCCCCCACTGCCCAGGTGCGATAGAGCTGGATCAGCGCCTCCGAAGGGGCATGGTCACGGTCGGCCATGTTCTCTTCCATGGCGGCCTTGGCGAGGCGGTTGATAAGCTGGCTGCCACTCGGCAGGGTCAGGGGAGTAAAGGGGTTCATGGCAATCTCCTCGGTAGTGAGGGCCCCACCATAAGTTTGAAGCCGACTTGAAGGTCAAGCCCCTTTGTCGGGATGCCGCTGCGATGGGGGAAATACTATCCAGCCGCACCGCCCTTGCTCAGGGCCGTTGACATTCAAGCGGACTTTAACCCTAGAATTCCCCAGACCCCGCCCCCTCAGTCATTGGCATGGCGGGCCCATCAACCCGCAGCCCGGGAGGCAAGATGAAGATCGGTGAACTGGCCAGACAGACCGGCATGGCGGCCTCGGCCATCCGCTTCTATGAAGCCAGGGGCCTGCTCAGCCGTGTGCGGCGGGGTGCCAACGGCTATCGCGACTACCCGCCCGAGACGGCGCAGTTGCTGACTATCATCGGCCTGGCCCAGCAGGCGGGCTTCTCCCTCGACGAGATCAGGCAGCTGGTGCCCGCAGATATCAGTTCTTGGCAACACGCCCCGCTGCTGGCGGCGCTCAAGGCCAAGGTGAGCGATATCGAGGCGCTGGAGGCAAGGCTTGCCCACAGCAAGCAGCAGTTGCAGGCCCTGATCCAGCTGGTTGAAGCCAAACCGGGCGAGATGCCGTGCGAGGAGAACGCCGCCCGGGTGCTGGCCTGCATGGGCATTGCCTCCCCCGAGGGCGCCGCCAAGGCCACCACATCGGTCAAGCCCGCCATCGTTTCGCGCGGCGCTCACCGTCACAAACAGGGAGAGAGATAAGGATGACGTTTGTCGAGATGAACCCCGCCCACCTGCCGCTGGCCCTGCTGCTGGAGGCCGATCCCGCCGCGTCGCGCATCGCCGCCTACCTGCCCGGGGCCTGGGGCTTTGCCGCCCTGGCGGACAACGAGGTCGTGGGAGCCTGCGTGGCGGGCCTGGTGGGGGAGCAAACCGCCGAGATCTTCAACATCGCCGTTGCCCCCAACCGCCAGCAGCAGGGCATCGGCTCCGGCCTGCTGCGCTTCGTGCTGGAGAACCTGACCGGGAAGGGGATAGGCCGCGTCGAACTCGGTACCGGCAGCTTCGGCCACCAGCTCACCTATTACCAGCGCCACGGCTTTCGCGTCCATGCCGTCGTGAAGGATCACTTCCTCATCCACTATCCCGAGCCCCTGATGGAGCACGGCATCCAGCACAAGGACATGCTGCGCCTCTCCCTCGCACTGGCGCCGGACACCGCCTCCCCCTGACCCGAGAGGGTGAGCCCCGCTCTCCCCCTGATGGCCGCCCCCTGTGGTACACTCCGCCATCCCCTGTTTTTGGTAGGCATGCGATGAAATCAGCCCGTCCCCGTCTCTCCCTCTCCGCCCGCCCTGACGCAGGCCGTACGGCCAGCGGGCCCACCATGGTGCGCCCATCCCAACGCCGGGAGGCCCGGCACCCAGGGAGCGTCAACGAGCGTAAACCGGCCCCCGCCCCGGTGGATCGCAAGCTGCTGCTCTTGAACAAGCCTTACATGGTGCTCTGCCAGTTCACCGACGAAGGGGGCCGCGAGACCCTCAAGGATTACATCAAAGAGCCCGGCATCTATGCCGCGGGCAGGCTGGATCGAGACAGCGAAGGGCTCTTGCTGCTCACCAACGACGGCAAGTTGCAGGCACGCCTCACCCAGCCGGGAGAGAAGACCCCCAAGACCTACTGGGTGCAAGTGGAAGGCATCCCGAGCGAGGAGAAACTGGCCGCCCTTCGCGCCGGTGTGGAGCTCAACGACGGCATGACCCTGCCCGCCGGGGCGCGCATCATGGATGACCCTGTGGTGTGGCCACGCAATCCGCCCATACGCGAGCGCAGGGAGATCCCCACCTGCTGGCTCGAGATAACAATCGTGGAGGGGCGCAACCGCCAGGTGCGGCGCATGACCGCCCACATCGGCCACCCCACCTTGCGCCTCATCCGCTACGCCATCGGGGAGTGGACCCTCGATGGGCTCGCGCCGGGAGAGAGCCGCGTCCTGCCCGCCCCCGAGCTGGCACCCGCGCCACGACCAGCCGCCACGCAAGGCAAAGCACGGGCATCCGCCGCAGCCGGGAGCACTGGCCGCAGCGCCCCCCGCACCGCTCGGCCAACAGATCAGGATCCACCCCAGGGGCGGGACCGCCGCGGGGCAGACCCGCGCCCCGGCAATCGCAGCGGCGGGCGCACCACCGCCCGCCGTCCGGCTCGCACCAAGCCCTCTGAATGAAGGCGACAACGGATCTGCATCGAGCGCCCCTGCCGGGGCACAGCCAACAAGACAAGGAGTCCTTATGAGCGATCACCCACCGCTGCCCACCCGCCTCACCGTGGCCGCCCTGGTGCACTGGCAAGGGCGTTTCTTGCTGGTGGAAGAGGAGATTGCGGGCAAGCGCCGCTTCAACCAGCCCGCCGGCCACGTGGAGCCGGGAGAAGATCTCATCCAGGCGGCCTGCCGCGAGCTGAAGGAGGAGACCGGACTCACCGCCGCCCCCACCGGCTGGCTTGGGGTCTACCTCTTCAAACCGGCGGACAGCGAGGCCACCTTTGTGCGCACCGCCGTCATCTTCGACCTTGAAAAGTCGCCCGGTCAGCACCATCCAGAGGATCCCGACGGTGACGTACTGGCCTGTCACTGGCTCAGCCTGGAGGAAATTGCCGAGTGCAAGCCCGCCCTGCGAAGCCCATTGGTGTGGCAGTGCATTCAGGACTATCTGGCCGGCACCAGGCTGCCGCTGTCGGCCCTCAAGGCCTTCATCTGAGAGCCTGCCCACGCTCTTACTGCGAGACCGTGATCAAGGCTCATGTGCTGCTCGGAATCCTCACGTATATCTATACGTTCCGGTTCCTGCGCTGCTCTTTACCTTGCTGACGGCCTCTCGTGACAGATCGTGAACAGGCTATGCGGGACCGTTTGGCGCCATTTTTTCATCATGGCGCCGACAAATAGAAAAACGATTTCCCGCCGCCGGGCTTCCAAGGGGAACGGCGGCAGGGAGATGTGACCGGGGGCGCAAAACTCTGGTAGAATACGCCCCGTTTAAACGAACTGGTAACTTCGACTAATGACAGACAACAGCCAAATCAAGGTGATCGTCGGCATGTCCGGCGGCGTGGATTCTTCCGTCTCGGCCTACCTGCTCCAGCAGCAGGGCTATCAGGTCGAAGGCTTGTTCATGAAGAACTGGGAAGAAGACGACACGGACGAGTACTGCTCTGCCGCCCAGGATTTGGCTGATGCCAAGGCCGTCTGCGACAAGCTGGGGATGAAACTCCACACCATCAACTTCGCCGCCGAATACTGGGACAACGTCTTCGAGCACTTCCTGGAAGAGTACAAGGCGGGTCGCACCCCGAACCCGGACATCCTGTGCAACAAGGAGATCAAGTTCAAGGCGTTCCTGGAGTTTGCCGCCGAAGAGCTGGGGGCCACCTACATCGCCACCGGCCACTATGTGCGCCGTGACGACAGCACCGGCCGTCCGCGCCTGCTGCGCGGTCTGGATACCAACAAGGATCAGAGCTACTTCCTCTACACCCTGAGCGAAGCCCAGGTGGGTCAGAGCCTGTTCCCGGTCGGGGATCTGGAAAAACCCGAGGTGCGCCGCATCGCCGAACAGCTGGATCTCATCACCGCCAAGAAGAAAGACTCCACCGGCATCTGCTTCATCGGTGAGCGCAAGTTCAAGGACTTCCTGGCCAAGTTCCTGCCCGCCCAGCCCGGCCCCATCGAAACCGTGGACGGCAAGATCATCGGCGAGCATCAGGGGCTGATGTACCACACCCTGGGCCAGCGGAAGGGGCTTGGCATCGGCGGTCGCAAAGATGCCACCGAAGAGGCCTGGTACGTGGTGGACAAAGAGGTGGAGCGCAACACGCTCGTGGTGGCGCAAGGGGAACACCCCCGCCTCTACTCCGACGGCCTGGTCGCGAGCCAGCTGCACTGGGTGGATCGCACCCCCATTCGCGCGCCGCGCCGCTGCACCGTCAAGACCCGTTACCGTCAGGAAGATATCCCCTGCCTGATCCAGCCCATCGACGACGAGACCATCCGGGTCATCTTCGACGAGAAACAGGCTGCGGTGACCCCGGGCCAGTCCGCCGTCTTCTACGACGGGGAAGTGTGTCTGGGCGGCGGCATCATCGAACAGCGTTTCAGCCATCCGGTCTAAGGGCTGGGCGCTCACGAGCGTCCGCGCGGTACTCCCTTCTCCCCTCGCGGGAGAAGGGTTGGGGATGAGGGGGTCACCACCCTCACCCTGACCCTCTCCCTGAGGGAGAGGGGACAAAGAAAAACAGTACCAGGCAGCGATACATGATTGGCAACGTCCAGGCCGGATCATGGCATCGGCCGGTGAATGAACAGAACAGGGCTGTGAAGACATGGCCGACACATTCCAGGCCGGATAATGGCATCGGCCGGTGAAAGAACAGAACAGGGCTGTGAAGATATGAGCGACAAATTCCAAGACAGAACCATGGCCTTCGCAGGCATCTGCCAGGCCGCCTATCTGGTGCAGAAAGTGGCCCGTGACGGCTCCTGCGACGAAGCCTCCCTGCGCGAGAGCCTGCAAAGCATTCTGGTCACCAACCCCACGCAGCCGCTGGAAGTGTTCGGCAGCCACCTGGCCATTCGCGACGGCTATCGCGCCCTGGTGGAACAGCTGGGGGCCGACGGCAGCCAGAAGAATGCCGAGCTGACCCGCTACGTGGTGAGCCTGATCGCGCTGGAGCGCAAGCTCGCCAAGCGCAAGGACATCCTCAACATGCTGGGGGAGCGGATCAGCCAGATCGGCCGCCAGCAACAGCATTTCGATCTGCTCGACGAGCAGATCCTGGCCAACATGGCGAGCATCTACAGCGATCTCATCAGCCCCATCGGGCCGCGCATCCAGGTGGCGGGCACCCCGCTCTTCCTGCAGCAGCCCCTGGTGCAGCACAAGGTGCGCGCCCTGCTGCTCGCAGGCATCCGCGCCGTGGTGCTGTGGCGCCAGCTCGGCGGCAGCCGTACCCAGATCATCTTCGCCCGCAAGAAGATGGTGGAACTGGCCAAACGATTTTAACCCCCACACCAATCATCAGGAGTTCACCCCATGGAGCTGTCCGCGCTGACTGCCGTTTCCCCGATTGACGGTCGTTATGGCGACAAGGCCGATGCCCTGCGCCCTATCTTCTCCGAATTCGGTCTGCTGCGTTTTCGCGTCGAAGTCGAGGTGCGCTGGTTGCAAAAACTGGCCAGCCACGCCGGGATCCCGGAAGTCCCTGCCCTGAGCGAGGCAGCCAATGCCGTGCTTGACGGCATCGTCAGCAACTTCAACGAGCAGGATGCCGCCCGCATCAAACAGATCGAGCGCACCACCAACCATGATGTGAAAGCGGTGGAGTACTTCCTGAAAGAGAAGGTGGAAGTGAACCCGGAGCTGGCCGCCGTCAGCGAATTCATTCACTTCGCCTGCACCTCGGAAGACATCAACAACAACTCCCACGGCCTGATGCTGAAGACCGCCCGGGAAGAGGTGATCAAGCCTTATTGCGAAAAGCTCATCGGCGAGATCAAGCGCCTGGCCGTCGAGTACCGCGACATGCCGCTGCTGTCACGCACCCACGGTCAGCCGGCGACCCCGAGCACCATGGGCAAGGAGATGGCCAACGTCGCCTACCGTCTGGAGCGCCAGCTCAAGCAGATCATGGCGGTGGAGCTGCTGGGCAAGATCAACGGTGCCGTGGGCAACTACAACGCCCACATCAGCGCCTACCCGGATGTGGACTGGCACCAGTTCTCCGAGGAGTTCGTCACCTCTCTCGGCCTGACCTGGAACCCCTACACCACCCAGATCGAGCCCCACGACTACATCGCCGAGCTGTTCGACGCCCTGGCCCGCTTCAACACCATCCTGATCGACTTTGACCGTGACGTCTGGGGTTACATCTCCCTGGGTCACTTCAAGCAGCGCACCATCGCCGGCGAAATCGGCTCCTCCACCATGCCCCACAAGGTCAACCCCATCGACTTCGAGAACTCCGAAGGCAATCTGGGTCTGGCCAACGCCGTGTTCCAGCACCTGGCGAGCAAACTGCCCATCTCCCGCTGGCAGCGTGATCTCACCGACTCGACCGTGCTGCGCAACCTGGGTGTGGCGGTGGGTTACTCCCTGATTGCCTATCAGGCGACCCTGAAGGGCATCTCCAAGCTGGAAGCCAACGCGGACGCCATGGCCGCCGATCTGGACGCCAACTGGGAAGTGCTGGCGGAGCCCATCCAGACCGTGATGCGCCGCTACGGCATCGAGAAGCCCTACGAGAAGCTCAAAGAGCTGACCCGTGGTCGCCGCGTCGACGCCGAAGGGATGCGCACCTTCATCGACACCCTGGCACTGCCGGAAGCGGTCAAGGTCGAGCTCAAGAAGCTGACCCCGGCCAACTACATCGGCGACGCCCAGCGTCTGGTCGATCTGCTGAAATAAGTGATGTAACCGAACCGGCGGGGGCTCTGTCATGACGGCAGGGCCCCCGTTGATTTTGGCCCATTTGATATGATCACCCTCCATCGGGCCATTTCAGAGCCCTTGCCCAAGCCCGCCTTGGGCAAGCCCTCTCACAAGATACGAGAAGCACCATGTACCAACTCAATCTGGATATCGCTCACTTCCTCGAGCACTACTGGCAGAAGCGCCCGCTCCTCATCAAGGGCGGTTTCACCGACTTTCAGGATCCCATCAGCCCGGACGAGCTGGCGGGTCTGGCCATGGAAGAGGTGATCGAATCGCGCCTGGTCACCCGCTTCAACAACAAGTGGGAGGCGGCCCACGGCCCCTTCGAATCCTACGATCACCTGGGGGAAGAGAACTGGACCGTGCTGGTGCAGGCGTGCAACCACTGGGTACCCGAGGTGCACGAGCTGGCGGTGCCCTTCCAGTTCATCCCGGGCTGGCGCTTTGACGATGTGATGGTGAGCTTCTCCACCCCTCACGGCGGTGTCGGCCCCCACATCGACAACTACGACGTCTTCATCACCCAGGGTCAGGGCAAGCGCCACTGGCGGGTCGGCGATGCCAAGCCCTTGAACGAGTTTGCCGCCCACGCCGCCCTGCTGCACTGCGAGCCGTTCGAGGCGATCATCGACGTCATCATGGAGCCGGGCGACATCCTCTACATCCCGCCCGGATTCCCCCACGAGGGCTACGCCATCGAGCCCTCCCTGAACTTCTCGGTGGGTTTCCGCGCGCCGGACGCCAAGGCCCTTGTCTCCTCCTTTGCCGATCACCTGATCGACAACGAGATCCGCACCGAACGTTACGGCGACCCGGACCTCAAGCCCCGCGCCCGTCACGGGGAGATCCAGCCCCATGAGCTGCACCGCCTGCGGGAGCTGATGCAACAGGCCCTCGACGACGAAACCCTGTTCAAGGAGTGGTTCGGCACCATGATCTCCGAGGCCAAGCACGATCTGGACGTCAATCCGGTGGAGCCGGACTACAGCGCCGACGAGGTGGCCGACCTGCTGAGTCAGGGGGAGCCCGCCATCAAGGTGCCGGGGTTGCGCAGCGTCTGGTTCAGCGGCGAGAGCCGCACCTGCTACATCGACGGCGAAGCCTGGACCCTGCCAAGCGAGGATCCGGCCGCCATCGCACTCCTGTGCGACAAGGACATCATCACCCAAGACGCGCTGGTGGAACTGGCCGATCAGGCGGGCTTCCTGCAACTGCTGACCCGGCTGGTCAACCGCGGCTACTGGTTCTTCGGCTGATCCAGAGGGCTGCCGCCCCTCCCGACGTGCCGGGAGGGGCGGCGTTTTTTCCGCTGTAGGCCAACCGGCTCCAGCCTTGCATTGCTTCGCCCTGACGCCGCGGGAGGGAGTGACTACACTGGATGACGGCCAACGGCATCGGGCCGGATCGCCCCCGCAAGGGGGCCCTGTTGTTTGTCATTTAACAACATGGGATCGGGCAGGATGCGGGGCCAGAAATGGGAACCAAATGACCTCAGTTGCGGAAAATCAATTATTTTAGCCCCTAAAATGAGCTGTGAGCGAAAACGTTATCTTTCAAATTGAGGCCGTTTTCGCTCAAAACGTTGTTTCTGGATCATAAAAAGTATCCAAAAACTGGTGTATATTGCACGGCGGAAATTCCTTAACCATGAAGACTGACATGAAAAAGACCAAAATCGTCTGCACCATCGGTCCCAAGACCGAATCCAAAGAAATGCTGGGCAAGATGCTGGATGCCGGCATGAACGTCATGCGCCTGAACTTCTCCCACGGCGACTACGCCGAACACGGTGGTCGCATCAGCAACCTGCGCGCTGTCATGGCCGAAACCGGCAAGCACGCAGCCATCCTGCTGGACACCAAGGGTCCGGAAATCCGCACCATCAAGCTCGAAGGCGGCAACGACGTCTCCCTGGTCGCCGGCCAGACCTTCACCTTCACCACCGACCAGACCGTGGTGGGCAACAAAGACAAAGTCGCCGTCACCTATGCCGGTTTTGCCAGCGACCTGCGCGTCGGCAACCGCATCCTGGTTGACGACGGCCTGATTGGCCTGGACGTCATCGAAATCACCGAGCGCGAAGTGATCTGTAAAGTGCTCAACAACGGTGACCTGGGCGAGAACAAGGGCATCAACCTGCCGGGCGTCTCCATCAAGCTGCCGGCCTTGGCCGAGAAAGACAAGCGCGACCTCATCTTCGGTTGCGAGCAAGGCGTTGATTTCGTTGCCGCTTCCTTCATTCGCAAGAAAGAAGACGTGCTGGAAATCCGTGAGCACCTGAAAGCCCACGGCGGCGAGAACATCCAGATCATCTCCAAGATCGAAAACCAGGAAGGCCTGGACAACTTCGACGAGATCCTGGCTGTCTCCGACGGCATCATGGTTGCCCGTGGCGACATGGGTGTCGAGATCCCGGTAGAAGAAGTGATCTTCGCCCAGAAGATGATCATCGAGAAGTGCAACAAAGCCCGCAAAGTGGTCATCACCGCCACCCAGATGCTGGACTCCATGATCAAGAACCCGCGTCCGACCCGCGCCGAAGCTGGCGACGTGGCCAACGCCATCCTGGACGGTACCGACGCAGTCATGCTGTCCGGTGAGTCCGCCAAGGGCAAGTACCCGCTGGAAGCCGTGACCATCATGGCCACCATCTGTGAGCGTACCGATGCCGTGATGCCGTCCAACCTGTCTGCTGCCAACGACAGCAACAAGCTGCGCATCACCGAAGCGGTCTGCAAAGGCGCGGTAGAGACCTCCGAGAAGCTGGACGCCCCGCTGATCGTGGTTGCCACCGAAGGCGGCAAGTCTGCCAAGGCCATCCGCAAGTACTTCCCGAAAGCCTGGATCCTGGCCATCACCACCAACAAGAAGACCGCTGCCCAGCTGGTGCTGACCAAGGGTGTGGTTGCTCACGTGGTTGACTCCATCGCCTCCACCGACGACTTCTATCGCATCGGCAAAGAAGCTGCGCTGGAAATCGGCATGGGCGTGAAGGGTGACGTGGTTGTCATGGTCTCCGGTGCCCTGGTACCGAGCGGTACCACCAACACCGCTTCCGTTCACGTACTGTAATCAGTCCTGAACCGATGAAAGCGGCGCCTGCGGGCGCCGTTTTTTTTTATCTCTCCCCCTGCTGCCCCTCTTGCGCCGGTGCTAGAATCCACGCGGATTTTACCCTGGTGGAAAATCCCCCGAACATCGCATAATCACCCGGACGCTTTATGCTCTCAACACGCTTCAAAAGAGCCTCGGCCACCCTGCTGCCGCTGCTCTGTTTACTCATTACCTTCTGGACCCCGAGCACCCTGGCGCAGGATCTGCCCCAGCGCGCCATCGTGCAGCGGGCGCTCGACGCCCTCGGCAAATCGGACACCCCCACGGCCAGCCAGCAGGCGGACCAGAAGTTCCTGACTGACACCCTCTCCCTCCTCGACAGCATCGACAAGGAGAAGAGCAAGGCCAAAACCCAGAGCGAACGCCTGCGCACCCTGCCGACAGAGCTCAAGGAGATCGGCGCCAAGCTCGACGCCCTGACCCAGGGCAAGAGCCCGGAGCAGCTCAAGAGCGAATACGCCACCATGAGCCTGGCGGAGCTCGATGCCCGCCAACCCGAGATCATGGCCAACATGCAGGCGGCCCAGGAGGCCCTTGGCACCATCGGCAGCCAGATCACCAACCTGCAGACCCTGCCGGAGCGGGCCCAGGCCAGCATGAGCCGCGCCTATCAGCGCAGCCAGGAGATCCGCACCCGCCTCAACGCCGGGGACGGGGTGAGCAGCGCCGAGAAAATGAAGCTTAATGCCGAACTGGCCCTGCTGGATCTGCAACTGGCCAACCTGCAAAAGGAGCTGGACAACCGCACCAGCATGCAGGATCTGGTGGTCAAGCAACGGGACTACCAGAGTGCCCGTCTCGCCAGTGAAGAGCAGAAACTGCAGGCATTGCAGGAGCAGAGCAGCGCCAAGCGCCTGGGGGACACCGAGAAGACTGCCGAAGAGACCGGCGAACTGGTGGCCGCCGAAGACAACCCCCTGGTGCAAAAAGAGCAGGAGCTCAACTACCAGCTCAGCCAGCAACTCATCAGCTCCACCAACAGCCTCAACACCCTGGCCCAGAAGAACCTGCAGGCGAAGAGCATGCTGGAGCGCGGCACCCAGACCGAGCGCAACCTCAACGAACAGGTACAGATGCTCAAGGGCAACCTGCTGCTCTCGCGCATCCTCTATCAGCTCTACCAGCAGCTGGAAGCGGCCCCCTCCACCCTGGTGAAGAACCTGGAGGAGCAGATCGCCGACCTGCACCTGGCCCAGTTCGAACTGAGCCAGCAGCGTGACCAGCTGTTCCAGAAGAACCAGTATCTGGACAACCTCATCGCCAGCAGCGGCGAGACGGTGAGCGACGAAGACAGGGCCAGCCTTGCCAAGCTCATCGACACCCGCATCGGCCTGCTGGATCAGCTCAACCGCCAGATGGATGCCCAGCTCACCAACGCCATCAGCCTGCAACTGACCCAGCAGCAGCTGACCCGGGTCTATGCCTCCATCGAGTTCACCCTGCAGCAGCACATCTTCTGGGTGAGCAGCAACAAGCCCATCGATGCCAAGTGGTTCATCACCTGGCCGGCCCAGGCCTTCAAGCAGGCCTCTGACTGGGTGCTGAAACCGGACTGGAGCGGTTGGGGCGACATGCTGCTGGCAGTCTCTCTGCTGGCACTGCCCCTGCTGCTGGTGGGGGGCCTGCTGCTGTGGAAGCGCGGCACCCTGCTCGAGCGCCAGAAGAAGATCGTCAAGGATCTGGGACGTTTTCGTCAGGACAGCCAGTGGCACACCCCCCGTGCCCTGCTGTTCACCGTGCTGCAACGCCTGCCGGGCACCCTCTTCATCCTGGCCGCCGGCCTGCTGCTCGCCTATTGCGGTCTGCTGAGCCCGAAACTCATCTTCCAGATCACCCTGAACCTGGCCCTCGGCTACCTGGTGTTCAGCGTCTACCTGTCGGTGATGCGACCGGGGGGCATCGGCGAGACCCACTTCCGCATGCCGCGGGACGAGCTGCAGGCCAAGCGCAACAGCATGCGCTACCTCTGGCTGCCCCTGCTGCCCCTCATCATGCTGTCGACCAAGGCGGTGGTGGAACCCTCCTCCCTTGGCAACGACGTCATCGGCCAGGGCATGACCATGCTGCTGCTGGGGCTGACCGCCTACCTGGTGCTGCCCATCTCCCGTGCCCGCATCAAGGGCGAGGCGAGCATGTTGCAGACCCTGACCGCCGTCGCCCTGGCGCTGGCGCCGGTGGCCCTGATGGTGCTGGCAGCCCTTGGCTACTACTACACGGCCCTGAAACTCACCGGCAGGCTCATCGAGTCCTTCTACCTCATCATCATCTGGGGTCTGGTCTATCGCACCGCCCTGCGCGGTCTTGAGCTGGCGGCCCGTCGTCTGGCCTATCGCCGCGCGGTCGCCAAGCGGGAGCACAAGACCCAGGAGGATGCAGAAGGGGGCGAAGCCATCGAAGAGCAGCCCATGGATCTGGAAGAGGTCAGCCAGCAGTCCCTGCGTCTGACCCGCATCATGCTGCTGCTGGTGTTCGGCGTCGCCTTCTACTGGCTCTGGTCTGATCTGGTGGCGGTCTTCACCTACCTCGACAGCGTGGTGCTGTGGCACAAGAGCGAGGGGACCGGGGCCAACGCCGTGCTCTATCCCATCAGCCTGAGCGACGTGCTGACCGGCCTCTTCGTGTTTGGTGCGGCTCTGTCGCTGGCCCGCAACCTGCCGGGCCTGCTGGAGGTGCTGGTGCTCTCCAAGCTGCGCCTCGCCCAGGGCACGGCCTACGCCTTCACCACCATGCTCAACTACCTCCTGATCGGGGTGGGCAGCCTGACGGCGCTCGCCATGCTCGGGGTCCAGTGGGAGAAGCTGCAGTGGCTGGCCGCCGGTCTCTCGGTCGGTATCGGTTTCGGCATGCAGCAGATCGTCTCCAACTTCATCTCAGGCATCATCATCCTGTTCGAGCGCCCGGTGCGGATCGGCGACACCGTCACCATCGGCACCATCTCGGGCACGGTCAACAAGATCAGGATCCGCTCCACCACCCTCACCGACTTCGACCGCAAGGAGGTGATCATCCCGAACCAGCAGCTGATGATAGAGCGGCTCATCAACTGGTCCCTGTCCGACACCGTCACCCGGGTCATCGCCCGGGTCGGGGTGGCCTATGGCTCGGATCTGGATCTGACCCGCAAGCTGTTGATGCAGGCCGCCATGGAGAACAGCCGGGTGCTGAAAGACCCGGCCCCCATCGTCTACTTCCTCACCTTCGGGCCCAGCACCCTGGATCACGAGCTGCGCTTCTTCGTGAGCGAGCTGGGGGATCGCAACCCGGCCATCGACGAGCTGAACCGCCGCATCGACGTGCTGTTCCGCGAGCATGGCATCGAGATCGCGTTCAACCAGATGGACGTCTACATCAAGAACATGCAGGGAGACGAACAGAAGGTGGAATCCCGCCCGGCGCTGCCGCCGGCAGGGAACCAGCCCGTCTGATCCCGCCCGCTTCACAGGCCCCGTCACGGGGCCTGTTTTTTTTCTGCCCGCCCCCCGCCTTGGAAAGCGCAGATCGCCCCCAATATAGGGAAGACAACGGACTGTCTGCACGAGGAACCCAATGGACTCGCTCTACGCCGTGGTGCTCTTTGCCATCTCGGCATCGGTCACCCCCGGCCCCAACAACATCATGGTGATGAGCGCCGGCGCCAGCGTCGGGATACGCAAGAGCCTGCCCCTGCTCATGGGGATCTGCGTCGGCTTCACCCTGATGCTGTTGCTGGTGGGGCTGGGCTTTGGCCAGCTCTTTACCCGCTTCCCCGAACTCCACATGTTCATCAAGTGCGCGGGCACCCTCTATCTGCTCTATCTTGCCTGGCTCATCGCCCGCCCGACGGACGGGATGACTGACAGCAACGGGGCCCGCCCGTTCGGCTTTTTCAAGGGTGCCCTGTTCCAGTGGGTCAATGCCAAGGCCTGGGTGGTTGCCACCGGTGCCATCGCCGCCTTCACCAGCGCGGGGAGCGACCCTTTTGAACAGCACCTCGTCATCGCCCTGACCTTCTTCATCGTCTCTTTCCCCTGTGTCGGACTCTGGCTCCTGTGCGGTTCCCTGCTCAAGCGCTGGCTGGCAAACGATCTTGCCCGTCGCCGCTTCAACCAGGTGATGGCAGCCCTGCTGGCACTGTCAGTGGTGCCCGTCATTCGCGAGATCCTGATCCCCGCCTGAGACGCCGGGACTCCCCTTTCCCTTGACCCGACGGATGGCCGTCGCAAAGGAGATGCAATGCAACAAGTGGTCTATGTGGCCAACCCGGTGAGCGGGTTGATCCATGTGTTTCGCCTCGAGGCAGGCACCCTCGCCCCGCTGCAGGAAGTGCAGACCGGCGGCGAGGTGCAGCCCCTGGTCATCAGCCCGGACCGGCGCTGGCTCCATGCGGGGGTGCGCCCCGATTTTCGGGTGCTGAGCTTCCCCATCGCCGCCGATGGGCGGCTCGGGGCCTCGACCTCGGCGCCGCTGCTCGGCAGCGCCTCCCATACCTGCACCGATGGGAGCGGCCGCCTCTTCTTTGCCGCCTCCTACGCCTTCAACCACGTCACCGTCTCCCGCCAGGATCAGGCGGGCCGGATGCAGCCCCCTCACCAGCGTCTCGACCACCTGATGGCGGCCCACTCGGTCACCTGGCTTGCGGGGCAAAACGGGGAGCAGGAGCTGCTGGTGGCCTGCCTGAAGGAGGACAGGGTGCGCCGCTTTGCCCTGGTGGACGAGAAGCTGGTTCCCCATCCCTTGGGGGACATTCACACCGCCCCCGGCGCCGGGCCCCGCCATCTGGCCCTGCACCCGGACAACGGCGATCTCTATTGCCTCAACGAACTCGATGCCACCCTCAATCGCTACCACAGGGAGGCGGACGGACAGATAGTGGCGCGCGAGAGCCTGGACATGCTGCCCCCAGGCTATGAGGGGGAGCGCTGGGGCGCCGACCTGCACCTGACCCCGGATGGACGTTTTCTCTACACCAGCGAACGGGCCAGCAGCCTGCTCACCCTGTTCGGCGTCTCCCCCCAGGATGGCGCCCTCACCCCCCTCGGCCACTTCCCGACCGAGGCCTGTCCCCGGGGCTTTGCCATCGACCACAGCGGCCACTGGCTCATCGCGACCGGGCAGCAATCCCACGAGGTGGCGCTGCATGCCATCGACCCCGAAAGCGGTCTGCTCACCCCGGGCCCACGGAGCGAGGTGGGCAAGGGGGCCATGTGGGTGAGGGTGCTCGCCCTCCCCTGAGATGGCGAAAAACGGGCATAAAAAAAGCCATGGCACTGCCATGGCCTGCGTGAACCGGCCCCCTCAGGAGCCGGTCACCTCCTTCAGGAAACCGGTGAAACGCTGCCAGGACTTGGCATCGGCATCGGCGCGGTAGTTGTCCGAGCCAAAAACGCTGAACGCGTGGGGAGCGCCGCTGTAGCTGGTCGCCTCGTGCTTCACCCCGGCGCTCTCCAGCTCGGCCACCAGCGCCGCAAACTGACCCAGAGAGACCGCCTCGTCGGCGCTGCCGTGCTGGACAAGCAACTCTCCCTTCACCTCTTTGTAGTCCTGCCCGGCCGGGGTCTCCAGCCCGCCGTGTACGCTCACTACCCCCTTGAGATCCGCCCCGCTGCGGGCCATCTCCAGCACGGCGGCGCCGCCGAAGCAGTAACCGAGGGCCACCGCATTGTCGAGCCGCCCCCCCTGCCTGCCCGCCTCCGCCAATCCTCCTTGCAGCAGGGAGCGCATCCTGGTCCTGTCCTGATAGAGGGCCCCGGTGAGGCGCTTCTTGTCTTCCACCGTGCTCGGCCTGACCCCGGCACCGAACAAATCGACGGCAAAGACACTGTAGCCCAGGGCCACCAGCATCTCGGCCCGCTTGATCTCGTAATCGTTGAGCCCGTCCCAGTCGTGCACCAGCACCACCAGAGGGGCCTCCTTGTCGGCAGCCGCCAGGTAATAGCCCTCGAACGGCTTGCCTTCGACCTCGTAGCGCACCGCACCGGCCTCGGCCGCGCCGCTCCCCATCAGCCCCAGCAGGGCCAGGATCCATGCCCTCTTCATCCTTTCGTCCTCTCCCGTCAATGGTGCCCCTGAGTGTAGCCGCTTCACATGGGAGGCCGGGTTCAGTGGTACGCAGGCAAAGAAAGAGAGGCCACCCGAAGGTGGCCTCTTTTTCATCATCTCAACGTACAGCAAGCCAGGCGCTTAATCCTTGGCGCTCTCCATGGCACCCGTTTCGGAGTGCTGGGGCAGGATGAGGTTCAGCAGGATCGCCGCCACCGAGGCCAGCCCCACGCCCGCCAGGGCGAAGTCACCGATCTTCATCTCCAGGGCGCCGACACCCACGGTCAGGGTCACCGCCACGATGGCGATGTTGCGGGACAGCCCCAGATCCACCTTGGACTCCACCAGGGTCTTGAGACCGATGGCGGCGATGGATCCGAACAGCAGCAGCATGATGCCGCCCATCACCGGCATGGGGATGGAGGTGAGCAGGGCGTTGAACTTGCCGAAGAAGGCCAGAATGATGGCGAACACCGCGGCCCAGGTCATGGTGACCGGGTTGAAGTTGCGGGTGATCATCACGGCGCCGGTCACTTCCGCATAGGTGGTGACGGGGGGACCACCGATGAAACCGGCGAAGCAGACGCCGATGCCGTCACCGGCCAGGGTGCGGTGCAGGCCGGGATCCTTGGTGTAGTCCTTGCCGGTCACGCCGCCGATGGCCAGCACGCCGCCGATGTGCTCGATGCAGGGGGCGATGGCCACCGGCAGCATGAAGAGGGCCGCGGCCCAGTTGATCTCCGGGGTCTCGAAGTGGGGCAACGCCAGCCAGGGGGCGTTGACCATGCCGTCGAAACTCACCTGGCCCATCAGCACGGCAGAAACATAACCGGCGATGACACCGCACAGAATGGGGATGAGCTTGATCCAGCCCTTGCAGAACACGGCGGCAATCAGGGTGACCGCCAGCGAGATCCCCGCCAGGGTCAGCGCCGTGGTGGCAGGCACCACCTGCTCACCGCCGGCACGGCCCATGGCCATGTTGCAGGCTACCTGGGCCACCGACAGGCCGATCACCATGATGACGGGACCGATGACCACGGGGGGCAGCAGCTTGTGCACGAAGCCCATGCCACGAGCGCGGATGATGGCCGCCAGGATGAAATACATGAAGCCCGCGGCAAACAGACCGAACATGGTGGAGGGCAGGCCCCAGGTCTGGGTGGCATAGATGATGGGGGCGATGAAGGCGAAGCTGGAGCCGAGGAAGATCGGCACCTGACGACGGGTGCAGAGCTGGAACAGCAGGGTGCCTACACCGGCGCCAAGCAGGGCCATGGAGGGGTTCAGACCGGTGAGCAGGGGCACCAGCACCATGGCACCGAAGGCGACAAACAGAATTTGCAGCCCGGCGACGCTTTGCTTGACCAAGGAAAACATGGGTATCCTTAATTTTTTGATAACTGACAGGGATATTTGACACTTTTCAGTCATCACAAGACGTTTTCAAGGCAGCCAACGGGCCAAACGGCGTCATTTGTTGCCTTTTACTGCTTGGGGAGGGCATGAAACTGGCTTTTTAGGCGGGATTCGCTGCTACAAGCATCGAGGAAGCGATTTTACGCACTTTTATGGCCAACGCCAATCGTTTTTCCGGTGAGTTGACATGACAAGGCTTTCAACTGGTCGACGCAGATATCACCACAACCCCCTCTCTATACTCGAAGGCGTGACCCCACACCGACAAGGAGTTCCCCATGTCACTGCCCTCGTTCAAACCCAGCCAGCGCCGGCTGCTGCTGGGTTCGGCCATCGCCCTGGCCCTGTTCGCCACCCCGCTGAGCTATGACTTCGACCACCACCAATGGCAGGCAAACCAGGCCCATGCCAAGTCCTGCTTCATCGCTGGTACCCGCATCCTGATGGCCGATGGCTGCGAACGCCCCATCGAGACCCTGCGGATCGGCGATCGGGTGCGGGACAGGCACGGGCAGAGCAACCGCATCCAGGCCATCGAGCGGGTGGCGCTGGGGGCGCGCAGGCTCTACGGGCTCAATCATCTGCCCCCCTTCTTCACCGCCGAGCACCCCTTCCTCACCACCCGGGGCTGGGCAGCCATCGCACCGGCCATGACCCGCACCGAAAACCCGGCCCTCGCCGTGCTGCCGCTCTTTACCGGCATGCACCTGCTGGGTTGGTCAGAGGGGGGCTGCGCGGGCAACCTGGCGCTGGCGCCGCACCCTGTCGAACTGCTGGTGGCCTCCCTCTCCTGGGTTGATGCCCCGCCCGCCACGGCGCTGTTCAACCTGATCCTCGATGGCAGCCACAGCTATGTGGCCAATGGGCTGATCGTGCACAACAAAGGGGGGGATGGCGGCGGCAACAGTGGTAGCGGAGGCGGCAACAGCGGCGGCGGAGGCAGCAACAGCAGCGGCGGAGGCGGCAACAGCAGCGGCGGAGGCAGCAACAGCAGCGGCGGAGACAGCAACAGCAGCGGTGGGGGCAATAGTAGCCACAGTGGAAACAATAGCGGAAATGGAGGCGATAGTAGCCATAACGGAAACAATGGCGGGGACGACAGCGGCCACGGCGGCGATGACCGTGGTCAGGGCGAACATGCCGGTGGCGACCAGCACGCTGGCGGCGATCGCCACGGCGGTGGCGACAAGCATGCAGGCGGGGAACGTCATGCCGGTGGCCGGGTGGACGACAACGGCGTGGACGCCGTCGATGCCAATGGCAACAAGCGTCGAGGCGATGGCCGGGTGGACGACAACGGTGTGGACGCCGTCGACGCCAATGGCAACAAGCTTCGAGGCGATGGCAGCGTGGACGACAACGGCGTGGACGCCGTCGATGCCAATGGCAACAAGCTTCGAGGCGATGGCAGCGTGGACGACAACGGCGTGGACGCCGTCGATGCCAATGGCAACAAGCGTCGAGGCAATGGCAGCGTCGATGACAACGGTGTGGACGCCGTCGATGCCAATGGCAACAAGCGTCGAGGCGATGGCAGCGTCGATGACCGCCTGGTGCCCCCGCCCGCTCAATAAGTGGCAGCGTCCTGCCCCGCACACACAGCAGGGCAGAAAAAAGAGAGGGTGGCCTGGGCCACCCTCTCTTTTTCTATGGCATCGTCATGCCCGCGACACGTGCGGGCAGGTCGCACCTCAGACCCGGCGGTACGGCAGGTAGACCGGCTCCCACATATGGCTCAGGATGTGCTCTTGCAGATCCTGACCGATGAGCGGGTGGGAGGGGTCGCGGCGCACGATATCCTTGAGCACCGCGGTCGCCACGTGCACCGAGATGTTGCGCAGCTCGCTGATCCTCGGGTAGACGGTGCCCCGGGCGAGATCCGCCTCGCTCACGCACTCCGCGAGCGCAAAGGCGGCGGTGGTGAAGATGTCCGGGCTTATCTCGCGGATCTGGCTGACGATGGCCGCCAGCCCCACGCCGGGGAAGATGAAGACGTTGTTGCCCTGACCGATGCGATAATCCTGCCCCTCATGATGCACGTCCTTGAACGGGCTGCCGGTGGCGACGATGGCGCGCCCCTGGCTCCAGCGGAAGATGTCTTCCGGCAGGGCCTCGCAGTTGGCGGTAGGGTTGGAGAGGGGGAACACCATGGGGCGCTCGCAGTGGGTCAGCATCAGCTGGATGTGCTCCTCCTGGAAGGCGCCACCGGCGCCGCTGGTGCCGAGCAGCACTGTGATGGGCACGTGGCGCAGCACCTCGGTCAGCCCCGCCTTGCCCTGCAGATCCCACTGGGCCAGCAAGAGGCCCGGCTTGGCGTAGCGGCGCTTGTACTCATCCAGCCCCTCGCGGTTGTCACACACCAGCCCCTGGGTATCCAGGATGTAGATGCGATCCCGCGCCGCCTGCGGGTCAAGCCCCTCGCGGATCATCCCCGCGCAGATCTGATCCGCCACCCCGACCCCGCCAGCACCGGCCCCGTAGACCAGGTAGTGCTGCTGGCCCAGGGTTTCCCCCTTGGATTTGACGGCCCCTATGATGCCCGCCAGCACCACGGCCCCGGTGCCCTGGATGTCGTCGTTGAACGACGGCAGCGCCTGCTGGTAGCGGGCCAGGTTGTTGAAGGCGTTGGACTTGCTGAAGTCCTCCCACTGCAACACGGCGTTGGGGAAGTGGCGCTTGACCCCGGCCACGAACTTGTCGATGAAGTCGTCGTACTCCTTGCCGCGAATGCGCCTGTGGGGCTGACCCAGGTACATGGGGTCATCCAGCAGCGCCTGGTTGTCGGTGCCCACGTCCAGCGCGATGGGCAGGCAGCAGGCGGGGTGGATGCCCGCCCCCAGGGTATAGAGGGCGAGCTTGCCGATGGGAATGCCCATGCCCCCCACCCCCTGATCGCCGATGCCGAGGATCCCCTGGCTGTCGGTCACGACGATGATGCGCACCGCCTTGGCATCCATGTGGCGGGCGAGGGAGCCCATGTCATCGACGTTCTTCGGGGTGATGTAGAGGCCGCGCGGCTTCTGGAAGCGGTGGCTGAACTCCTGGCACGCCTTGCCCACGGTCGGGGTGTAGATGTAGGGGGTCATCTCCTCCACGTGGCGGGACAGGAGGGCGTAGAACAGGGTTTCGTTGCGATCCTGCAAGGCTCGCAGGTTCTGGTACTTCTCGATGTCGCTGCAAGCGCTCAGGAAGGCCTCATAGACCCGCTCCAGCTGGGCTTCGAAGGTCTGCACCTGGGGCGGCAAGAGGCCGCCCAGCTCAAAATCGGCCCGTTCCTGTTCGGTGAAGGCGGTGCCCTTGTTGAGGTTGCGATCGTTGAGCAGATTGGTGCCCGTCAGTGCAACGGGGCGAAAATCGTGACCCTGTGCATCTTTCCACAGCAGATATTGTCCGGTAGCCATAGTCATTCTCTTTGATTTACATGAAGTTGCCATCAGGCAGGAGAGCAAGACTCAGAATGCTGGGGATCATATGACGTTTGCCGATCCGGTTTTGTGAGCTTGGACAAACCCTGCGGCCAAAGGCGCCTTTGCCGGGGCAGCCGAAGGTTGCTCCCGCGCCCGCCTTGGCGCAAGATCCCGACACGCCCCTGTGGGCATCCCTTTGCGAGCAACGGAGCACCATGACCCCTTCCTCTTCCCCCGCTTTTCTCGTCAGCGGCGTCATCCTCGCGGGCGGTCGCGCCACCCGCATGGGGGGCGATGACAAGGGCTGGGTGCCCCTCGCGGGCACTCCCCTGATCGAACACGTGCTGACCCGCCTGCGCCCCCAGGTGGACGAGGTGCTGATCAACGCCAACCGCAGCCAGGCTCGCTACCGGCAGCTTGCTCCCGTCATCGGGGACGCGCAGGCCGACTTCCAGGGGCCGCTGGCCGGCATGCTGGCGGGGCTGACGGCGGCCCGTCACGACTGGGTGCTGTTCGTCCCCTGTGACGGCCCCGCCCTGCCCCTTGATCTGATGACCCGCTTTCGCGCCGCCATCACCCCGGACACCGATCTGGTGGTGGCCCACGACGGAGAGCACCTCCAGCCCGTGGTCGCCCTGCTGCGCCGCGCCCTGCGCCCCTCTCTGCAACAGGCGCTGGCGGACGGGGAGCGCAAGACCGGGGCCTGGTTTGCCCGCCACCGGATGGCGGTGGTGCCCTTTGCCGATCTGCACGACGCCTTCGTCAACCTCAACAGCCCGAGCGATCTCGCCGCCTGGGAGGCGAGGCTGCGGGAAGGGGGCGCGCCATGACCCCCCTGCCCCTGCTCGGCTTCGTCGCCTGGAGCGGCACCGGCAAGACCACCCTGCTGGAGCGCCTCATCCCGCGCCTGGTGGCGCGCGGTCTGCGCCTCGGGGTGCTCAAGCACACCCACCACGCCTTTGACATGGACCAGCCCGGCAAGGACAGCCACCGCCTGCGCCAGGCGGGCGCCACCCAGGTGATGGCGGCCTCCGACCGGCGCCATGCCCTGATCCGGGAGACCCCGGAGGGGGAGCCCCCCTTCGAGGCACTGCTGGCCCGCTTCGATGCGAGCGCCCTGGATCTGCTGTTGGTCGAGGGGTTCAAGCACAGGCGCTTTCCCAAGGTGGAGCTGTATCGCGCCGCCATCGGCCGGCCCCTGCTCTTCCCCGAGGATCCTGACATCGTCGCCCTCGTGAGCGACGCTCCCCAGGCCACGACCCTGCCCCGGTTCCCCTTCGAGGATCTGGAGGCCATCGCCGACTTCATCTGCGCCCGGTTGCCCCCGCACGAACCCCGTCAGGCCCCGCCGCCCCTTCGCCTCTGCGCCCGGCTGCTGGCGGCCCTGCCCCCATCGGCAGAGCAGGGCGTTGTGCCCGGCTTGCTCAGTCAGGACGAGGCGGGCACCCTGCTGGTGCGCCCGGTGGATGGGGGCCACGACAGTGCCAACTGCCGCATCGAACGGGCGCCGGGTAGCGCAGCCCTTCCCCCCGGCGAGCGGGTCATGGTGCGCCTGCCGACAGGTGCGCCCGTATGAACCGGAGAAACGACGCAGGTCAAGGCGAATGCCGTCCCCCTTGCTATCCTCACAACCCTGACCCGAGATAAGAGAACGCCCTTGCGCCTCAATGCCCCACTCTCCCGCTTCGATCTGCTCATCTATGGCCGCTACCGCCTGGTCCACGGCCTGCGCATCGCCCTGGCCTTCACCCTCACCTTCCTGCTGACCCGGGAGCTCAAGCTGCCGGAGAGCACCTGGCCCCTCATCACCCTGGTGGTGGTGATGGGCCCCATCTCGTTCTGGGGCAACGTGCTGTCGCGCGCCCTGCAACGGGTGGTGGGCACCGTCTTTGGCGCCGCCTGCGGGGTGGTGGCCCTCTATCTGGAGCTCTACTCCCTGCCCCTGATGCTGGCCTGGTGCTGCGCCATCATGTTCCTGTGCGGCTACCTGGCGCTCGGCAAGCGCCCCTATGTGGGGCTGCTCATCGGCATCACCCTGGGGGTCATCGTCGGCGGGGTGCCCGGGGACATCGAGACCGCGCTCTGGCGCAGCGGCGACGTCATCCTGGGGTCGGTGCTGGCCCTGCTGTTTTGCAGCATCTACCCCCAGCGGGCCTATACCCACTGGCGTCTGCAGATGCACGACACCCTGCAGCAGGCGGGGCGGCTCTACCACACCCACCTCTCCCCCAACGTGCTGGAGCGCCCCAGGCTCACCCGAAGCCATGCCCGCCTGCTCGCCAAAATAGTCAGCCTGCGCCCCCTGCTGGCCCCGGCGGTCAAGGAGACCCGCCTTGGCAGCCCGCTGTTCGAGGCGACCCAGACCACCCTTCGCAACAGCGTCTGCACCCTGGAGATGCTGGCCAACACCTATTGGCGGGATCGCCAGAGCCACTTCCTGATGCAGAGCCACCCGGGGCTTCGCGCCTGCCAGCAGGCGACGGAGTCGGTACTCACCGAACTCGCCCTCATGCTCAAGAGCGGCGATACCACAGCGGCCGACCAGGCCATCGGCCGCCTGCAAGCCGCCGCCGCCCGGCTCGATGGGGACGCAAGCCAGGCACCAGGCCAGGGACACGACTCCACCCTTGGCGGCTACCTCTGGCTCAATCTCCATCTCATCGAGCAGCTCGCCCACCTCCATCGCCTGCTGGGGCTGGTGCTGCAACCCTATGCCAAGCCCTCGGCCCGCCCCTGATCGCGCCTCCTGCAACCGCCCACAAAAAAGCCCCGCCGATGCGGGGCTTGTTTGTCTCGGGCTCGCGCCTTAGCTTGCACGAGCCAGGGGCTGCTCCGGAGTGAGGTAGAGGGAAAAGTCCTCTATCCCCGCCTTCAGGGCGGCAAAGCAGTCGGGGTCGATGGCCGTGCCCAGGTTTTCCGCCATCATCTCCAGGGCCCGCGGCACCGGGATGGCATCCCGATAGGGACGCTTGGCGGTGATGGCATCGAAGATGTCGGCGGTGGTGATGATGCGCGTCTCCAGGGTGATCGCCTCCCCCTTGAGCCCCTTGGGGTAGCCCTTGCCGTCGAGTCGCTCATGGTGGGCACCAGCCACCAGGGCCAGTTCCTCGAAGGCGCCGATGCGGCCCAGGATCTCCTCGGTGTAGGCGGCATGCATCTGCACCGCCGCCCACTCCTGCTCGTCAAGCTTGCCCGGCTTGTCGAGGATGGCGTTGCTCACCCCGAGCTTGCCCACATCGTGAAGCAGGGCACCCCGCTTGAGCCAGCGTCGCCGTGGCTCGGACAGCCCCATCTGGGCGGCGAGGATGTCGGTATAGAGCGCCACCCTGCCGCTGTGCCCGGCGGTATAGGGGCTCTTGGAGTCCACCACCTGGCCGAAGGCCGCAGCAATCTCATCCAGATAATCCTCATCCAGCGCCACCTCCCCCTGCCCCGCCGGGTGGGCGAAGACCCGCTCCGCCAACGCGGGATCCGCCAGCCCTTGCCAGAAGGCCTCGTCTGCCAGCGCCTCGAAGGCATTGACCAGGGCGGGATCAAACCAGTTGCCGCTGCGCTCGCGCAGCTCCCTCATCGCCGCGTCCGGCCCGGCGGCGGCGTGAAACACGTCCACCACCTGACAGAGCAGGGCGATGCGGGAGAAGAGCGGGATGGCCTCCCCCGCCAGTTGTTGCGGCCGCCCTTTGCCGCTCCAGTGCTCATCCAGGGAGAGGATCCCCTGGGCCACCTCGTCGCTGAAACGCAACTGGCGGGCGATGTCCGCTCCCCGGTGGCAACGGGTCAGGATCAGCTCGTTGGCTATCTGATCCCCGTTGCGAAAGATGTGGAACAGGCTGCGAAAACGGCCCAGCAGATCCGCCTGCAAGCCGGTGTGGCCCAGCACGAAGTTGACCACCTCGGAGAGGGAGCCATCCACCAGCTTGAAGTCGCGCTTGAAGTGAAGATCGTCGGTGAGATAGAGCTCGCAGATGCGGGCAGCATTGCTGCTGCACCCCAGATCCTTGAGCAACAGGGTGTAATAGAGGTCGTGGCGCTGCCGGGCATTCAGTCCCAGTTGCTCCCCCAGACGAGAGCCTATCCAGCAGCAGCGGATACAGTGGCCTCTCGGCTGCCCTTCCGTCATGTCCAGGGCATGACTGAGAGAACCAATCAGCTCTGCCAAACGCAACCCGTTTACCGTCATAGCCCACTCCCTCTACATCGGGGCGTACTTGCCCGCAGGCATGTATAGCATTTGTCGGGAGTAAAGGATCAGGGGCGCGACAAATTATGCCTGCACCGCTCCCCGGCTTGCCGCCGCATCGAGCTGCTCGCGGCTCAGGGTCGAGACCAGTTTGTCGTCCAGATAGAGATCCAGCCGCTCCCCGCGCATCTCCCCCCGCATCAGGCTGCGCTGACCGTCGATGTAGTGGATCTCCATCTGGGCGGTGCGCTCGTCCGGGTAGCTCACCTGTACCTCGCGCACCCCTTGGGGCAGCAGGGCCAGCGGCACCTGGTTGAGGGCAGGATCCAGGTGCTGGTTCACCTTGATGATCGCATCGCTCTTCTGATCCACCAGGGCGGGCGACTTGCCGGTAATGGGGTTCTTGCCGGACCAGAATTCGATGGTGTTGAACACGAAGAGATCCGCCGTGGCCGCCAGGCCATAGACGGGGGAGAGCAGCACGAAGACGCCGGCACGGCCGTAGCGGTTGTCCACCACGCTGAGGTTGCCCTTGGTCACCATGGAGGAGAGGCCCATCTGGCCCATGCAACCACCGAGCCCCAGGCTCGCCCCCATTCCCAGCAGCAGGGCCAGTGCCCTGCCTCTCTGTCGTACTGCCATTGTTGTCTACCTGCTCAATAAAAAGGAGGCGGCAGCCTAAACAAGGGGGGCGGGCGGCACAATGACGAAGGAGGGCGTCATACAGCCAGGGTTCAGCCTGGCCGTCCGATCGCTCACTCTGTTGGCAATCTTGCGGTCAGCCCCTCAGATGGAGAGGGCCGACACCGTCTGGGAGACTCTGTCCGCCTCCTGGTGGATCTCGCTCATCAGCTTGTCCACCCCGGCGATCTGCTGCTTGCCGAGTTCGGCGCTGCCCGCCACCCCGGCCATGTCGTCGGTCACCCTGGCGGTCAGCTCGCGGTTCTTCTGCACCACCCTGGCGATCTCGTCGGTAGAGAGCGACGTGCGGGCGGCCAGCTGTCGCACCTCGTCCGCCACCACCGCAAACCCGCGCCCCTGCTCCCCTGCCCGCGCCGCCTCGATGGCGGCGTTCAGGGCCAGCAGATTGGTCTGATCGGCGATGGCGCTGATGGTCGAGACGATGGCCTCGATGCTTCTGGACTGCTCGTTGAGCTGGCCGATGAGGGCGATGGCCTCATCCACCTGGGAGGCGATGAGGGAAGAGGTCTGCACCACGGCGCGCAGCAAGCCCGCCCCCTCCTCTGCGCTGTGCAGGGTCTCCTGGGCGGTGCTGTGGGCCAGGCGGGCCGCCTCCCGGGTGGCGTGGTTCTGCTCGATGCGCGCGGTGATGTCGCTGGCGAACTTCACCACCCGCACCACCTTGCCGCTGCCATCCCGGATGGGGTTGTAGGTCGCCTCCAGCCAGACGGCCTGCCCCCGGCTGTTGTGGCGCATGAAGAGGCCGGATTTGAACTGGCCCCGGGCCAGCTCCTCCCAGAAGCGGGGCTGCTCGCGCAGAAAGGCCTCGTCACAGAAGATCCTATGGTGCCTGCCCGCGATCTCCCCCAGGGTGTAACCCATGACGCTCAGGAAGTTGGCATTGGCATGGAGGATGTCGCCGTTCGGGGTGAACTCGATCATGGCCCGGGAGCGGTCCAGCGCCTCGGTGAGCCCCTCGAGTCGCTCCAGCCGCAGGTGCTGTTCGGTGACGTCGCTGGCAATTTTGAGTACCCGGGTCACCCGGCCCTGGTGCTTCACCGGGAAATAGGTCGCCTCCAGCCAGCGCGTCTCCCCCTGCCGGTTCACGCGCTCGAAGGTGCCTGACTGCACCTCCCCCTGAGCGAGACGCCGCCAGAACTGGCGATAGTCACCGGACTCCCCCCAGGCCCTTGGACAGAGCTGGCTGTGGGGCTGCCCAATCAGTTCGGCGGCACCATATCCCATCAGGGCCAGGAAAGGAGTGCTCGCCTCCTGGATGATCCCCTCCGGGCTGAAGATGACGGTGGCGGCACCCGCCTTGATCGCCTCTATGATGCCCTGCTCCTCGTCGAGCCGGGTCTGGCATGCCTGCAACTGCGCTTTGAGCTTCTGATTGAACATGACACTTCTTCCTCGTTGACCATCCCCATGGGCACCACGGCCTCACCCACAGAGGGTATCGGCACCGCCAGCGCCGACATAAGTGGTCGGACGACTGAAACGAATGGGGCGCGCAGTGTATAGAAAAGCGGCGATGCCGCCAAGGGCTCACAGTACGCAGCCCTTGTGAAAGAGGATCAACCCGGTGCAGAAAAAGAGGAGGCTAACGGCCAGGTACGCACTCGAGGCAGGCGGGATTGCCGGCAAAGCCGAACCGTTCGTAGATAGCGCGCCCATCACTGCTGGCATGGAGCCACAGCTTGCCCAGTTGCTGCTCGCGGGCATACGCCACCATGGCCACCAGCAGGGCGTTCGCCATTCCCCGTCTGCGCCAGGCCGGCCGGGTGTAGATGTTGAGCAGGTACCCTTCCCGCCCCGCCAGATTGCCCGGGTAGGGCGGGCGCACGAAGAGTGCCAGGGTGGCGCACGCCACCACCTCGCCCTCCTCTTCCACCACCCAGCTACGGGCGCTGCCCTCTTCCTGCGCCTGCATGAAGTAGGCCTGCGTCGCCTCCCTGAGGACCGGATCCTCATCGGGCCGGGCAAGTTCCCCCACCTCGCAAAAGAGCGCCATGCGCAGTGTCGTCAGGGCGGGAATATCGGCCGCCAGGGCCTCGCGTACCTTCATCTCTTCTCCTTTGCATTCCTTTCCCGCCCGTCAGTCAGGGCTCGTGTGCGGCCACCTTACGCCGGAGGCGAGCGACGGGCAAGGCGCCAGCTGTCGAGCCCCAGGGGGCCCGCCCCCCACACGGCCAGGGTCAGCAGCATCCAGCCCCACAACTGGTGATCGTGAAAGCCCCCCGCCCAGAGGGCCGGGTAGGAGATGACCGCCATGGCGTTGAAGCCAAACAGCAGCAAGGCGACCGGACGGGTGAAGAGGCCCGCCAGCAGGAAGAGGGGCAGCAACAGCTCGGTCGCCGTGCCCGCATAGGCCGCCCACTGCCAGGGCAGCAGGGGCACCTGATATTCGAACTCGAACAGATAGAGGGTGCTGTCCCAGGCCGTGAACTTGAGCCAGCCGGATCGCAGAAAAATGGTGGCGACCCAGAGCCTGGCAAGCAGCAACAGGCCACCGCTGCACCAGGGCAAGATGCGTTCAACAAGGGGGCCAAGGGGCCTGGCAAGGGGTTGCGTTGTCATGGGGCAAGCTCCAGATCGACCAGCAGGTCGAGGGTGATGAGGGGGGCCAGGTGTTCGGCCATGGCGGGATCCTGAGCCAGCAGGCTGGCCAGCGGCCTGCCCTGCAGGCAGCCTTGCAGCAGACGCCAGGCGGCGGCATCCAGGGGAATGGGGTCGACCCGGTGTCCGGGGCGTTTCTTGAGTGCCAGGGAGCAGACAGCATCCAGCTCTCTGACCGTCTCACCGCCGTGCAGGGCCATCTGCCAGAGCGCCAGCACCGGATGGGGGCTCTCCAGGAGCAGCAGATCGCAGGCAGGATGCAGCACCAGCCGCACCCAGTGCTCAGGGGTCATGGCGGCAAGCCGCTCGGCGGGCCAGCGCCGCGTCTCTGGTGCAAGCAGCGAGACCCGCTCCAGCCCCCACTCGAAGCGGGCCAGATCCCCGAGCCAGGGCAACGCGGCCGTGGTGGGCAAGCGTGCCAGCCAGTCGCCAAAGCCCTCCCCGTAGTCCATGACGCTCCCCTCCTCCAGAGGTGCCGCCAGCACGAACCCTCGTGCCGCAGCCTCAAAGAAGGTCTCGCCAACCATGGCGCGTACCGCGGGGTAGCTGCTGGCGAGCACCTCGGTGAGGCCGAGGATGAAGTTGTTGCGATAGATCTGCAACAGGGCGTCGGGGGCAAAGCGTCCCGGCTGGATGTGCCCGAGGATGGCATCATCCTGGCCGAGCAGACCGCTCGCAAAAGCGCGTTGCAGGGAAGCAAGCTCACACATGGGCGGCCTCCCCGAGCAGACCGCTCGCAAAAGGGCCTTGCGGGAAAACAAGCTCAGACATAAGTGGCCTCCCCGAGCAGCCCGCTCGCAAAAGTACCTTGCGGGGAAACACGCTCAGACATGGGCGGCCTCCCTGGATGTTTGCTGCGCCGCGCTCAGGATCTCGCTGGCACGCTGCGCCTCTCCCAGCAGCACCGGCAGCGGGGGGATCGCCAGATCCCATTCAATCAGGGTGGGGATGGCGCGCTGTTGGCAGACCTGCTCGTAGAGCGCCCAGACGGGCTCGGCCACGGGGGTGCTGTGGGTATCGATATAGAGGGGCCCCTGAGGCAGGTGCTTCTCGGTAAAACCGGCCAGGTGAATTTCGCCGACCGTGTCGAGGTCGATAGTCGCCAGATAGTCGTCCACCTCCAGGCCGTGATTGACCGCACTCACATGGAGGTTGTTGAGATCGAGCAGGACGCCGCAGCCGCTGCGCCCAGCCAGCTCGGCCAGAAACTCGGCCTCCCCCATCTCCCCCGCCAGTTGCAGGTAGGAGGAGGGATTCTCGATCAGCAGTTGTCTGCCCAGTGTCTGCTGCACCCGATCTATCTTGTCGCTCATGTGCAAAAGAGCGGCCCGGGTGTAGGGCATGGGCAGCAGATCGTTGAAATAGCGCCCGCCGATGCTGCCCCAGCTCAGGTGCTCCGACACCCGCACCGGCGAGATGGCCGCCACCAGAGCCGCCAGTTGGCGCAGGTGCCCGGCATCGAGAGGATCGGCGGAGCCCAGCGACATGCCGACTCCGTGAAGGCTCACGGGGTAGTGCCTCGCAAGATCCGCCAGCACCTCGAAGCCCTGGCTGTGGCGCTCGAAGTAGTTTTCGCTGTGTACCTCAAGCCAGCCCACTCCGGGTAGGGTGTGGCGGATCTCGTCGTAGTGCGGGGGGCGTAAACCGATACCGATCAAGGGGTTCATGGCTGGGCTCTCAATAGATAGGGCCATGATGTGGCGGGCGCCACACCATGGCATGTGGCTTACTTGGGTTGCAGGGACCCGCCAGCGAGCTTCTCGCACAGCCCCTTGGGCACTACCACGAAGGCATCCCCCTGGGCATCCATCTTGGCGGTGCCGGCGCAGGATCCACCCTTGGTGGCGCAGTCGTTCTTGCCCGCCTTGACCACGCCATAGCACTTCTCCTTGTCATCCGCAGCCATGGCCGGCGCGGCGATGAACTGGGCACCCAGGGCCAGCAGACCCGTCATGGCAGAGGCGATGGCAGTACTTTTTTTCACGTTCATGTCTCTATTCCTTGTTGTCGAGAGTGATGTCTCCGGCGCATCTCATCCGGCTACGTTCAATAGAGCCGGACGAGGGGGGAAAAGATTTCCCAAAAAACGGCATCAACTCGCTATTAACAAACAAGAAAGCGGTAACCATCTGATTTAAAGGCATAAAATACGATGAAAAAAACAGGACGACGAGTGCCTCCCCCACGGTGATCATGGCCGTTGACCCCGTCACTCGCCGTCCACCCCTTGTCTGCTTTGCACCCGAGGGGCCTATAGTGTCTTGAGTCCTTCCACCCAAAGGTGTCCCATGAACGCTCCTCGCCCTCCCAGATGCACCCTGTCGCTGCCCATCTTCATCCCGGGTCTGCTCTTCATCCTGGCGCTGCTGGCCATCTGCTCCCTGGCCCCGGAGGCCGCCGCCCGCTTCTTTGGCAGCGGCCAGAGCTGGATAGCCCAGCACTTCAGCTGGTTCTATGTGCTGGTGGTCGGCATGTTCCTGATCCTGCTGCTGGTGATCGCCTTCAGCCACTTTGGCAACATTCGCCTCGGGCCGGACGATGCCCGCCCGGAGTTCAGCTTCACCTCCTGGCTCGCCATGCTGTTCGCCGCCGGGATGGGGATAGGGCTCATGTATTTCGGGGTGGGCGAGCCCATGAGTCACTTCGTCTCCCCGCCCCAAGCGACGCCCCTGACCCAGGTGGCCGCTCGCGAGGCCATGGTCACCACCTTCTTCCACTGGGGCTTTCACGCCTGGGCCATCTACGCCATCGTCGGCCTGGTGCTGGCCTACTTCGGCTTTCGCTACAACCTGCCCCTGACCATCCGCTCCGGCCTCTATCCCATCTTCAAGGAGAAGATCCACGGGCCGCTCGGCCACGCGGTGGACGTCTTCGCCCTGGTGGGCACCATCTTCGGCATCGCCACCACCCTGGGCTATGGCGTGATGCAACTCTCGGCGGGGATCACCCGCCTCACCGGCATGGACACCTCGGGGGAGCTGTTTCGCTTCGGCCTCATCGGGGTCGTCATCACCCTCGCCGGCATCTCGGCGGTCACCGGTCTCGACAAGGGGGTGAAGCGCCTCTCCGAGCTCAACCTCTTTCTCGCCATCGTGCTCCTGCTGTTCGTGCTGGTGGCCGGCCCCACCCAGTACCTGCTGGGAGCCCTCTCGGAGAACATTGGCAACTATGTCTCCTCTTTAAGCCAGCTCACCTTCCGCACCTTCACCTACAGCGAGACCCGCCAGGCGGGCTGGTTTGGCAACTGGACCCTGCTCTACTGGGCCTGGTGGATCTCCTGGTCCCCCTTCGTCGGTCTCTTCATCGCCCGCATCTCCCGCGGACGCACCCTGCGCGAATTCATCCTCGGCGTCCTGTTCGTGCCCACCGCCTTCAACCTGCTCTGGATGACGGTGTTCGGCAACGCCGCCATCTGGGCCAGCCAGCATGAGGGGGGCACAAGCCTCATCGACTCGGTCGGCAACATCGACACCCTGCTGTTCAACTTCTTTGACCTCTTGCCGGGAGCGGACATCACCTCGGCCCTCGCGGTGATCCTCATCAGCGTCTTCTTCGTCACCTCCGCCGACTCGGGAGCCTTCGTCATCGACAACATCGCTACCCAGGGCAAGGAGGGCTCACCGGTCTGGCAGCGCCTGTTCTGGGCTCTGCTGCTCGGGGTCACCGCGGGTACCCTGATGAGCACAGGGGGGCTGGCGGCACTCCAGTCCATGACCCTCATCGCCGCCCTGCCGTTTGCCTTCATCATGGTGCTGCTCTGCCTCGGACTCTGCCGCGGCCTTGTCGCGGACAAGGAGCACTCGGCCAGGCGCCTCTCCCCCGCCACTGACTTCTGGAACGGCAAGCAGTGGCGCACCCGGATGGATCACCTGCTGCGCCCCTCCACCGAGCAGGAAGCCCGCGCCTTTGTGGACAAGGTCGCCCTACCCGCCCTGACGGCCCTGAGTCAGGAGTTCGCTGCCCGGGGCATCACCAGCCGGGTCGAAGAGGATGGGCCGGATCAGTGCCATCTGCTGGTGCCCCAGCAGGGTCGCCGGGACTTCTGCTACGGGGTGCGCATCGAGGCCCGCCCCGCCCCCGCCTTCAACCCCCTGGAGGCAGCCCACAACCACGATCCCGAGGCCCGCATCTTCGAGCCCATCACCTATTTTGCCGATGGCCGCGCCGGTTACGACATCCAGTACCTGACCCGGGACGAGCTGAGTGCCGACGTCTTGCGCCAGTACGAGCGCTATCTGGTGCTGAGCCAGGACGAGGGGCAGGATCTGCTGAGCAGCGCCCCCGAACATACCCAGCCAACCCAGGGAGAGTGATGACCAGGCAGGGATCAAGTCAGCTCCGCGCCCGGAGCTTATGGCCGGCCACACTGGCGGCGAGGGCTACCCCCACCCCCCATCACAACAGAGAAAGGGGCCCCTGGGCCCCTTTCTCGTCACTGCCTCAACCGGCGTTGGTGTCAGATCCTCACCGGCTCAGGCGGTTTTCACGCACTTCTGGATAAAGCTGTTCTTGGCCGCCCCGGCGAGCTTCTTGTCCGCTGCCGCCTTCTCGCACTGGGTCGCCTTGTCGGCGGCTGCGTCCGTCTTCAGACACTTTTGCACGAAGCTGTTCTTGGCAGCCCCGGCCAGCTTCTTGTCGGCGGCCGCCTTTTCACACTGACTCGCCTTGGCACTGGCAGAGGCATCTTTGACGCACTTGCCCACAAAGCTGGTCTTGGCGGCGCCCGCCAGCTTCTTCACCGCCGCCTGGGCCTCGCACTCTTGCTGCGCGCCAGAGGTCGCGCTCTGGGCCACCCCCATTCCCATGCCCATGACCGTCACACACAGACTCAACACCATCAGGATCCGCTTCATATGTCACACTCCCATTGTTCTATCCATTGTGGTCGGCCCCCACTAACACGTGGCCAAACGAGGCACCCTTGCCTCGCTGCACTATAGTCCCCCTGCCCAGTGACAACAAAATGCCCCTTCCTTCTCGACAACCCCCTCCTTGCCCCCGCTCCGGCCACGCGGCGCCTTCGCTTCAATTGTTGAGCTGGCGCAAAAATCCAGCGCTTCCTTGCGGTTGCGTCAACTTTTGACTGGTTTGCGTATGAGGCTTGAGGATATGCTGGCCATTCGGCGCCTACAGCACCATCCGGGCCCCGCCCGCTGGTCGATGGAGCATATTGGAAGCTGTAATCCAGGGGCGGTAGCGTACTCCCTAGTGGGACGTGATATACGTTATAGTTTTTTGTAATGCTCAGCAGTCAAGAAAACTCAAATTTATTCCTTGGACGAAGCTTCCGTAAAAAATGAATTCTTATATCAAACCCATATTAAAGAAGAAATAATGACCATGACTAAATATTTAAAAGAAAGTGATTTACAGGATATATTTCAATCTTTACATGATGCAGGAATGAACTTATTTTTAGGGGCTGGAGCCAGTATTGGTGCTATTGGTGGCGATGGTAATGAACTTCAAGGTGCTGAACAACTATCAGCAGAATTGTGTCGTCACTTCTCTACTGAACATGATAAACATGAAGCTAAAGATCTTGCATTAGTATATGGGGACATATTTTCTGACCAGCAAAAAAGGCCGCTATTATTAGATTTTTTCAAAAGAAGATTTTCTAATTGCAATCCTAGTTGGCAATGCATACTCCTTAAATTTAAGTGGAAAAGAATTTGGACACTCAACATTGATGATATTATTGACTCATGCGCTAAAAAAGTACCGATAAAAATAAGAACGTTTTCCTGGAATAGTCCTCTTGAAATCAGGAGTCTTGTTAACAACGAATTTCTTCAAGTGGTTCATTTGCACGGTAGAGCATCACATATTGGCAGCAATGATAACGAGTTAATATTTTCAATTTCTGATTATGCATCAAAACCAGAGATTACTCCTGGATGGCATTCTGAACTACGCTCAGAGTTAGCAAGGAAACCATTTATAATTTGTGGTGCCTCATTGGATAAAGAATATGATTTAGCCACAATTCTTAACTATGGAAACCATTCTAGAGAGCGTGGCGGATGCCCTTCAGTCGTTGTTTTAAAAGACATAACGGCGAGTCAGCGTACCCGCCTGGAGCGCTATGGCTTTATTGTTATTCAAGCAACCGGTGAGGATTTCTTCGCATATCTCTCAGAGCAATATGAGCACTGGAAGAAAACCCATATTGATGAAGGTGAAAGCCAAGCAGCACGTATAGAGGTTGCACAAAAATTTAAAACTCTAAATTTGCAAAGTCTAAGACGGAAAGTAATAGATTTTTACTCATCAACCGAAACCCAATGGGAACACATTATCAGTGACTTAGATGCTCACTTAGACATAGTGCAAAAAACTATCAACTTGTTTGCCAAAGAAGCCAAAAACAAACCCCAAAATATCATTATATATGGAGATAATGTTAGTGGAAAAACAGCTAGTGCATATAGAGTATGTAATGAAATGCTTCAAAATGGCTATAACGTTCAGCAATTTAGAGCGGAAGCAAGGTTTGATGAGGATGCAATAATCCATTATCTAAAAATACATCCTAAATCACTTTTGTTTTTTGACGACTGCGCCGAACATTCAAGCTCAATTGCATCTCTTTCAAAAAAATGCCATGAAAATAATATGGCTGCGAAAATACTATTAACTTGCCATAAGAAAAATTTACGTGCAGTTCAAATCGATTTTTGTGATAGTGAGATGGTTGTTTCTTTGAGTACGGAACCACTAGTCAGAAAAGATTTCTTGAAAATTGTTGCCAAGAGACGTGATAAGGGGCGCCTGGGTAGAAATTCTAATGACGGTGATCAGGACATATGGAAGGAGTTCCAAAGAAAATATAATTTCCACTTCTTGGAATGGCTGGAAAGTCTAGAAAATGCAAGAAGTTTTCAAGATATCATAGCTGAGATTACAAGCAGTAAAATAGGTGGTAAGGATTATATTAAACATCTAGTATCCTATACCGCAGCAACACATCGATTTGGTTTATCTTTGCCTTTTTTTATAATAAATGAGCTACAGTACCCAATCAAAGATACAGAACTATCTCCTGAGGCACTTACATCTGATAATGGTATCCTTAAAGATTTTTCTTTCCTTGATGATAAAGGAATGAGACTTCGTAGCGCGGCTCTATCTACTAATATATGGAACAAGTTGATAACTCGAGATGAACGTTTTAATATATTATATAGCATGGCTTCAATGCTTTCCCCTTTAGTTGTCAAACAATCGATTAAAGCAAGAACACTTCCATATATAATACTTAGGCAAATAATGGATAATGAAAGTATTCATCGCGATCTCGGGAGTAGGGCTGAAGAATGGTTCGAGAAAACAGAGATTTTATTTGGATGGAATGCTAGATACTGGGAGCAACGCGCTCTCCTAAATTTGAAGAAACCAGATGAATACACTGCATATTCTTTCGCAAAAAAAGCAATATCGGTGCACAACAAGGATGCATTTCCATACACTACATTAGGAAAAGTCTGCTTGACTATAGCTTGTGAAAGAAAAGATCAAACTGCAGTAGATCGATATTGGGAAGGTGTTGAGTCCCTTGATATATCGAGAAGAATGGCATTAAGAAATGGATATGAATGGGAACACCCTTATATTACATTTTTCACCTATTCATTGAAAGCTGCTCAACGGAACATATTTAGAGACGAGTTGTCAAATATAAATATTGCATGGAAGCGCTGGATGGGAGATGCACAATCATCGAGAAAACTAACCTTTGATGAAAGTGGTCGTTCCAAACTAGATTCGTATCAAAGCGAGTGGCTTAGATTATTCACCAAAGAGATGATTGGAAATTTAAAAGCTAATGATTGAAAAGAGAAATCTGGGCCATCCACCTTTCTGAGCCAACCATTACCGGCTGGCTCTATTTTTTATCCCGAAATCTAGGACACCCATCTTTCTGAGCAAGCCATAGTCAGACTGGTTATCACCGCTCTGACGGATGGCGGGTCGAGGGAACAGGGCCAAAAAAATCGTCAAGCAGGCCATCGAGGCATAACTGGCCTCTTGTTCAGGCGCGGCCCAGTCTGGCATCGGATAAGATGCCGAAATTTGATATGGCGTGGGATTAAAGATTCAACAAAAAGGTGGGTGTCCCAATTTGGAAGTCCAAAAACCATCCCGCCCGGGATGGTTTTTTATTGGATGGCTCGCAAAGCGAGGGCCCTCTTACCACCGCCCCTGGGGTGGCTGCTGGTTGCGCGACTCCACCATGGCGATCAGGATAGCCATCAGGCTCGATATCAGCATCAGTCCCATGGCGATGGGAAACGTCACCAGGATGTAAGAGAAACGCCCGATCTCTGCCGCTGGAGAGTCCGATAGCATGATCATTGGCAGGGGGAATACCAATAACAGGGCCAGGTAAAACATGATCCTGGCGATCATCAGGGGGGTCTTGAGGGACTGGGTCACTATTTTTCGGTACGGCCACATGATGGTTTGCTCCCTGCACTGTGGTGTTGTTGTTGTCGATAAGCCGCGCCGTCGAGGCATCTGCGGCTCTGCTCGTCCATGAAGGGTGTCAAGCAGTCCCCTGATTAGCAGCCACGGCAGACCGGGTCAACGGGCCACGGGGGGCCGGAAATGACCCACAGACAGGTTTGTGCTGCCAGGGGCGAACATAACAACGAGAGTGCAAACCAGATTCGTAAAAATGTCGCAGCAATCACTGTCAGCGCACTTACTGCCAGCAGGTTGTGAGGCACAACCAAAACGGGGAGTTGCGCCTTGGGCTGCGCTGTGATGCCCCCTCCCAGGCAGAGCGGTGCCCTGCGTGCGGCTCGGGTTCCCCGGCCTGGATGGCTTGGCTCTTGCTACTCAATCTGGCTACTCAATCTGACTAACCGGTCTGGCTGCACGGCCTTGATGGTGAGCCTTGATTACGCACGCTATACACGCACTCTGGCTGCACCGAGCCAGTGTGACTGCGCTAGTCGGTTGCAGGCCGCTCGCCGGGCTGCTGCGCCCCCAGCAGCGTGGTGCCGTAGGAGTTGTCCACCGTGCAGCGCCACTGCCCGCCTGGCTCTTTGCGAAACACATAGGTAGCGCGGCGGGTCTCGTCGATCCACCCCTCCCCGACCGGGTAGCGCAGCCGGGTCTCCATGATCACCAGGGCGTTGTCGGCCCCCTCGATCACCTCCATGGCGCCCTGGGTCACCTCAAGCTGACCGTCAAAGTAATCGGAGATGGCACTGAAGGCGCGGCGGATGGCGGGAATGCCGCGCACCACCATGCCGGGTTTGACCACCAGGGCGGCGTCCTCGGCGTAGAAGGTCATCAGGGCGTCGAAGTCGCGCCGGGAGATGGCGGCGTCACAGGTCTCGATCAGGGTGCGAAGGGGATGCGGGCTCATGCCGTGCTCCTTGTTTCAGGGGTATAGGGCGGGTTCCCCCAACCTATACCGGACATCAATACCGGACATAAAAAAATCCCCCGCTCTCGTGAAAAAGCGGGGGATCGTCAGCGTCTCATGACGGCTTAACCGAGCAGGAAGGCCTTGAGGCGGCCAAAGTCAGCGGGCAGATCGTGAGACAGGAGCGGCAGCGCGGCGTGCTTGGCGAGCGGGCCCGGCAGCGGCACATCCAGATTCAGGATCTCGTCCACCGACTCCTTGAACTTGGCCGGATGGGCGGTGCAGAGGAACACACCGACCTCGTCTTGCCCAAGCTGCTCGTTCAGCAGATCCCAGGCAATCGCCCCGTGGGGCTCGCACAGGTAATCCAGCTGATGCAGGCGCTGCAACGCATCCCGGGTCTGGGCATCATCACGCATCCCTGAGCCCAAGGTTTCCAGCGCCCAGCCCTTGCGACGGCACAGTTCTTCCACCCGCGGCCAGTTGTTGGGGCGGCTCACGTCCATGGCGTTCGACAGGGTCGCGACCGTCTGGTGCGGCTCCCACTGGCCGGTTTTCAGGTAGCGCGGCACGGTGTCGTTGGCGTTGGTGGCGGCGATAAAGCGCTTCACCGGCAGCCCCAGCGCCTTGGCGATGAGACCCGCGGTGAGGTTGCCGAAGTTGCCGGACGGCACGCTGATGACCGCCTTGGCGCGATCGGCTTTCGGCAGCTGGGCCATCGCCTCGAAGTAGTAGCAAACCTGGGCCAGCAGGCGGCTGATGTTGATGGAGTTGGCGGAGTTGAGGCCAATCGCGGTCTTGAGCCCTTCATCGTCGAAGGCATCTTTGACCAGCGCCTGGCAGGCATCGAAGTCACCGTCGATGGCGAGGGTACGGATGTTGCCGCCGAGGGTGCAGAAAAGCGCCTCCTGCAAGGGGCTTATCTTGCCCTTGGGGTAGAGGATCACCACTTCAATCCCCTCCAGGCCGTAGAAGGCGTGGGCCACGGCGGCGCCGGTGTCGCCGGAGGTAGCGGTGAGGATGGTGATCTTGTCATTGGTTCTGAACGCAGCCAGACACTGGGCCATGAAGCGGCCGCCGAAATCCTTGAATGCCAGGGTCGGGCCGTGGAACAGCTCGAGGGCATAGGTGCCATCTTTGAGCTTCACCAGGGGCGCCGGGAAGGTGAAAGCGGCGTCGATAAGCTCGCTCACCTTGGCAGCCGGTACTTCGTCACCCAGCAGGTGGCTCAGGATGCGGGCCGAGCGCTCGGCCAGCGGCAGATCCAGCAGGGCATCCACGTCGGCCAGCGGCTCCAGGGTCTCTGGGAAGAACAACCCCTGCTCGCGGCCCAGCCCCTGACGCACCGCCTGCGCGAAGCTCACCTGTTCACTCTTGTCCTTGATGTTGTAAAGATTCATAGCTCGCTTCCTGTTACCCGTGCCCCGGCCATGTCCAGTTTGCAGACCCGGGCAAATCCATCTTCATTGCGCACGAAGTGCGCTTCCATCCACTCTTTCATGCGTTCGGCCTGGGCCAGATCCTTCATCACCACGAACACGGTGGGACCGGACCCCGAGATGCCGGTGGCCAGCGCCCCGTTCTGGGCCCCCTGGGCCCGCACCTCGTTGAAACCTTCAATCAGGGCCGCGCGATAAGGCTCGGCGATGACGTCTTTCAGGACGCTGGCGGCCAGCCCTTCCTGGCGGCTGTAGCTGGCATGCACGAAGGCGGCCAGCCGGCGGCCATAGGTGAGGCAGTCCTGGCGGCGATACTGGGCCGGCAGGATGGCGCGGGCGGCGGCGGTGGAGACCACGGTGCCCGGATAGCAGACCACCCAGTACCACTCGTCAAACACCGGGATGCCCTGGCTGATGACGCCCCCCTCCTCCAGCACCAGCTGCATGCCGCCCAGATAACAGGGCGCCACGTTGTCGTAATGGACGGAGCCGGAGATCTTCCCTTCCATCTCCCCCATCAACAGCAGCAGGTCGTGTTCATTCAGGGGCGCACCGTGGAAGGCGTTGAGCCCTTCCAGCGCCGCCACCACGCTGCAGGCGCTCGATCCCAGACCCGAGCCCACCGGCAGGTTCTTCTCCAGCACCATTTCCAGTGGCTTGAGACCCAGGCCGCGCTTCTCAAGCGCCTCGCCATAGGCGACCCAGCAGTCGTGGAGGATGTTCTTTTTCGGGTCGTCCGGCAACTTGTGGGCGTAACGGCCCACGGAAGAGAGAGCGAAAGGCACCTCTGCCGATTTGACCTGGACGCGGTCACCCAGCAGGGAGCCATCCACGGGGGCGAGCGCCGCCCCCAGGACGTCAAAGCCCACGCTCAGGTTGGCGCTGGAGGCCGGGGCATAGGCCACTACGCTGCCGCCGATTTCTACATTCGGGTTCATCTCTGAACTCATGTTACAGCTCCTGCTTCCAGTTCTGGGTGCGCAGCACGTCGGCGAAGACACCGGCGGCGGTCACTTCGGTCCCTGCGCCATAGCCGCGCAGTACCAGGGGGATGGGCTGGTAATAGGTGGAGAAGAAGGCGAGCGCGTTCTCCCCGTCTTTTACCTTGAACAGGGGCTCGTCGCCACCCACCGCCTTGATGGCTACCTTGCACTTGCCACCCTCGATGGAGCCGACGTAACGCAGCACCTTGCCTTCACGCTGGGCCGCCGCGAACTGGTCGCGGAACCAGCCGTCGGCCTCGGGCAGGCGGGCCATGAAGGCTTCCACGTCGCCGCTCACGTCAAAGCCCGGCGGCAATGCCTGCTCCACCTCCACATCGGAGAGCTCCAGCGCCATGCCGGCCTCGCGGGCCAGGATCAGGAGCTTGCGAGCCACGTCCATGCCGTTGAGATCGTCACGGGGATCCGGCTCGGTGAAGCCGTTGCCGCGGGCGATCTGGGTGGCCTCGGAGAAAGCCATCCCCTCGTCCAGCTTGCCGAAGATGAAGGAGAGCGACCCGGACAGGATGCCGTCGAAGGCGCGCAGCTTGTCACCGGCCTTGATGAGGTTTTGCAGGTTCTCGATGACCGGCAGGCCCGCGCCCACGTTGGTCTCGTACAGGAACTTGCGACGGGTCTGGCGGGCGGTGCGGCGCAGCGCCTTGTAGTAATCCAGCGACCCGGTGTTGGCCTTCTTGTTCGGGGTGACCACGTGGAAGCCGGCCCCGAGGAAATCGGCGTACTGGACGGCCACGGCTTCGCTCGAGGTGCAGTCGACGATCACCGGGTTGATAAGGTGGCTCTCTTCCACCAGCTTCTTCACCGCCTCCAGGCTGAAACTGCCTTGTGCTTCCACCAGCTGTTCACGCCAGTTGGCGAGGGCCAGACCATCCTTGTTGACCGCCATCTGACGGCTGTTGGCGATGCCGACCACCCGCAGACCGGTGCCCTGCTCGGCCAGTACCGGCTGCTGGCGGGCAATCTGATCCACCAGGGCTGCACCGACGCCGCCCACCCCGACCACGAAGAGATCGATGAACTGCTGGCTGCCAAAGAAGTTCTGGTGGCACGCCTTGATGGCTTCCGCCACCTTGCCGGAGCGCACGACCGCGGAGATGGAGCGCTCGCTCGACCCTTGTGCGATGGCGACGATGTTGATGGAGGCCTGGGCCAGGGAGGTGAAGAAGCGCGCCGCCATCCCCTTGGAGGTGCGCATGCCGTCACCGATGAGGGAGATGATGGCGAGATCGGTCATGATCTCGAGCGGGTCCAGCAACTGGTTTTTGAACTCCAGCTCGAACTCGCGCTCCAGCACCTTGCGGGTCTTGTCGCTGTCGTAGCTGTGGATACAGAAGCTGACGCTGTACTCGGAGGACGACTGGGTGATCAGCACGATGCTGACCCCGGCGCGGGAGACGGCGGAGAAGATGCGGCCGGCCATTCCCACCATGCCCTTCATGCCGGGACCGGAGACGTTGAACATGCACATGCCGGAGAGATCCGAGATGGCCTTCACCTTCAGATCGTCATCCCCCTGATCGACCCCGATGAGGGTACCCGGACCCTGAGGGTTGAAGCTGTTCTTGATGAGGCAGGGGATGTGGAACTGGGCCACGGGGGCGATGGTCTTCGGGTGCAGCACCTTGGCACCGAAGTAGGAGAGCTCCATCGCCTCTTTATAGGAGAGGGTTTTGAGCAGGTAGGCATCCGGTACCAGGCGCGGGTCGCAGTTGTAACAGCCCTCCACGTCGGTCCAGATCTCGCAGCACTCGGCGTCCACGCAAGCGGCCAGCACGGCGGCGGAGTAGTCGGAGCCGTTGCGGCCCAGCAGCACGGTCTCGCCCTTGTCGCTGCCACCGGTGAAGCCCGGCATCAGGTAGAGACAATCAGAGCGCAGGCCCTTGGCGGCGAAGCGCACCCGGGAGGCTTCGATATCCACATGGGCTTCGAGGTAGCCGCCATCGGTGACCAGCAACTGCTCGGGCACGATGAGATCCAGCTCGATGCCGCGCACCCGCAAGAGCTCGTGCATGAAGGCGATGGAGAGGTTCTCGCCACGGCTCAGGATGCGGGCCTGGACGTTGTCCGGGCACAGCCCCAGCAAACGGATACCCTGCATCAGCCGCTCCACCTGATCCAGTTCGCTGGTCAGGCGCGCCTGCAGCGCCTTGTCATCCAGCGCGGGATAGGCGGCCTTCAAGCCGGCCAGCAGGCGGGAGAAGATGCCGTTGATCTCGAACAGGGTACTGCTTGCATCCATGCCGCGACTGGTCTGTTCCACCAGGGCGACCAGGTGATTGGTCACCTTGGCCGGTGCCGACAGCACCAGGGCCACTTGGGATTGGCCGTGGGTATTCACCGCGATATCGGCAACCCGCAAGAAACGCTCTGCGTCGGCCAGTGACGACCCGCCAAATTTCAACACTCTCATCGCTATCTCCCTGTATTCCCTGCAAATTGATCTGCTAATTGGTCTAAAAACAATCCAACAAAAAAGGCCCGTACTGGGTGGGTACGGGCCTTTTTCTGATTTCTGTGCTTGTTCGTCAGCGCATCAACCGGCCCCAGTGCCACCTGTGGTGGTACCGGTAATAATGGTGGTGGTGATGATGATGTTGGTGAATAGCTGCATGACGAACACTCTTGAACGAATCTGGTTGTTAGCAATACCGCGCCCGGCGAGGGGCTGTCAACCTAAACCTCCTTGCCAAACTTGCGGGCAAGGTCTTTGCAGAGCAGATGGAGCATATTGAGATCCCGCTGCGGCAGCATGGGCACTCGGTCCATCACCCATTGATGCAGTTTTTCATCCTGCGAAACCCCGAGCTCACCAAGCAATTCTGCTGTTTTTGATTTCAGCACGCGAACCTGCCCGGCACTCTCGAAATTTTCTGCTACGTCCTGCTCGTCGCTCACTTTCTGGTCATCGAGCAGCGGACTCAGCTCATAGGCATACAGCATGATCGCCTGACCCAGGTTCAGGGACGGGTATGAGACCTTGAGAGGCAGGTAGCTGATGAGATCCACCTGGGCGAGCTGTTCGTTGGAGAGTCCGGACTCCTCGCAGCCAAACACGATGGCCACCTTCTCGAGGGAGGGCTTGGACCGGACCTGGTCGCGAATTTCCGCCGGGGTGAGGTAGTGCTGGTAGCGGCCGCGCTGCCGGGCGGTGGTGGCGACCACCAGATCCATGTCCGCCAGGGCCTCTTCCAGGGTGTCGAAGGCTTGCGCATCCGTCAGGATCTCCTGCGCCCCGTGGGCAACCCAGCTCGCCTCCTCCTCTTCGTGCACCCGGCTCCCCACCAGTCGCATGGCATCGAAGCCCATGGTCTTCATGGCGCGGGCAGCAGCCCCCACGTTGGCGGCACGGGCGGGCGACACCAGCACAAAATAGAGTTTCATCGGGTTCTCTCCAGGATGGGGCCGACGCCGCGAACTGCGGCGAACCGTCGGCAAAACAGGGGCGCAATCTACCGTTTATCCCGAAATATTGCCACTTGAACAGATGTTTGGATGTTGCCATAGTGGCCTTGGACGCGAGTCCGCCGCCTCAGGGCACTGACGCCATGGGCCCGACAGATCACAAGGAAGAGAGAGATGCAGCAGCCATTGGAGCAGGCGGTCGCCGAGACGATCCTGCAACGTTTTGAGTCGTTTTACAGCCGCTTTCTCGAGATAACCCAGGGCAGCAAGAGCCGTTTCGAGAACAGCGACTGGCTGGGGGTGCAGCTCGCCGGTCGAGAGCGCATCCGCCTCTATGATCACCATGTCGGCGCCACCACGGCGCAGATCAAACAGATGATGGGGGAGCAGCTGCCGACCCAGGCCCTGCTCAAGCAGGTGAAAGGCGCCTTCAGCGATCTCCTGCCCCGCTGCGAGAACTTCGAGGTGGCGGAGTCTTTCTTCAATTCCGTCTATCGCCGCATCTTCCGCCATCGCAACATCCGCGACGAGAACCTTTATATCCACCCCTTCGTGAGCCGGGGTGACAATCCTGATCTGGGATCCTTGCTGCGTATCTATCGCACCGATCTCTCCCACCTGCCCCAGACCCTGAGCCAGTTGCTCGGGGATTACAGCTTCACCCTCCCTTTCGAAGACAAGCAGCGGGACATCATGGACATCCACCGCCATCTGGCAGAGAGCGGCCCGGCCATCCTGCACGAGGAGCCCTTCGCCATCGAACTGCTCAGGGAGGTGTTCTATCGCAACAAGGGAGCCTATCTGGTGGGGCTCATCCGGGTGAAGGGCGAAGTCTATCCCTTCATCCTGCCCCTGCTCAGCACCGGTCAGAGCATCTATGTGGACACCGTCATCTTCGAGCCGGAGCTGGCTTCCATCGTGTTCGGCTTCGCCCGCGCCTACTTCATGGTCTATGCCCCGGTGCCGGCGCTCTTTGTGGCCTTCCTTCGCCAGATCATGCCCCGCAAGCCGGACTATGAAATCTACAACGCCATCGGCTGCCAGAAACACGGCAAGACCGAGCTCTATCGCCACTATCAGCAGCACCTGGCCCAGAGCCGGGAGCAGTTCGTCATTGCGCCCGGCATCAAGGGGATGGTGATGAGCGTGTTCACCCTCCCCTCCTACGATGTGGTGTTCAAGGTGATAAAAGACGAGTTCACCCCGCCCAAGGAGGTGAGCCACGAGCAGGTGAAGGAGAAATACCGGCTGGTAAAACAGCACGATAGAGTGGGCCGCATGGCAGATACCCAGGAGTTCACCAACTTCGAATTTCCCCTCGATCGCATCTCACCGGAGCTGTTGACCGAGCTCAAGGCGGTGGCGCCTTCTGCGCTTACCCTCACCGCCGACAAGCTGGTGATCAAACACCTCTACACCGAGCGCAAGATGATCCCGCTGAACCTCTATCTGGATCAGGCGGACGAACAGCAGACCCGCCTCGCCCTGGAGGAGTACGGCAACGCCATCCGCCAGCTAGCGGCGGCCAACATCTTCCCCGGCGACATGCTGTTCAAGAACTTCGGGGTGACTCGCCACGGCCGGGTGGTCTTCTACGACTACGACGAGATCTGCTATATGACGGAGTGCAACTTCCGCCAGATCCCGCCGCCCCGCTACCCGGAGGACGAGTGGAGCGCCGAACCCTGGTATTCGGTGGCCCCCAACGACATCTTCCCGGAGGAGTTCGCCACCTTCCTGCTGCAAAAACCCCAGGTGCGGGAGATCATGATGCAGTTGCACAAGGAGCTCTTCGATGCCAACTACTGGAAGATGCTGCAGAGCAACATCAAGGAGGGGATGTTCGAGGATGTCTATCCCTACCGGCGCAAGAAGCGGTTTCGCTTCCAGCGAGGGGGATGACCCGGCATCAGGTACAAAAAGGGACGCCATGGCGTCCCTTTTCACATTCTTCTGCACGCTGGCACAGGGGCCGCCTGCGACAGCCTTTGACGAGATCCCGGCTTATTTCACGGCGTCAAAGGTCAGCAAGGTGGCCTTGTCGGCATCCTTTAGCACCAGCTGTTTGCCGCTGATCTGGAAGCTCGCCACCTTCTCCAGGGTCTGCAGGTAGTTCATCTCCTTGCCGGCCAGATCCCCCGCACACATCATGCGCGTCGACCCCATGGCGCCCAGCGTCAACACGCCGTCACCCTGCTCTGTGATGCCGCCAAAGTAGCGGTTGCAGCCGCCCTTGCCCGCCACCTTGTCACCGGCGACCTGCAGGGTGAAGGTATCACCGCTCGCCCCTTGCAGTTGCCAGGTCGATGCCTGCAATTGTGCCAGCGTGGAACCCGTTGTCATGGCGCAGCCTCCCAGGGCCAGAGCGGCCAGCAGGATCAGTTTGTTGTTCATCAGTTCACCTCGTGATGGAGCGTGTCGTAACGACACGGAGTGAGGGGCCTGTGTACCATGACTGCGGCGTCAATCAAAACTCTTTTATTGTGATCGGGGTTCCCTTTACTCCCCGCTGGCATGTGCCATGCTTGTAGTCCTGTTCGGACCCAGGGAGGGGAAACGAATGGTCAAGTCTCTCGTCATCGCCATGGCATCCAGCCTCGTCTTTTCGGCTCAGGCCGCCGACTGGAGTTTTCTCCAGACCGAATCGGACAACCCGCTCTACGTCAAAAGCTATTCCGGCGTATTGCTCGGCAACCAGAGCCATCTTGGCGACAACTTCGACCTCTGGCTCATCAATACCGGCTATCAATACCCGCTTCAGGATGACATCAGCCTCTACATGGAGGCCGGCCCCGCCATCGGCCCCCAAAGCGGGCAGGCCGGGTTCAATATCAGCTCTGGGGTGCGCTATCGCCTCTCCCCGTCACTCAACATCGGCAGCCAGCTCAAGCAACTGGAGGTGAGCAAGGCCAGCACCCTGGTTGAGCTCAACAGCAGCCTGCTGGTGACACCCTCCCTGGCCATCACCGCCAATTACGGACTCAGTGCCTTCAGCACGGAACACTTTCTCACTCTGGGCGTGGGCTTCAACTTCTGAGGTTCAGAGGAGCCTGGCGCCGCTCACCAGCACACCGTTGAGGTCGGCGTAGACATAGTCGCCGGGCGCTATGGTCACACCGGCAAAAGAGACCACGGTGTCCAGCGTGCCCAGGCCCCGTTTTTCGGTCTTGACCGGGCAGGGGGCCAGGGCCTTGACCCCCAGCGCCAGGGTCGCCAGCGTCCCCACATCCCGCACGGCACCATTGATGAGGATCCCCTCCCACCCCTGCTCCACCGCCTTGATGGCCAGCTGATCCCCGAGCAGCGCCCGACGCAGGGAGCCGCCCCCGTCGATCACCATCACCTTGCCATGGCCGGGACGGTTGACCAGCTCACGCACCAGGCTGTTGTCTTCAAAGCAGGAGAGGGTCACGGCCTCGCCGTAAAACAGCGCCTTGCCGCCATAGTCCTGAAACAGGGGGTCAGCGATCCTAAGGGCGTCGCCATGTTCATCGCAAAGGTCGGGCAGCAGGTCCAGCATGATCATCATCCTTCCATGGAGTGAAATGTGTCCGCTCATTCTTTCATCATGTCGGGGCGCTGACAATCCACCGGCCGGGTGCCCTGTCCGGATGGCGGAGGGTCATGTCAGCCCGAAGGCCTGAACCGCCAGCGGGACGCAAGCGCCCCCAGATGACAGGGCGGCCCTTCCAGCAACACGGGCACCAGCCAGAGCTCTCCTTCACGCACCCAATAGAGGGCATTCTGGCCAAATCGGGCGGCCAGCCGGATCGCCTCTGGCAGCGAAAGCGGCAACAACAGCGACGCCTCCTGCCAGCGCTCATCCTCATCGCTCCCCCAGACCTCTCCCATGACGGGACACTCGCCCACTTGCCGGACAAGGGCTCGCTGGCGACGGGCATTGCGGCGCAGCCCCACCCACCGGCTGGCCGGGTTCCAGGCCGTGACAATGGCATAGGCTGGGCAGCTGGGAGGCGCAAAGGGGGCGATGAAGCACACTTTTCTGTAGTTTTCCCACAAAGTCATGTCAACCACATGTTACATCCCATTACATTTATTAAGGGCGAAAAAGCGGGTCAGCCCAAGTATGATGCAGCGAACTCGGGGATTGACTTATATCAAAGCTGAGTTAAAAAGTTGCTATCTGACGGCAAAGAGTGTTGTTATGCGCCTGTTAACTGATAAAATGCAGCAACTTTTGTAATGGACTACCTCTCCGGGCTTCTCTTGTTCAGACTTGTTGAGAGCCCATGTACGGCACAGGGATGCTTGCCGACATAGTTACCAAATTCGCGATGATTCGACCTGATATTCATACCCAGGATGACGTAATAAATTTTCAGGACCGGTCGGATAACGCCAAAGAGTGTTAAAATTTCGATAATTAACTGATAAGAATCTGGGAATACTCATGCAAACACCACATATTCTGATCGTCGAAGACGAGCTGGTCACCCGCAACACCCTCAAGAGCATCTTCGAAGCCGAAGGCTACATCGTGCTGGAAGCCAACAACGGTGACGAGATGCACCAGGCCCTGACCAGCCACACCATCAACCTGGTGATCATGGACATCAACCTGCCGGGCAAGAACGGCCTGCTGCTGGCGCGCGAGCTGCGTGAAGATGACAACATCGCCCTGATGTTCCTGACCGGTCGCGACAACGAAGTGGACAAGATCCTGGGGCTGGAGATCGGTGCAGATGACTACATCACCAAGCCGTTCAATCCCCGTGAACTGACCATCCGTGCCCGCAACCTGCTGAGCCGCACCATGAACGTGGCCGCCGGTGGCGAAGAGAAGAAGCTGGTGGAACGTTATCTGTTCAATGGCTGGGCTTTGGACATCAACAGCCGCGCCCTGGTCAGCCCGGTTGGCGACATGTTCAAGCTGCCCCGCTCCGAGTTCCGCGCCATGCTGCATTTCTGCGAGAACCCGGGCCAGATCCAGACCCGTGCCGAGCTGCTCAAGAAGATGACGGGCCGCGAACTCAAGCCCCACGACCGCACCGTGGACGTGACCATCCGCCGTATTCGCAAGCACTTCGAGAGCGTGGGCGACACCCCGGAGATCATCGCCACCATCCATGGCGAAGGCTATCGCTTCTGCGGCGAGCTGGAGCAGGAGTAATCCTCCCCACTCCCGAGTTGAAGAGGCGCCCTGTGGCGCCTTTTCCATGTCTGCGCCTTTCAGCTTGGCCGCTCTGGCACTCTCGCCGGCATCAAAAAACAGACAACAAAAAGCCCACTCGCAGGAGTGGGCTTTTTGTGTGAAGACTGGAGCGGGCAGCGGGAATCGAACCCGCATCATCAGCTTGGAAGGCTGAGGTAATAGCCATTATACGATGCCCGCTAGGCATCAAAACTTGCTCGGTGTGATGGGGAATCCCCACGACAGACAGCCATCTGGCTGATATGGACAACGGCGCGTGCCGCCATCTGGAATGTGGAGCGGGTGATGGGAATCGAACCCACGTATGCAGCTTGGGAAGCTACCGTTCTACCATTGAACTACACCCGCGTCAGTGGCCTCTACTATATGCATTTTGCCGCCGAGCGCAATCACCGACCTCGCATTTTTTGCCATAAATCAAGCTGTTCGGCCAACTAATGAGCATGAAGCCGATTTTTCACACAATGATGTTCATCCGCCCGGTTCTGCAAGGTTGCCAAGCCGTGGGGGCGACGATAGTCTTGCGCCACTCGTTTGAGGAGGGTGGTAATGGACAAGAACAGACAGAAACATCTCTATGGCTGGTTGCGCAAACAATCGGGCCATGGTCGGCGCTGGATCGGCATCTCCATCGCCTTCGGGCTGGGTCAGGGCGTCCTGATGGTGATGCAGGCCTGGTTGCTGGCGACCCTGCTGCACGGTTTCATCATCGAAGGCTCCACGCCGGAGCACTCCGCCCCCCTCTTCATCAGTCTGTTGCTGGTGACCCTGACCAAGGCGGCCCTGGCCTATGGCCGCGAGGTGGCGAGTTTCAAGGCAGGCAGTGCGGTGCGCCAGGCCATCCGTGAGCTGGTGCTCACCCGCCTCGCCAGGCTCGGCCCTGCCTATATCCAGCGTCGCCCCGCCGGTAGCTGGGCCAGCCTGCTGCTCGAGCAGATCGAAGAGATGCAGGACTTCTTCTCCCGCTATCTGCCCCAGATGGCCATCGCCGTCTTTATTCCCTTGGTGATCCTGGTCTCCGTGTTCCCGGTCAACTGGGCGGCGGGCCTCATTCTGCTCGGCACGGCCCCCCTCATTCCCCTCTTCATGATCCTGGTGGGAGTGGGCGCCGCCGATGCCAACCGCCGCAACTTCCAGTCGCTGGCGCGCCTCTCAGGCCACTTCCTCGATCGCCTCAAGGGGCTGCGCACCCTGCAGCTTTTCATGCGCACCCGGGCGGAAGGGGAGGCCATCCGCGATGCATCGGAAGATTTTCGCGAGCGCACCATGGAGGTGCTGCGCCTCGCCTTCCTGAGCACGGCCGTGCTGGAGTTCTTCGCCGCCATCGCGGTGGCCCTGGTGGCCGTCTACTTCGGTTTCTCCTACATCGATCACCTCAACTTTGGCAGCTATGGCGTCAAGGTCACCCTCTTTACCGGCCTGTTCGTGCTCTTCCTCGCCCCCGAGTTCTACGCGCCGCTGCGGGAACTCGGTGCCCACTATCACGCCAAGGCACAGGCCATTGGCGCCGCCGAACAACTGCTGGAATTTCTCGAGGCCGACGTGAGCGAACCCGCCTCCGGGACACTCCCCTTCCATGCGGATGGCCCCGTCAAGGTAGAAGCCCGCAGCCTGGAAGTGCTGAGCGCCGAGGGCAAGGTGCTGGTCGGTCCCCTCGATTTCACGCTGGAAGCCGGCACGCGCACCGCCCTGGTCGGCATCAGCGGCGCGGGCAAGAGCTCCCTGGTCAATGCCCTGCTCGGTTTTGCCCCCTATCGCGGTTCCCTGTGCGTCAACGGAGTGGAGCTTCGTACCCTGGACATCAGCCAGTGGCGCCAGCAGCTTGGCTGGCTCTCCCAGAATCCCCAACTCTTCCACAGCTCCCTGCAGGACAACCTGCTGCTGGCCAGACCATCCGCCAGCGACGCCGAGCTGGAATCCGCGCTCAAGCGCGCCCAGGCCTGGGAGTTCGTCAATGAGAAGGGGCTGGACTATCGGGTCGGGGATCAGGCGGGCGGCCTCTCCGTCGGCCAGGCCCAGCGCATCGCCCTTGCCCGCACCCTGCTCAAGACGACCCAGATGATGGTGCTGGATGAACCCACTGCCAGCCTGGATCGCCATTCTGAGCGGGCCGTCATGAGCGCCCTCGAACAGGCCGCACAAGGTCAGACCCTGCTGATGATCACCCACCGCCTTGATCAGCTCAGCCAGATGGACAACATCCTGGTGCTGGCGCACGGCAAGCTGGTGGAGCAGGGACGTTTTGCCGCACTCGGCGAGGCCCAGGGCCCCTTCGCCCGCCTCCTGTCGCAATCCCAAGGTTTCGGAGACTCTCTCGATGACTGATCTATTGCCGTTCCTGCGCCTTTATCGCCAGCACTGGCTCAGCCTCTCCATCGGCCTGCTGCTGGCCCTGGTCACCCTGGTGGCCGGCATGGGCCTGCTCTCCCTCTCCGGCTGGTTCCTCTCCGCCGCCGCCGTCGCCGGGCTGGCGGTCGCCACCCGAGACACCTTCAACTACATGACCCCTGCGGGGGGCGTGCGTTTCTTCTCCATCGTGCGTACCGCCAGTCGCTGGGGCGAGCGGGTCGTGAGCCACGACGCCACCTTCCGGGTACTGACCCGGCTGCGGGTCTGGTTCTGGCAAAAGCTCTCCCCTCTCTCCCCCGGCTCCCTTGCCGGTTTTCGCCAGGCTGACCTGCTCAACCGTCTGGTGGCCGACATCGACGCCATGGATCACGTCTATCTGCGCCTCATCACCCCCATTGGGGCGGCGCTGCTGAGCTGCGCCGGGCTGGTCTTCTTCCTCTCCTTCTTCGATGGTCGCCTGGCGCTGACGCTGGGAGCCATTCTGCTCTTTGGCATGCTGGCCTTGCCCCTGGTCTTCTATTTTGCCGGGCGCGCGCCGGGCCGCCAGCTCATCGCCGAGAAGTCCAACCTGCGCACCCGCATGGTGGACTATCTGGACGGCCAGGCCGAACTGCAGATGTTCGCCGCCGCTCCCGAGGCGCTCACCGGATTGCAGCAGGCGGAGCAGGCCCTGATCCGGGCCCAGGCCCGCATGGCCCGCGTCAGCGGCCTGGCCGCCTTCTCGGTGCAGTTGCTGAGCGGCTGGACTCTGACCCTGATGCTCTGGCTGGCCGGTCACGGCGTCGGTGGCAGTGCCCCTGACCCCATCACGGCACTCATGGTGTTCGCTACCCTGGCGAGCTTCGAGGCGCTGCTGCCGCTGGCCGGTGCCTTCCAGCACCTCTCCACCAGCCTCACCTCCGCCCGCCGTCTCAACGAGATCCTGCAAGAGGCCAAGGCGCCGGAGTGGGGCGCACAGCAAGCCCCCGCTGCCCGGGGTGCCGTGCAGATAAGCGACCTGCATTTCACCTATCCAGGCCAGGATGCTCCCGTGCTGCAAGGGTGCACCCTGCAACTGCATGCCGGGGAGAAGCTGGCGCTGCTGGGGCAGACCGGCTGTGGCAAGTCCACCCTGATGGGGTTGCTGACCCGGGAATGGACGGCCCTATCGGGGGAGATCCTGCTCGATGGCAAGCCCCTCACCGATTACAGCGAAGAGGCGCTGCGCGCCTCCTGCTCCGTGGTGAGCCAGCGGGTCCACCTGTTTGCCGATACCCTGCGTGGCAACCTCACCCTGGCCGCCCCCGGAGCCAGCGACGAACGGCTCATCGAGGTGCTCACCCAGGTGGGGCTCGGGACTCTGCTCCACGATGAGGGTGAGCAGGCAGAACAGGGGCTGGATGCCTGGCTCGGGGATGGCGGGCGTCCGCTCTCCGGCGGGGAGCGCCGCCGCATCGGCATCGCCCGCGCCCTGCTCCACGATGCACCGCTCTGGCTGCTGGACGAGCCCACCGAAGGGCTCGATACCCAAACCGAACGGGAGATCATGGATCTGCTGCTGACCCTGGGGGCGGATCGCACCCTGCTGCTCATCTCCCACCGCCTGCTGGGGCTGGAACGGATGGACAGGGTAGCCCTGATGGAAGAGGGTCGCATCCGTCTGTGTGCCCCCCACCAGGAGCTGCTGGAAGATGATCACTACCGCAGCCTGCACCGGCGACTGGCCCCCGCCTGATCCGGGGTTGTCTCGCTACAATCCATTGATATGGCTAAAAATGGGGCTGGTCGCCATCGGCGACTGCCCCCTATAATGGCCCACTCGCCACCCAACAAGATGCCGATATGAAACGCCTGATCCTGATGATGCCCCTGATTGCCTCCGGTTGCGCCGACTTCGCCTTCAACAGCAATCTGGACAAGGAAAACTTCGACGAGTACTTCAAGCCGGGGAGCGTGCGGATCTACGAGCAGAGCGAGCTCGCCGACCTCAACTACCTCTACCTCGGCACCGTCGAGGGGGAATCCTGCCAGAGCGATGCCAACCAGGCGGTGCCCAATGCCGGTGAAGCCCGCACCCTGGCCCGCCGCCGCGTGGCGGACATGGGGGGCAACGGCGTCAGCTTCGACAAGTGCGCCGAGTTCAGCGACGTGCCCGGCTGCCTGAAGCAGGTGATCTGCTACGGTCAGGCGCTGAAAGTGGCCGAAGAGAAGTAAGTCCTGCCATGGCGATCGCCATCGTGCGACTCGGCAGCCCCCGCCTCGAGGATGAGGGGCTTCGCATCGGCACCGTGCGTCGCCCCCCTCGCGGCGTGCCCAAAGCGGCGTTCGCCAGCCAGGATTGGTACGACGTCTGGTTCCCCAATCTGGCCCCCAGCGCCGAGACCATGAAACTCGGTCAGACTGCCGACACCCCGGCCCGGTGGACCGCTTTCTGCAAGCAGTACAAGGCCGAGATGGCCGCCCCGGCCGCGAAGCACGATCTGGCCCTGCTGGCCGCCCTCTCCCACACCACCCATTTCTCGGTGGGATGCTACTGCGAACAGGAGTCCCGCTGCCATCGCAGTGTGCTGAGGACCCTGCTGGCCGACGCGGGTGCATTGCTGCGCTGAGCCCCGTCATGGATGAACACCCCACTGATGCCGGCTAGTACGCATTCGATGACAAGGAAACCTCCACTCGTCGTCGCAAGGCCTGTTCCTCATCCGGGGTCATGCCTGGCAGCGGCCCCCGGGGGTTGCTGGCAAGCCATACCACCAGATCGTCAACCGTCTCCTCCAGGGGGCGAAAGTTCAGGCCATGGACGATGGCGGCCTCGGCGCTGATGGTGCCATACCCAGCATACTCGGGCAGCTCGTTTGGCAGCAGCGTGGGATAGCTTTGCCAGGGCGCCACCCCTGCCGCCATCAGGTCACGCCAGGGAGCCCACTCGAGCTGCAAGGGGGTCGCTGGCGTCAGCCGGGCAGCAAGACGCTCCACCCAGTCGTTCAGTGCGATGCCGGGCTTGATCAGGTTGAAGCACCCAGCGAGTCGCTGCTCGGCAGCCCGCAGCACGAACTCGGCGCAGTCGCGCACATCCAGGTATTGCAGCCTGTCCTCCCCCAGCCCCGGCAAGAGCCAGGGCCCGCCCCGCTGCACCCGCCTCACCCACCAGGCAAGACGAGCGGTCGGGTCAAAGGGGCCGCAGAGCACGCCGGGGCGCAGGGTGCACAGGCGATCTCCCCAGCGGGCGCGATACACCGACTCGCACAGCACCTTGAGGGGGCCGTAGTCGGTGGGCGCTCCTGCTATCTCGTGCAAGGGGGCCGACTCATCCATGCCGGGTTGGGAAAAATCGCGATAGACACTGATGGTGGAAATGAAGATGAGCCGATCACAGCGCCCCTGCAGAGCGTCAGAGAGTCCTTCGGCCTGTTCGGGGCGATAGCAGCAGGTGTCGATGACCAGATCCCAGTGCCGCCCCTCGCCCCGCAAGGGGGCCAGGTCCCCGTCTCTGTCCCCGTGAAGCTGGGTCAGCTCCCGCCAATCCGGGTGCTGGCGGTGGCCGCGATTGAACAGCGTCACCTCGTGCCCCCAATCCAGGGCCAGCGTGGTCAGGTGGCGACCCAGAAAGCCGGTGCCGCCGATAATCAACAATTTCATCCCTGTCTCTCCTCTATGGCGCCCTCTCCTTGCAGCCCCTCCACGGGCAGCCGAAACGTCCATGGCCTGGCATGGTGAGCACACGTCCCAGGCACGCTCTGATGCCGCCAGGCATATCGTCATGGTGCGGGCAGCAGGCTCCTTGCCCGCTCCCCCGCCACCCCTTTTGCCGCCCCACCCTACGCAAGTTGGCACCAGGACACAGCCCCCAGGCACCGGGTCTGGGATCGGGATCACAGGGGCCGCGTCCTGGTGCTCCCCCTGCGTTTTCGGCGTGCCTGTGCTACATTGCCCGGGTTTTCAGCCAGGATCCGCCATGAAGTTCGATATCGATACCCTAGGGATCATCCGCTCTCCCTACAAGGAGAAGTTCGCCATACCCCGCCAGCCCGGTCTGGTCAGCGCGGCTCGCGCCCGCCTCGAACTGCTTCCTCCCTATGATCAGCCCGATGTGCTGCGCGGCATCGAGCAATTCTCCCATCTCTGGATCAGCTTCGTGTTTCACCAGACCATGGATCAGGGCTGGCACCCGACGGTGCGCCCGCCGCGCCTCGGCGGCAACGAGCGGGTCGGGGTCTTTGCCACCCGCTCCACCTTCCGCCCCAACCCCCTCGGCCTCTCCGTGGTCGAACTGCACGGGGTGGGACGTGAGCGCGGCAAGCTCTGGCTCGAGCTGGGCGCCGTGGACTTGCTCGACGGCACCCCCGTTGTCGACATCAAGCCCTATGTCCCCTATGCCGACAGCCTGCCCCACGCCCGTGGCGGTTTCGCCCCCGATGCCCCCACCCCGCCTCTGGCGGTGAGCTTCAGCGCACAGGCCGAGCAACAGCTCGCCCCCTGGCTCAAGGCCCACCCGGAGCTGCGTGAACTGGTGAGGGAGGTGCTGGCTCAGGATCCCCGCCCTGCTTACAAGAAGGGCAAGCCGGATGACAAGGTGTACGGTGTCAGATTGTTCGATGTGAACGTGCGATTTCAGATAAAAGAACCGCAATGTCAGGTACTGGCCATCGAACCCGCTTGAAAAAAGCCTCTCGGGCAGCATGAAAAAAGCCACCCTCTCGGGTGGCTTTTTTATGGGCAAAACAGGGTGCTCAGCGCCGCTGCAGCAGCAGGCTGCCGATGGAGTAACCGGCCCCAAAGGAGCAGAGCACCCCGCGAGCCCCGCTCGGCAGATCCTGGTTGAAGAGGTGGAAGGCGATGATGGAACCCGCCGAGCTGGTGTTGCCGTAGCGGTCGAGGATGACAGGTGCCTCCTGCTGGCTGGCGTCATGGCCCAGCAACTTGCGACCGATGAACTGGTTCATGGTGAGGTTGGCCTGATGAAGCCAGAGCCGGCTCAAGCCATCGGCCGCCCATCCCTGCTCCGCCAGCTGGGAGGCTATCTGATCGCACACCAGGGGCAGCACCTCCTTGAACACCTTGCGCCCCTGCTGGCGAAACAGCTTGTCATCGCCGTAGCGGGTGCGCGGGCTGAGCCGGTTCAGGAAGCCGAAGTTGTTGCGGATGTTGTTGGAGTACTGGGTCACCAGCTTGCTGGCCACCAGTTGCCAGGGGTTGGCCACCTGGCAATCGGCCTCCCGTTCCAGCAGCACGGCGGTACAGGCGTCACCGAAGATGAAGTGACTGTCCCGATCGCGGAAGTTGAGGTGACCCGAGCAGATCTCCGGATTGACCACCAGCGCCAGCCGGGCGGTGCCTGCCGCCAGCATGTCCGCGGCGGTCTTGATCCCGAAGGTGGCGGAAGAGCAGGCCACGTTCATGTCGAATGCCAGGCCGCTGGCGCCGAGATAGTGCTGCAATTCGATGGCCAGCGCCGGGTAGGGGCGCGGCATGTTGGAGGCAGCGACGATGACAAGATCGATCTCCCCCGGTTCACGACCGGCGGCAATCAGCGCCTGCTCGGCGGCCGCCACCGCCATCTCCACCATGATGGAGGGCTGATCGTCCGGGCGCTCCGCCATGAGCGGTTGCATGATGTCGGGATCCAGCACCCCCTCGCTGCTCACCAGATAGCGGCTCTTGATGCCGGAGGCCTTCTCGATGAACTCGCAGCTCGAGTGCTGTTTGGCAGGCAGCTGCCCTGCATCGATGGCGGAGGCGTTCTCCTCGTTGTAGAGATCCACGTACTGGTTGAAGGCCGCCACCAGCGCTTCATTGCTGACGGCAAAGGGAGGGGTATAGAGGCCTGAGCCACTGATTACGATAGAGGTCATCTTTGCTCCTGGCCGGGTGCAATCCCGGCTTGTCTGTTTTTTAGGGTTCAGAGGGTCACAGCTGGTCGATGGCCGCAGCCAGACCCGCCAGGGTCAGCGGGTGCATCCGCCCGCCGATCAATTCGTTCATCAACTTGATGGAGGGGTGCCACAGCCACTCCTGCCTTGGCAGCGGATTGACCCACACCATCTTGGGGAAATGTTGTTGCAGGCGCCCGAGCCACACCTGGCCGGGCTCCTCGTTCCAGTACTCTACGCTGCCACCTGGCCAGGTGATTTCATAGGGGCCCATCTTCGCATCCCCCACCACCATCACCCTGTAGTCGCTGCCGTAGGTGCGCAGCAGCCGCAAGGTATCGAACCGATCATCATGGCGCCTGGCATTGTCCTGCCAGACGAAGTCGTAGAGGCAGTTGTGAAAATAGAAGAACACCAGGTGCTTGAACTCGTGGCGCAGGGCCGAGAAGAGGCGCTGCACCTCGGCCACGTGGGCATCCATGGAGCCCCCCACGTCGAAGAAGACCAGCAGTTTGACCCCGTTGTGGCGCTCGGGCCGCAGTTTCACATCGAGCCAGCCTTGCCTGGCCGAGCTTTGGATGGTGTTGTCGAGATCCAGCTCGTCGGGATTGCCCCGGCGCACCCAGCGCCTGAGCTTGCGCAGGGCGAGCTGGATGGCGCGCTGCCCCAGGGGCGAGTCGTCACTGAAGTTGCGAAAGTGGCGCGCCTCCCACACCTTGGTCGCCCGCCCGTGCTGGCCCTCTCCCCCCATGCGGATCCCTTCCGGGTGATAGCCGCCGTGACCGAACGGGCTGCTGCCCCCGGTGCCGACCCACTTGTTGCCGCCGGCGTGGCGCGCTTTCTGCTCGCTTAGCCGCTGGTTGAGGGTCTCCAGCAGCTGGTCAAGCCCGCCGAGGGATTGGAGCAACGCCTTCTCCTCCGGACTTAACAGTCGCTCGAACTCCTGGCGCAGCCAGTCGTCAGGCAGGCTCTCCGGCAACAGGGGGATGGCGGCCAATCCTTCGTAATACTCGGCGAAGGCGCGATCGAAGCGATCGTAGTGCGCCTCATCCTTCACCAGCAGGCAGCGGGATAGCTGGTAAAACTCGTCCATGTCGAGGCTGGCCAGTCTGGCTGCCAGCGCCCCGTGCAGGTCGAGCAACTCCCGCAGGCTGCAAGGAAGCTTGTGGCGGCGCAGGTGAAGGAAGAAGTCGATGAGCATTCAGCCGCCGCGGCGCGCCAGGAAGGCGAGCTTCTCGAAGAGGTGCAAGTCCTGCTCCGTCTTGAGCAGGGCACCGTAGAGTGCGGGCACCAGCTTGCCGGGCTCACGGGTGCGCAGGGCCTCGGGGGCGATGTCGTCGGCCAACAGCAGCCGGATCCAGTCCAGCAGCTCGGAGGTGGACGGCTTCTTGCGCAGCCCCTCTACCGCACGCAGCTCGAAGAAGAGCGTCATCGCCTCGTCGAGCAGCTGCTCCTTGAGGTCGGGATAATGGAGCTTGACGATGGCCTGCATCTCGGCCTTGTCGGGGAAGCGGATGTAGTGGAAGAAACAGCGGCGCAGGAAGGCGTCCGGCAGCTCTTTTTCGTTGTTGGAGGTGATGATGACCACGGGGCGCTGGCGCGCCTTCACGCGCTCGCCGGTCTCGTAGACATCAAACTCCATCCGATCCAGCTCCAGCAGCAGATCGTTGGGAAACTCGATGTCCGCCTTGTCGATTTCATCGATGAGCAGCACTGGCCGCTGCTCTGCGCTGAAGGCCTGCCACAGCTTGCCCCGGCGGATGTAGTGGCCTATCTCCCCTACCCTGGGGTCGCCGAGCTGGGAGTCTCGCAGCCGGGCGACGGCATCATATTCGTAGAGCCCCTGCTGGGCCTTGGTGGTGGACTTGATGTGCCAGCTGATGAGCTCGGCGCCCAGGGATTCGGCCACCGCCTCCGCCAGCACTGTCTTGCCCGTACCGGGCTCACCCTTGATGAGCAGCGGCTTCTCCAGCACGATGGCGGCATCGACGGCCATCTTCAGTGCCTGTGATGCGAGATAGCGATCGCTTCCTGCAAATCCCATGAGATCCCTTCCATTGGATGCCCAGGCAGCGGGAGCCCCCTCGGCAAGAGAGAATAAGTTCTATATGTTGTAATAACATATTGTTATAACGATTCGTCACTTCTCATTCAGAAACCACAGGGTAATCTTGTTTCATCGCCTTAACAAACACAGGGATAGCACCATGAGCAAAATTTTTGAGGACAACAGCCAGACCATAGGCAACACCCCGCTTGTTCGTCTCAACCGTGTTACCAAGGGCCGCGTGCTGGCCAAGATCGAGAGCCGCAACCCGAGCTTCAGCGTCAAGTGCCGGATCGGTGCCAACCTCATCTGGGATGCCGAGAAACGCGGCGTGCTGACCAAGGGCAAGGAGATCATTGAGCCCACCAGCGGCAACACGGGCATTGCCCTGGCATTCGTGGCTGCGGCCCGCGGCTATCCCATCACCCTGACCATGCCGGCCACCATGAGCCTCGAGCGCCGCAAACTGCTCAAGGCCCTGGGTGCCAACCTGGTGCTGACCGAAGGCCCCCTCGGCATGAAGGGCGCCATTGCCAAGGCCAACGAGATCCTCGAATCCGAGCCGGGCAAGTACGTGCTGCTGCAACAGTTTGAAAACCCGGCCAACCCGGAAATCCACGAGCAGACCACTGGTCCCGAGATCTGGGACGCCACCGATGGCGAAGTGGATGTGTTCGTGGCGGGCGTCGGTACCGGCGGCACCATCACCGGGGTCTCCCGCTACATCAAGAAGACCAAGGGCAAGGCCATCGTCTCCGTGGCGGTCGAGCCCAGCGAATCCCCCGTCATCAGCCAGAAACTGGCGGGTGAAGAGATAAAGCCCGGTCCCCACAAGATCCAGGGCATCGGCGCCGGCTTCATCCCGGGCAACCTGGATTTGAGCCTGCTGGACCGCGTCGAGCAGGTGAGCAGTGACGAAGCCATCGAGATGGCCCGCCGCCTGATGGAAGAGGAAGGGATCCTGGCCGGTATCAGCTCCGGCGCTGCCGTGGTCGCTGCCAACCGTCTGGCCGAGCTGCCGGAGTTCGAAGGGAAAACGATTGTCGTCATCCTGCCAAGCGCCGCCGAGCGTTACCTCTCCAGCGCCCTCTTCGCCGGTGTGTTCAGCGAGCAGGAATTGCAGCAGTAGTTGATCAGCCAACACCAAAACGACGGCGCTCCTCGGAGCGCCGTTTTCATTATGCGCTAAACTATCTAGCCACCAGTGCCACTCGGCCCCTTATTTTTTTGGGTAAAATAACAAACTTGGATATGACAAAAAAAGCAGACATTCTGTGATAAATCTCATATCCTGTGCGGCGTCACGAGGTGTTTGCTGGCAAGGTATCACAAGGTAACAAAGTGTTATTTTTCGTTATAAAATAATTTCAGGCCAGGCCTGACGCGGCTTGCAGCCTGATAGCGAAAAAATACCTGGCCACGACGCCGAATACTGCACAGAAAATTGACCTGGATTAAACCATTGCAGGTCTGATTTCGTTACTTTACAACATATCCATACTGACACGGTGAGACAGGAAGCCTCATTGGCGACCATCTCTCCAAACAATATCAATAATATGGGGTGAAACCATGTACGAGAAGTCTGTTGTTATTACTGCTGAAAACGGCCTGCACACCCGTCCTGCAGCTCAGTTCGTGAAAGAAGCCAAAGAATTCCAAAGCGAGATCACTGTGGTCTCCGGTGGCAAATCCGCCAGCGCCAAGAGCCTGTTCAAGCTCCAGACCCTGGGTCTGACCAAAGGCACCAACGTGACCATCCAGGCTGACGGCCCGGACGCTCAGAAAGCCGTTGAGAAGCTGGTTGCCCTGATGGACGAGCTGGAGTAATCCAGCTTTATTCCTCCCCCACAGTCGTTTTAATAGGAAGGATTATGATATCTGGCATTCTTGCGTCCCCCGGTATCGCATTCGGCAAGGCGCTTCTTCTGAAAGAAGATGAAATCGTTATCAATCAGGGCAAGATTCCCGCCGAACAGATTGATGCCGAGATCAACCGCTTCCTCGAAGCCCGCACCAAGTCAGCCGCACAGCTGGAAGCCATCAAAGAGATGGCCGGTCGCACCTTCGGTGAAGAAAAAGAGGCCATCTTCGAAGGCCACATCATGCTGCTCGAAGATGAAGAGCTGGAAGGGGATATCAGATCCTTCATCAAAGAACACAAGGCCTCTGCCGACAGAGCCGTTCACGAGGTGATCGAACAGTACGCCAAGATGATGGCCGATCTGGATGACCCCTATCTGCGTGAGCGCGCCACCGACTTCCGTGACATCGGCACCCGTCTGGTCAAGAACGTACTGGGCATCGCCGTTGTCAACCTGAGCACCATCGACGAAGAGGTCATCCTGGTCGCCAAAGACCTGACCCCGTCTGAAACCGCTCAGATCAACCTGAAATACGTGCTGGGCTTCGTCACCGACATCGGTGGCCGTACCTCCCACACCTCCATCATGGCCCGCTCCCTGGAGCTGCCGGCCGTCGTGGGCACCAACGACATCACCGAGCGCGTCAAGAACGGTGACATGCTGGTGCTGGATGCGATCAACAACCAGGTCATCATCAACCCGACCGCCGACCAGTTGAACGAAGCCAAGAAGTTCCAGGCCCAGTTCCAGGCAGAGAAGGACGAGCTGGCCAAGCTCAAAGATCTGCCTGCCATCACCCTGGATGGCCACCAGGTCGAAGTGTGCGCCAACATCGGGACCGTCAAGGATACCGAGGGTGCCATTCGCAACGGCGCCGAAGGCGTGGGTCTGTACCGTACCGAGTTCCTGTTCATGGACCGTGACGCGCTGCCGACCGAAGACGAGCAGTTCAAGGCTTACAAAGAAGTGGCCGAAGCCATGCCGGATCAACCGATCATCGTCCGTACCATGGACATCGGCGGCGACAAAGAACTGCCCTACATGAATTTCCCGAAAGAGATGAACCCCTTCCTGGGCTGGCGTGCCGTGCGTATCTTCTTCGATCGCACCGACATCATGCACGCCCAGCTGCGGGCCATCCTGCGTGCGTCTGCCTTCGGCAAACTGCGCATCATGTTCCCGATGATCATCTCCGTCGAAGAGTTCCGCAGCCTGAAGGCTACCGTGGAGACGCTGAAAGCCGAACTGCGTGCCGAAGGCAAAGCCTTTGATGAATCCATCGAAGTGGGTATCATGATTGAGACCCCGGCCGCGGCCGTGATGGCTCATCATCTGGCCAAGGAAGTGGATTTCTTCAGTATCGGTACCAACGACCTGACCCAGTACACCCTGGCTGTCGACCGTGGTAACGAGATGATTTCCGCCATGTACAACCCGCTGTCACCCTCCGTCCTGACCCTGATCAAGATGGTGATCGACGCTTCCCATGACAATGGCAAGTGGACCGGTATGTGCGGTGAACTGGCTGGTGACGAACGCGCCACCCTGCTGCTGCTGGGTATGGGTCTGGATGAGTTCTCCATGAGCGCCATCTCTGTACCGCGTATCAAGAAGCTTATCCGCAACACCAACTTCGAAGATGTGAAGGCCATGGCCGACCAGGCGCTGAGCTTTGCCACCGCCGCCGAAATCGAAGCGTGCGTAGATAACTTTATTAAGCAGAAGGCAGTCTGCTAAGATCGGCTGCAAACAGCGACAATCATCTCTAGGAGCTTTTACTATGGGTCTGTTCGACAAACTGAAGAAACTGGTTTCCGACGACAGTTCTGACACTGGCGGCATCGAAATCTTTGCTCCGCTGTCCGGCGAAATCGTCCCCATCGAAGATGTGCCTGACGTCGTCTTCGCCGAGAAGATCGTCGGCGACGGCATCGCCATCAAGCCGGCCGGCAACAAAATGGTTGCTCCGTGCGACGGCACCATCGGCAAAATCTTCGAGACCAACCACGCGTTCTCTCTGGAGTCCGACTCTGGTATCGAGCTGTTCGTTCACTTCGGTATCGACACCGTCGAGCTGAAGGGTGAAGGTTTCACCCGTATCGCTCAGGAAGGTCAACAGGTCAAGCGCGGTGACACCATCATCGAGTTCGATCTGGCCGTTCTGGAAGCCAAAGCCAAGTCTACCCTGACGCCTGTGGTCATCTCCAACATGGACGAGATCAAAGAGCTGGTGAAGATGACTGGCGCCGTGACCGTGGGCGAAACCCCGGTGATCCGCATCAAGAAATAATGCGCCCTGGCCTGACGCCAGCGACCGCCAAAAACCGAAGCCTGGTGCTTCGGTTTTTTTTTTGCCCCTTCCATCCCCCGATACTCCATGGGCTCCCGCACAGGTCAGCATGACGGCAAACAGGCAGAAATGTTATCGAGATCAACACGGGCATAAGCAAGCCGAGTACCCTCAAGAGGGATACCTGCGGGTCCTTTGGCTCGATATGAGACGGGATGAAAAGAGATAAGCCGCTTAAGTGGCGAGGAGACAACGATGCTGAGAAATTCCGAACAACGTTATGGCAGCCTGAGCATAGGGCTGCACTGGTTGACCCTGCTGCTGATGATCGCCGTCTACGGCCTGATGGAGTTCAGGGACATCTTCCCCAAAGGGTCGGCCGGACGCGACCTGATGAAGGAGTTTCACTTCATGGTGGGTCTGCTGATCCTGGCGCTGGTGGTCGTGCGCCTGCTGGTGCGCGTGGGTAGCCCTTCACCGCGTATCGTGCCCGAGCTCTCCCCCCTGATGCTCACGCTGGCCAAGCTCGCCCATCTGGCGCTCTATGGCTTACTGATCCTCACCCCGCTGCTGGGCTGGCTGCTGTTGAGCGCAGGGGGCAAGCCCATTCCCTTCTTCGGCCTGGCGCTCCCCGCCCTCATCGCCCCCGATGACGGCCTGAAGGGCACCATCAAGGAGTTGCACGAGACGCTGGCCAACATTGGCTATGCTCTGATTGCCCTGCACGCAGCGGCAGCCATCTACCACCACCATGTGCTCAAGGACAACACCCTGACCAATATGCTGCCCGAGCGCAAATAACCAGCAACGGGTTGCACACCAACAAAAAGGCCCCTGTGACAGGGGCCTTTTTGCTCATGGAGGGTCATGGGCGACACGTCGTCAGCCGGGCAACACCACCCGGCTTTCACCGCCACCGAGGGCCTCCACCCGCACCTGCACACCGATCCGCTCCACCAGGGTCTGCACGTGGGAGATGACCCCGATCTGGCGACCGGCCGCCTGCAGGGAGTCGAGGCTGGAGAGCGCCAGATCCAGGCTGTCGGGATCCAGGGTGCCAAACCCCTCATCGATAAAGAGCGATTCGACCTGGGTCTGGCGCGACGACAGGCTGGAGAGGGCCAGCGCCAGCGCCAGCGACACCAGGAAGCTCTCGCCACCGGAGAGGGAGTCCACCGAACGCACCTCGTCCCCCATGTCGAGATCCACCACCTGCAGCGCCAGATCGGTGCCGGGCACCCGCTCCAGCCGATAGCGGGGGGAGAGCTCGGCGAGCTGGGCGTTGGCCTCCAGCAGCAGCCGCTCCAGCGTGAGGCTCTGGGCGAAGGTACGCAGCTTGGCGCCGCTGGCCGAACCGATAAGGTCACAGAGCCGCTGCCAGTGATCCGCCACCGCCTGCTGGGCGGCAAGTTCCTCCTGCAGGGTGCCCGCCTTGAGGGCCGCCGCCTCCGCCTGTGCCAGCGTGCTCTTGCACTGGAACAGCTGCTCGTCGAGGGCGCGGCAGTGCGCCTCCAGCGCCGTCAGCCGGCTGTCGAGTTCCTGGGGCGCCAACGCGGCCAGCTCGGGGTGATGCTCGCGGTAACGATCCCGCTTGCTCTCCTCCAGCGCCAGCGCCCGCTGCCGCTCGGTCAAACGGGTACGCGCCTCGGCGCGGGCATCCTCCAGCGCCTGCAAGGCGGCGCGGCGCCCCTTGAGCTCATCCGGGCTCATGGCCAGCAAGCGGCGCAGATCATATTCGGCGATGCCGAGGCTGCTGGCGTGGGCAGCCCAGCGCCCCAGCACCTCCCGTCGCCGCCGGCTGCTCACCTGCTTCTCCTGCTCCAGATGGCTGAGACGGGTCTTGAGCTCGGTCTGGCGCTCGCGCAGGGTGCGGGCCGCCCCCTGCATCGTCTCCAGCTCGCTGGCCAGTTGTTGCAGCCGCTGCAGCCAGCGGCTCTCGACCAGGGCAATCTCCTCGCCCCCCAGGCAGGTGGCACGGCTGGTGACCAGCCCCTGCCGTTGCTGTTCATGCTCCTTGTAGTCGCGCTCGAGCTTGTGCAGCAGCTCACGCTGGGTCTGCAGACGCGCCTCCTGAGCGCTCAGGGCCGGGGTGAGGCTGGCAATCTCGCCGGCCAGCCGCTCCCACTCGCTCTGACCGTGCAGCCAGGCCTCGCAGGCCAGCTGCCACTCGCGCCACTGCTGGCTGCCCAGCCACTGACGCCAGGGCTGGCCTCCCATCTGCTCGTCGAGCCGGCTGCCCCCCTGCTCAAGGCGCTGGCGCAGGGTCGTTTCCTGCTCGCCCATCGCATTCACCTCCCCTTCCAGAGCGATGCGCTGGCGATCGGCCTCCTGCCACTGCTGCTCGAACTGCTGGTGCTGGCTGGCCAGCTGGCTCAGCTGCTGGCGCACGGCCTGCAACTGCTGCTGGCCCTGCTGGGCCTCGCGCAGTTGCTGCTGGCTGCGGGCCAGCCCCTGCTCCAGACTCTGGCCGCGGCCGAGCAGGGTATTCATCAACTCGTTCCACTCGATCGGGCTCTGACGCAGCGGCAACGGATGGCCCAGCAGCTCGGCACCGCCGAGCTGCTGCCAGCGCTGGGTCAGCTGCTCGGCGCGCGTCTCCAGCTCAGGCAGATGTTGCTGGCGCACCGCCAGCTGGCGGGCCAGCTCCTGGCGTTCGCTCTCGCACTGAATGTATTGGTGATTGAGCCGATCCCACTCGAGCTCCAGGCTGCGGACGCGCTCCGCCAGCTGGCCGAGAATACCGGCCACCTGCGGCTGGCTCTGGTGATAGGGGTGCTCCTCGGCGCCGCAGAGCGGGCAAGGTTCACCGTCGCGCAGGATGTGGCGATGCTGCTCGAAACTGGCGATGGCACGGGACTGCTCCAGCGCGTGGCGTGCCTCGTCCCGTTGCAGGGCGAGCCGCTCGCGGGCCGGCGTCAGCTCGTCACCGAGGATGGCCAGCTTGCCGAGCGCCTGCTCCAGCTGGGCGATCTCCTGCTGCAGGCGACCATGCTGCTCACCGTGATTGCGGCCATAGTCCGCCAGCTCCAGCAGCTGGCGCAGCTGGCCCAGTTGTTCGGTCTGCCCTTGCCACTGCTCCTGCGCCTTGGCCAGGCGCCCCTCCCACTGCTGCTCCTGCAGCTCGTGCTGTTGCTGCTGCAGCCGCTCCTGCTCGCGCAGCCAGTAGTCGCGCTCCTGCTGCCCCTGCTCCAGCTGGTGCTGCAACTGCCTGAGGGCGCGCAGCTTGTGTTCGCGCAGGGTAAGGAGCTGCTGCAGCCTGTCGGCATCCTCGGCCCAATCTTGCATGGCGGTGAGCAGGGGCTGCCACTGGCGGGCCACCGGCGCCAGCTCCTTGTGCTCCTCAAGCCAGGCCCCCCACTGCAGGTGCTGGGCCTGGAGCTGCTCCACCTGCTGGCGCTGCTGGCGCCAGCCCTGCTCCAGGGTGAGCTGCACCTCCCGCTCCTGCGCCCCCTCCTGCTGGATCTTCTGCAGTTGCTGCTGCTTTTCCCGAATGCGGGTGTCGAGCTCCTGCGCCCGCTTGAGCTCGGGCTGCAGGGCGCCCCACTCGCGCTCGGCGGCGATCTTCTCCGCCAGCAGTTGCTGTTCGGTGAGGGCGCTCTGCTGGGTCTGCTCCTCCAACTTGCCAAGTTCAGGGCCAAGCTCGGCCAGCGCCTTCTCCTGCTGCTGCACCTCCAGGGTGAGGCGGGCCAGCTCGTCGTGATCGGCGCGGGCCACCTGGGCCTGCTCGGCGCGGGCGAACTCCTCCCGCTCGGGGGCGGCCGCAGCGTGGGCCACCTCCGCCGCGGCAAGGGCCGCCTCTCCCTCCTGACAGCCCTGCAACTGGGCGGCGATGCGGCCGTTGAGATCCCGCAAGTCCTGCATCAGTTGCTGTTGCTGCTGCTCGTGCTTGAGGCTGGTGGCGAGGCTGACCTGCTGGCTCACCCACTGCTCGCGGGTCGCCTCGTCCATCAGCGCCACGTCGCCGAGCCGCTGGCTGATGGCTGCAAGTTTCTGCTGCTCCTCCCGCGCCCGTTCATGGGTCTGGACCGAAATGGCGGAGTAGAGCTCGGTGCCGGTCATCCGTTCGAGCAGGGCCGAACGCTCGTCGGCGCTCGACTTGAGGAAGGCGGCAAACTCCCCCTGCGGCAGGATGACGGCGCGGCGAAACTGCTCCCAGGAGAGTCCCACCAGCTCGTCGATGCGATCCTGCAGCTCCCGCTTGCTGCCACTGAATACCTGGCCCGACGCCACGTCGGTCAGGCTGCGCTCCTGGGCCTGAAAGCGCCCCTCGGCGCGGTTGCGAGCCCGGCGCACCGCCCAGCGGGCCAGCCAGACACGGCCGTCACAGCCGCGAAACTGCACCTCGGCAAAACCGCTGGCGTGGCCGCGGCTGAGGATGCCGCGCACGTCGTTGGCCTTGAGCTTCTCCTCGTCATCCATGCGGCCCACTTCGGCGACATTCTTGCGATTGGCGATAAAGCGCGGCATCTCGTCGTAGAGCGCCAGACAGATGGCATCGAGCAGGGTGCTCTTGCCAGCGCCAGTATTGCCGGTGATGGCAAACAGGCCGGCGGCCCCCAGGGCGCCACCGGCAAAATCGATGGTGAATTGACCGGTCAGGCTGGCCAGATTCTCCCCTGACAGCGACAAGATTTTCATTGGCTGGACTCCTTCACCTGCTCCAGGATCTCTTCAAACGACGCCACCAGCTCGGCCTCCGGCTCCCCGTCGAACTGACGCTGATAGCAGAGGCGAAACACCTCGGTGGGGGAGAGTTCATCGAGCCGGCGCTGGCCGGCACCGTCCGCCAGCCCCTGGCCCGAGCCCTGATAACTGGTCGTGATGCGGGCAAGACGCACCGGCTTGTCGCCGATGGCGGCCAGTACGCGCTCGCGGATGCGGGCCTCGGGTTTGGGCAGCAGCAGCCGCACCTCGAGGAAGGGCTGCGCCTGCTGCGGGCAAGCGGGCAGCGCCAGCGCCTCGATGGCCTGGAGCGCCTCGTCGAGGCCGCTCTGGGGCAGCCGGATCATCTCCACCGCGCGGGGCACCGGGATCCGCTCAAGGCGGGCCAGCTTGCCCCCCTCAAACGTCACCTCCAGCACCTGATGGTTGTAGTTCGCCTCGGCCAGCGAGAGCGGCAGCGGCGAGCCGCTGTAGTGCACCCCCTCGGCCGGACTCTGGGCCAGGTGCAGGTGACCCAGCGCCGTGTAGTCGGCGGCGGCAAACAGTTCGGCAGGCAGGGCATGCTGGTTGCCGCCGAGCACTCGCCGCTCGGAGAGCTCAGAGAGCTGGCCCGCCGCCAGATAGGCGTGGCCCATGGCGATGAGGGCCTGATCCGGATTGCAGCGCGCCCGCCCCTCGCTCAGCACCGCTTCATAGACCTGGCGCACCCCTTCGATGAGTCTGTCCTGCCCCTCGCTGAGCCCTTCCGGGCGCAGATCGCTGCTGCGCAGAAACGGCACGGCGGCGCACCAGGCGGCCACCTCGCCGTTTTTGCCTCGCAGCGGCACCAGCAGGCGCTCGGTCTCGAGGTGCCCCTCGTCGTCCCGACTGATGCTGCCCACCAGATGCAGGTCGAAGGCGCGCAGCAGCTCGTGGGGGGCATCCAGCTTGGAGGGGGAGTCGTGGTTGCCGCCGATGAGCACCATCTCCAGTGCCGGGTGCTCGGCCCGCAGACGTGCTAGGAAGCGGTAGAGCTGCTGCCAGGCACTGGCGGGAGGGTTGGCGGTGTCGAACAGATCGCCCGCCACCAGCAGGGCATCGATGTCGCGGGTCTTGATGGTGTCGGCCAGCCAGTCGAGGAAGGCGTCGTGTTCGAAGCGGCGGTCGTGGCCGTGAAGCTGATGACCGAGGTGCCAGTCGGCGGTGTGCAGGATCTTCATGGAAAACGGCTCGATAAGGAGAAGAGAGCGGGGGCGAGGGCGCCCCGGGATGGAGACAAGATGAGGATGGAGCCCCCCGTTTTCAACCGGGGCAGCCCCAGACGTCAGATTCAGACGGCTTGGTAATGCATCTGGTACTGAAGATGGCCGGTGAGGGGATCGGGCACCTCCCCACCGATTTCAAAGCCGTGGCGGCGGTAGAAACGCACCGCCGGCTCGTTCTCCACGAAGACCCGGGTATGCAGCTCGGCACATCTGGATCTGGCTTCCTGCAACAGGGCGTGCCCCACCCCCCGCCCCTGCCTATCGGGGCGCACGAAGAGTGCAGCCAGGTAATCATCCACCAGCGCCATGAAGCCGAGCAGGTCCCCTCGCTCCTCGAACACCCAGATGCGGGCGTGATCGAGGTAGCGGGTACGCAGCTCCTCCTGAGCCTGCCACCAGCAGGAGGCATCGACGAAATCGTGGGCCTGCAGGGAGGCCAGGAGCCAGATTTCGACGATCTCTTCCATGTCTTCCGGCCGACTCTGTCTCAACATGGTCGCCTCCTTGTCAGCAATGTGAACACTCGCAGTCTAGGGGAGTTGGGCCCGCTCCCGGGGGATCAAGGTGGGGCCCTGTGAGGTCGATCGCCCTTTATTTAGCGAGAATGATTGGCTGATCACAAAGCGCCTCTCTAGTACAATGCCCGCCGGACAATCTAGAGACCGAGGACGCCATGTGGTTTAAAAACCTGCAGATTTACCGCTTTACCCGCCCCTTCGACCTGACCGTTGAGCAGCTGGAAACCCAGCTGGAAGCCTGCGCCTTCACCCCATGCGGCAGCCAGGACATCTCCCGGTTCGGGTGGGTCAAGCCCCTTGGCAAATTCGGCTCCACCCTGACCCACGCCGCCTCTGGCCACATCCTGCTGTGCGCTCGCAAGGAAGAGAAGATGCTGCCCGGCACCGTGGTCAAGGAGATGCTGGCGGAGAAGGTAGAGGCCATTGAATTCGAGCAGGGTCGCGCCCTCAAGAAGAAAGAGAAGGAGGCGCTGAAAGAGGAGATCATGCACACTCTGCTGCCCCGCGCCTTCAGCCGCACCAGCCAGACCTTCGCCTGGATAAACCCTGCCGACAACCTGATGGTGGTGGATGCAGGCTCCGCCAAGAAAGCGGACGATCTGCTGGCGCTCCTGCGCAAATCCATCGGCTCCCTGCCGGTGGTGCCGGTGGCCCTCAAGAACCCGCCCGAGATCACCATGACCGAGTGGCTCAACGAGGGCAACCTGCCCGCCGCCTTCACCCTGGAGGACGAAGCCGAGCTGCGCAGCGCCATGGAGCACGGCGGCATCATCCGCTGCAAGCAGCAGGATCTGATGAGCGAGGAGATCAAGAATCACCTGGCCAACGACAAGCTGGTGACCAAGCTGGCCCTCAACTGGGGCGAAACCCTGAGCTTCGTGCTGGGGGACGATCTCTCCATCAAGCGCCTCAAGTTCAGCGAAGAGCTGCGCGAGCAGAACGACGACGTCACCAGCGAGGATCCCGCCGCCCGCCTGGACGCCGACTTCGCTCTGGTCACCGCCGAACTCTCCCAGTTCATCCCGGCCCTGTTTGCTGCCCTGGGTGGTGAAGAGCAGTCCATCTAAGCAAATTGGCTCAGCCTGATTGCAAAAAACCGCCTTCACGGCGGTTTTTTCATCTCCATCGGCACCGTCGCCGCGGGCTGGCCCCCTCCGGGGTAGCGCCGCCGCGCAATCTCCTGCCCCCATAGGTTACGGCAGCATGGCGCACTGCCCCGGCAGCATGACACCTCGCTAGAGCGCCCCCCTTTCCAGCAACAGTCGATGAAGTCGCTGCGCCAGGGTGCGGTAACCCTCGGCATTGAAATGCACCGCATCGGACTTCAGGGCCGGGTCTCGCAGCAACTCACCGATGCTGTCGTTGTCCAGCACCAGCCCGTACTGCTCTGCCAGCTCCTCGTAGAGGGGAGCGCCATCGGCAAACAGGGATTTTCGGGGCACCCCGACAAGCAGGAGCTGGGCCCCGCTCCCCTGCACCGCCTCTATCATGGCGGCGAGATTGGCCTTGAGGGCCGCCTCCCCGCTGCCACGCAGGATGTCGTTGCCCCCCTCCAGCAGGATGACCAGAGCGGGTCTGTGCCGGGCCAGCAACCCGGGCAGGCGGGCCCTGCCGGCCTGGCTCAGCTCTCCGGACACCCCGCCATTGACCACGGGATGGCCGCTCAGGTTCGCCAGCACGCTGGGGTAGCTTTGGGACGGGCTCACCCCGCGCCCCTCGGTCAGACTGTCCCCGAAGGCGAGCAGGGTCTCCCCCTGGGCCAGCGGTCTGAAGGTCGGCTCCCCGCAGGCCGCCAGCAACAGGCAGAGCAGCCCCGCCATGCAAGGTTTCGCCAGCGTCCCCAGGTGTGTCATGAGCGCCTCCTTGATAGTTTTGTAACCATATGAGTATTAAGACAAACTTTTAATCAAGCTCCAAGTGTGACACATTTCGGCAGGTGAACAAGAAACCGACAAGGAGCCTGTCATGTCCCTCAAACCCCTCGGCCTGCTGGTCGCCCTCGGCCTGCTTGGCGGCTGCGCCTCCCAGGATGGCTTTCACTATGTCCCTCCTCCCCAGACCCTGATCGCCCCGGAGGCGGCCAGCGGCTGGATTGACAAACCGGGCTGGCAGGGCCGTGACTTCATGGTGGCGGCGGCCAACCCGCTGGCGGTGGACGCGGGCTACCAGATCATCAAGGCGGGGGGCAACGCCGTCGATGCAGCCATCGCCGTCCAGCTGGTATTGACCCTGGTGGAGCCCCAATCCTCGGGTATCGGCGGCGGCTCCCTCATGCTGGTGTGGGACGGCAAGCAGGTGGCGGCGGTGGATGGCCGGGAAACAGCCCCCGCCGCTGCCACCGATCAGCTCTTCATGAAGGCGGGCAAACCCATGGCCTTCTATGAGGGGGTGGTGGGCGGGCGCTCCGTCGGCGCCCCCGGCACGGTGCGTGCCCTGGCCCTGGCGCACGAGCGCTATGGCAAGCTGCCCTGGGCCACGCTGTTCGAACCCGCCATCACCCTCGCGGAGCAAGGGTTCGTGATAAGCCCCCGCCTCGCCACCCTGCTGGCAAAAGATCCCTATCTGGCCGGGGATCCGGACGCCCGTGCCTATTTCTATCAGGCGGACGGCACTCCCAAGATGGCAGGTACCCGGCTCACCAACCCGGCCCTGGCCAGGGTGCTGCGTACCCTGGCAAGCGACGGCCCCGACGCCTTCTATCGCGGCCCGCTGGCCGAGGCCATGGTGGCCAAGGTGCACACCCACCCGACCAACCCCGGGGTGCTGAGCGCCGCCGATCTCGCCAGCTACCGGGCCAAGCTGCGGGACGGGCTCTGCTTTGACTATCGCCAGAGCGAGATCTGCGGCTTCCCGACCCCCTCCTCCGGCACCATCGCCCTTGGCCAGATTTTCGGCATGCTGGAGAGCCGGGACATGGCCGCCCTCAAACCGGTACAGGGGGAGCAGGGCCAACTGGCCGCCTCCAGCGAGGCCATTCACCTCTACAGCGAGGCGGCACGCCTCGCCTTCGCCGATCGCAACCAGTACGTGGCCGACGGCGACGTCGTCGACGTGCCGGTGACCGGCCTGCTGGACAAGGGCTATCTGGCGCAGCGGGGACACCTTATCGGCAACCGCTCCATGGGCGTCGCCCAGCCCGGCAACCCGCCCCGGGCGCTGGCCAGGGGCCGGGACGCCACCCCGGAGCTGCCCTCCACCAGCCACATCTCCATCGTGGACAAGAGCGGCATGGCGGTGGCCATGACCAGCTCCATCGAGGATGGCTTCGGCTCGCGGCTGATGGTCAACGGCTACCTGCTGAACAACCAGCTCACCGACTTCTCCTTCACCTCGGTGGACGCCGCCGGCCTGCCGGTGGCCAATCGGGTGGAGCCCGGCAAGCGCCCCCGCTCCTCCATGTCGCCCCTGCTGGTGTTTGACAAGGCAAGCGGCGAGCTCGAGATGAGCCTGGGCTCCCCGGGAGGCTCGGCCATCATCAACTACGTGGGCAAGGCGCTGCTCGGCACCCAGGATTGGGGGCTCGACCTGCAGCAGGCCATCAACCTGCCCAATTTCGGCAGTCGCAACGGCCCCACCGAGCTGGAGCAGGGACGCACGCCCGACGCCGTGGTACAGGGGCTCAAAGCCAGAGGGCACGAGGTCCTGCTTAACGAGCAGACCTCCGGGCTGCAGGGCGTCCAGCGCCATGCCGACGGCTGGCTGGGGGCCGCAGACCCCAGACGTGAGGGGGTCGCCAGGGGAGAGTGATGCCCCTTCAGCACCCTCGTTCACCATGGAGGAGGCCCGCCTCCTCCATGCCGTGTGCTCATAGGTGTTCTCCCTTGCCTCCCAATATCATCATCGATTGATTTTTCCTGCCAATTTTTCTTTAACTGCACACTCTTTTCACCCAATCGCAATGCATTAAAGATGCTTTTCATCAAAATCAATGAAAAAACTGGAACAGTGTTGCTCATGGCATATAAATGCATTACTTTTCAATAGAAACGGCATCTGTTGCCCTCAAGATTTCCCCTTGATACGGCCAACTTCTGTCTCTTTCGCCCCCTGCTCATTGACAGCTGCCCTCTTCGCCTTCGGGTGATCTGGTAGCCCCTGACTGCCATTAGCGAGGTGACGACATGGACCACTCACTCCCCCTTATCACCACCCTGGTAGGCGGCCTCGTGCTGGCCTACCTCTTCGGCATGCTGGCAAGCCGCCTGCGCATCTCCCCCATGGTGGGCTACCTCGCGGCCGGCGTGGTATGCGGCCCCTTTACGCCGGGCTATGTCGCCGACCTGCGGCTCGCCCCCGAGCTGGCCGAAATCGGCGTCATCCTGCTGATGTTTGGTGTCGGCCTGCACTTTTCCGTGAAAGACCTGCTGTCGGTGAAACACATCGCCATCCCGGGAGCCATCGTCCAGATAACCCTTGCGACCCTGCTCGGCCTTGGCCTCTCCCAACTGCTCGACTGGACCGTGACCGCCGGCCTGGTGTTTGGCCTGGCCCTCTCCACCGCCAGTACCGTGGTGCTGCTGCGCGCCCTGGAGAGCCGCGGCCAGCTCGACACCAACGAGGGACGCATCGCCATCGGCTGGCTCATCGTGGAGGATCTGGTGATGGTGCTGGCCCTGGTACTGCTCCCCATCCTCGCCAACCTGCAGCAGGGGGGCGAGGCACTGACCCCGGCCCAGGTGATGGCGGATATCGGCCTGACTCTGGCCAAGGTGGCAGCCTTCATCGCCCTGATGGTCATCGGCGGACGCCGCCTCATCCCCTGGCTGCTGGCCCGCACCGCCGCCACCGGCTCCCGCGAGCTGTTCACCCTGGCCGTCCTCTCCTGTTCCCTTGGCATCGCTTTTGGCGCCGTCAAGCTGTTTGGCGTCTCCTTTGCCCTCGGCGCCTTCTTCGCCGGCGTCGTGATGAACAGCTCCCATCTGAGCCACAAGGCGGCCAACGACACCCTGCCCCTGCAGGACGCCTTCGCCGTGCTCTTCTTCGTCTCCGTGGGCATGCTGTTCGACCCCGTCATCCTGCTGCGCGAGCCCCTGGCCGTGCTGGCCACCCTGTTCGTCATCGTGATCGGCAAATCGGTGGCCGCCTTCGCCATCGTGCGACTCTTTGGCCACAGCCAGCGCACGGCGCTGACCATCTCCGCCAGCCTGGCCCAGGTGGGGGAGTTCTCCTTCATCCTGATGGGTCTCGGGGTCATGCTCGAACTGGTCCCCGGGGTCGCCCGGGATCTGGTGCTGGTCGGCGCCTGTTTCTCCATCGTGCTCAATCCGCTGGTCTTCAACCAGGTGGAGCGTTGGCTGAGGCGCCATCCCGAGCCACGCACCGATGAGTCACCTCACCTCTGCCCCTTGCAGGGCCATGTGGTGGTAGTGGGCGCCGACGAGATAGGTCAGCACCTCATCTGGCAGTTGCATGAACAAGGCAGGGAGATGGTGGTGATCGACACCGACGAGCGACTGCTGGCCCCCTGGCGCGCCATGGGGATCACCTGTCTGGCGGGCCATCCCATCCAGCAGGATCTGCTGACGGCGGCGCTGCCCAATGCCAGCTGGCTGCTGATCACCCTGGATGACAGCCTGCTGGCCGGTGAGATAGCCATCAGGGCGCAGGAATACGGCGCCCTGATGCGCATCGCCGCCTGTGCCCACCAGCACGAGGAGGTGCATCATCTGCGCGTGCGCGGCGTGCATCAGGTGGTCAAGAGCGAGGAGGAGGCTGCGCGGCGACTCTGTCACCTGGCCATGGAGATGGCCTGAAGCTCATCGGAAGTCACGAGCCCCCACGACGGGGCCAGACAAGAAGCCCGGGCCTGCTGCCCGGGCTTCTTGCATGACGGGGCGATACTGCCGTCCCCTCACAGCAGATCGTGCTTGTCCAGCAGGCGATAGAGGGTGGCCCGGGAGATGTCGAGCGTGCGGGCCACCTCCTCGAGCTGATCGGGGAAGCGGGCCAGCGTCCGTTGCAAGGCCTGACGCTCCGCCGCTTCGCGCACCGCCTTGAGCGAGCCGTCGAGCAGCAGGCTGTCCATGTTGGTCAGCTCCATGTCATCGGCTTCGATGAAGGGGCCGCTGCACATGACCACCGCCCGCTGCACCCGGTTGCGCAGCTCCCTCACATTCCCCGGCCAGCCATAGGACTGCATGGCCTGGCGCGCCTTGCGGGTGAAACTGAGCACCCGCCCGCCCCGTACTTCCGCCAGAATGTCATCGGCAAGGAGCTGGATGTCTTCCGCCCGCTCGCACAAGGCCGGGGTGCGCAGGCGCACCACGTTGAGTCGGTAGTAGAGATCCATGCGAAAGCCGCCGCTGGCCACCGCCTGCTCCACATCGATATTGGTGGCCGCGATGATCCGCACATCCACACGACGCGACAGGTGGCTGCCCACCGCCTCTATGCACTGCTCCTGCAAGAAGCGCAGCAGGGTTGCCTGATCCTCCAGCGGCAACTCCCCTATCTCGTCGAGAAACAGGGTGCCGCCATCGGCGGCCTCTATCTTGCCTATCTTGTGGTGCTGTGCCCCGGTGAAGGCCCCCTTGACGTGGCCGAACAGCTCGGACTGGATGAGCTGATGGGGCATGGCCCCGCAATTGACCGCCACGAAGGGGCTCTCCTCCCCGAACGTGCTGTAGTGCAGCTCCCGGGCCACCAGCTCCTTGCCCGTGCCGCTCGGTCCCGTCACCAGTACGGGCAGGCGGCAATGCTGCAACCGCACGATCTGGTCGCGCAACTGGCGGATGGGGGCGCTCTCCCCCTGGATGAAACGCAGCTGGGGTTGCAGTCGGGGGCGGTGTCGCCGGATGAGGCGCGCCATCCCCAGGGCATGTCCCAGGCTGTGGGAGAGCCTGTCTCTGTCCAGGGGAAAGGTGTGAAAATCATGAAAACAGGCTGCCAGCAAATTGCGAAGGGCTTCGCTGGCGAGACAGTCCCGCTGGATGAGGCCGATCCACAAGGCGCCGGAGTGCTGCGCAATCAGGTTGTAGAGGGCTTCGTGCTGCTGATGCTCGATCACCACCAGCACCAGGGGATAGTCCTTTTCCTGCAGTTTTTTCTCTGCCACCACCAGGGAGCTTGCCTGCTCCACCTGCCACTCGCCTTGTTCCAGCAGGCTTTCCAGTACGGCACATGAATTGATGAGCAACAATGCCGTTTCTGTCATAGGGACAACTCCTTGTTATCACCACTGCACGAGGGAGTCTGACGCTGACGACTTATCCAGATAACTCCCTTTATCATCAAATGGCGTCGTTTAATATGGCCAGACGATGATAACTATAAACCATCCCGCCTTTAGACTGATGGCACCACAATATTGAGACGGCAAAAATATCGGTGAGAAAAAATAAATCCTTTGATAAATAAGTGCTTACTTGGCGACATAATATGTCGCTCTCAACATTGAGACATAAAAACAATCATATCAAATAAAAAACAGTTAAAAATCAAAGCATTGCCAATTGGCATGGTCGTTGCTCTCTCCAATAAGCCCTCCTGGCAGATGGAGACAGAACATGAAGACATATATTGCATTGGCAACATTTCCTTTTCTGGCATTTGCCACCCCCTCATTGGCACAAAACCGGGTCGATCTCGGTGCTCAGGCATTGAGCAATATTCGTGGTTCCATGGGCGTCAATATGGTTGCCGGTAATAACAACCAGCAAGGCAATCTTGCCGCCATCGCCATTTCGGGTCCGGCCGTCATTCAATTTGGCCAGCTGAATCAATCCACCACCAATCTGAACGGCAGCCAGAGCGTCGCCATCCTGGGCTCGGCCCTGAGCCAGAACCGGGGACTGGTCGGCATCAATCAGGGGGCAGGTGAGGGCAACCAGCAACTGAACGCCTTCGCCCTGTCCCTCGATGACAGCGGCCTGGGTGTCGTGACCGACATCAATCTCAGCTCCAGTGTCGCGAAGACCCCAGGGGGAAAGCCCCCCGCCAACACCACTACCAGCATCTATCTGGATGACACCGCCCTCACGGGCAGCAAGGGGGTCATTCAGGTGAACCAGGTCACGGGACAGGGAAACCAGTCAGTCAACATGGTTTCCCTGCCCCTGGCTGGCGCAGTAACGGCATCCCCATGATGCCGCAGGGATAGGAAGCCAGGCCCGGGGGTATCAGCCGATGGGCATATCTTCCGCTGAAAGTTCAATGGAGAGACTCATTATGCGTGGACTTATTTATAGCTCATTAGCCGCCGCGGTCATCATGGCCATGTCGGGCACTGCATCCGCCGATTACCGCGGTGACAGAGATGAGACAGGGGCAACCTTGACCAAGAAGGTCAAGGCAGAAGTCGATGTGGAATACGAAGGCAGGGTCAATGTCGGCGGCTACATCAACGTCAACAAACTCGGCATGGCCGTCGTGGACAACCAGCAGTCCAGTTCCATGATAGGCACCGCCAATACAAGAACGGAGAACACGAGCAAGATCGACGGCTCGTTCAAGGGTGCATCCGGTAACATCGGCGCCAACGTTGCAGCCGGTGACTCCAACGTACAGGGCAACAGCGCTTCCCTGGCCGCCTATGACGAGGTCGATGCCGAGTTCATCATGGGTCGTGGTCAACAACAACACGGCGCCCCTGGCGGATCGTCGGATGCCGAGGTCTTCTCCACCCAGAGCGCCAGCAACAACTGGACGACCAATCACGGCCATCAGAACAAGGCCGGTGTGGGCGATGGGGCCTTCAAGGATGCCGCAGGCAACATCGGGGTCAACGTGACCTCGGGCTCGGGTAACGTCCAGGCCAACAACATGGCAGCCTCCGTGTCCACCGGCAACATGGCCGTGGCCACCGTGGCCAACAGCCAGAGCGTCTCCAAGAACATGACCGAAAACCAAAGCCTGAGTGCAACCAAGACGGTTGACAAGGCAGGTGTGTTCCTCGGTCTCAAGGCTTGGGGCGATTACGAAGGGGGCGGTACCGGTCATGATGTCAAGAAAGGACATGGCCACGACAATGACAACGACAGGTACGGCAACAACAACCCGAAAGATGATGGCAAGTTCGAGTTCAAGGAAGAGGGTGACATCAAGCTCAGTGGGTACGCCGTCGGGTATATTCCCGTGGTCAACACCTACACCAGCCGCGAAACCTTCAACCGGGCAACCATCGATGGCGGCGCCTTCAACGGTGCCGTGGGCAACATCGGGGTGAACGTCTCCTCGGGGACCAACAACCTGCAAGCGAACAATCTCTCGCTGGCCGCAGGGTTTGCCAAGTAAGTCGATGCGAGGGGGCCCAGTGCCCCCTTTTTCCCTGACACTGGAGGTCTGAATGCGCTGGCTGTTGCTGTTGCTGTGCTGTCCTGCCGTCTGGGCGGGCTCGGTGCCACTGGGGGAGCATCTCCCGGCACTGGGGGATCTCAACAAACCGGTGCAGAGCATTCTGGAGCGCCGGTACGCCAACATCGAGCGCCAACATACGGATTTCAGTTGCGGGGCCGCCGCCGTCGCCACCATCTTGCGCTACGCCTACGGCCATGCAACCAATGAACGCTGGGTCATGGATGGCATGCTTGCCATGGCAGACCCGGAGCAGGTCAAGCACTACGGCTTCTCCATGCTCGACATGAAGCAGTACCTGCAAATGCTCGGCATGCGGGTCAGAGGGTATCGACTGGGCGATGAAAAACTGCGCCAGGTGAGGGTGCCCACCATCGTCCTGCTCAACATTCGCGGCTATCAGCACTTTGCCGTGCTGCGGGCCATCGATCGCCATGATCGCGTCTATCTGGCAGACCCGGCCCTCGGCAACCGGGTGATCACGTTCAAGGAGTTCAAGGAGAGCTGGAACGGCATCCTCCTCGCCGTCATCGGCGCGGGCTATCGTCCCGATGCCCCCCTTGCCAACCCCTCTCCCCCGCTCTCTGTCAGAGGCAAGGATGGGCTCTTCGCCCCGGTCAATGAAACATCCCTGCTGGAATTCGGTTTTCAGCACAAAGAGCTAATGTGAGGTCATCATGAATACCCGACCCGCCCTATGCCTCCTCTGCAGCCTGGGTGGCATCGCCTCTCCGCTGCTGGCAGCACCGGACCCGCTGGCCCATCTGTCAGACCACTTTGCGCCCGAACTGGCGGACGGGGAGCTGGCCCACCTGCGCGGCCGCTATGTCAGCAGCCATGGCATCAGCTACTTCGGCATCGAGTTCATCTCGTCACTGACCACGGCCCAGGCCCAGCAGACGGCGGCCATGAACCTGGCGCTGAGCATTGTGCAAAACAAGCCCAAGCTGGATGTGCGCGTCAAGGATGAGGTCAAGCCCGCGGCCACGCCCGCCAAGGAGGCCCAGGTGCAGGGGGCCGGGCTGGTGCAGGTCGTTCAACTGGAGGGGAGTGGCAACAGCTCGGTCAACCAGGCCGGTATTGAACTGACCACCCCGACCATGACGGGACACCTGGTCCAGGCGGGCAACTACGAGCACCAGGGCGATCTTGGCACCGCCACCTACCGGGTCTCGGGGAATTATGCCGGCTTGCAACTACACTCTTCCGACGGCCGGGTCCTGCTGGAGCAGAGCCTGCGTGGTACCGACTTCAGCCGGGGGCTGCTGCAGTTCAACAAGGTCAGGGGGGACGGTTTGCAGACGCTCAATCAGACCCGCATCTGGTTTTCGCGCTGAGAGCAGGTGAGTTCCCGGGGCTGAACTATAAGAAAGGATGATAAACAACAAGGACGTATCCCGATGAAACAGTCTCGCATGCTGTTGATTGCCCTCGCCCCCTTCGCCTGCTGGGGGGCCACGGCCGAAGAGGAGGCCCTGCAACAACAGCTGGATCTCCTGCGCCAGCAACTGATCCAGCAAAATCAGGCCCTTCATCAGCTCCAGGCCCGCCTGGAGGCCGTCAAGGCCGCCGGTGCCACGACGGCAACCGCCGGAGCCGGGGCCGCCGTCGCCTCCACCCAGCAGGACGCCTCACGGCGCACGCCGGAAGTCGGCCGCAGCACCGAAGACCTGATGATCGAACAGCACAACGTGTTCGACCGCGCCCTGACCGTCGATGTGGGCCTCTCCTACCAGCACTACAACCGCAAGGATCTCGCCCTGCGTGGCTTCCTCGCCCTGGACGCCATCTTCCTTGGCGAAATCAACCTGGATCGGGTGCGCTCCGATCAGTGGACGGCGGATGTCATCACCCGCTACACCCTCAACGATCGCTGGCAACTGGAGCTGGCCCTCCCCTACATGTTCCGCAACACCAACTACCAGAGCACCGGCAAGGAGAACTCCAGCCGCGACTTCGAGGAGCAGAGCGTCAGCGATGGCGGTCTGGGGGATCTCAGCCTCGCCATCTACTACAGGGTCATGGCAGAGAGCGAGGATTGGCCGGATCTGGTATGGAACTTCCGGGCCAAGGCGCCGACCGGCAAGGATCCTTACGGCATCGAGATCAACACCTCGGAATCGGGCAACCTGGTGACCCCCAAGGAGCTCGCCACCGGCAACGGGCTCTGGCAGCTCTCCACCGGCTTCTCCCTGGTCAAGACCATGGATCCCGCCATCCTGTTTGCCAGCCTCAACTATGGTCACAGCCTCAAGCAGGACTTTGACGATATCTCCTACCAGCCCGGCAACCAGCCCGGCAGCATCCAGCTGGGGGACTGGTATGAATATGGCCTGGGGGTCGCATTCGCCCTCAACGAACGCTTCAGCCTCTCCTTCAACATCAACCAGCGCGTCACCATGGAGTCCGAGCAGGGGTCCGAAGGCTTTGCCATGGAGAAGGTCACCGGCTCCGATGCCAACGCCGCCAGCTTTGGCATGGGGTCGACCTGGGCCATCACCGACAACCTCTCCATGGCGGTCAACTGGTCTGCCGGGCTCACCACGGACGCACCGGACTACACCATCGGGATCCGCTTCCCCTACCGCTTCTAGCCCCGTCAGGACCCCGGCAGGTTGACGACAAAAAAACGAGGGAGGCATAACGCCTCCCTCTTCTTGTTGACGCCAGCCTGCCTGGCGGGCCATCGGTGACATCACACCCCCAGGCGATCGCGCAGGGTGTACCAGGCGGCACCGGCGGCGGTGAAGGGGATGCGCAGCAGGCGGCCACCCGGGAAGGGGTAGTGCGGCAGCCTGGCGAACGCATCGAAGCGCTCCGCCTGACCGCTCAGCACTTCGGAGAGCAGCTTGCCCGCCAGATGGGTACAGGTGACGCCGTGACCGCTGTAGCCCTGCATGTAGTAGATGTTGTGACCGATGCGGCCAAACTGCGGCAGGCGCGACAGGGTGAGCAGGAAGTTGCCGGTCCAGGTGTACTCCACCTTGACGTCGGCCAGCTGCGGGAAAGTCTTGAGCATCTTGGGGATGATCAGCCGCTCGATGTCCGCCGGATCCCGCGCCCCGTAGACCACGCCGCCGCCATAGATGAGCCGGTGATCGCCGGAGGTGCGGTAGTAGTCGAGCAGGTAGTTGCAATCCTCCAGGCAGTAGTTTTGCGGCAAGAGTGAACGGGCCCGCTCCTCTCCCAGCACTTCGGTGGCGATCACCTGGGTGCCGCAAGGCATGCTCTTGCCGGCGAGCTCGGGCACCAGGTTGCCGAGGTAGGCGTTGCCGGCCACCACGATAAAGCGTGCCTTCACCGCCCCCTTGGCGGTCTTGACCAACGCCGGCTGACCCGGAGTAATGCTGGTGACGGCGGACTGCTCGAAGATAAGCCCCCCCTGCATGCGGATCGCTTCCGCCTCCCCCAGCGCCAGGTTGAGGGGATGGATATGGCCGCCGCTCTTGTCCAGCAGGGCGCCGACGTAACGATCGCTCGCGACCACCTCGCGCACCCCGTCGGCATCGAGCAGCTCCAGCTGGTCGTTGCCCCACTTCTCCCAGCGCGCCTTCTGCGCCTTGAGCTCGTGCAGCTGCTTCTCGGTCTCGGCGGCAAAGACCCCGCCCTCCTGCAGATCGCACTGGATGTTGTAGCGCTTGATCCGCTCGCGGATGATCTGGCCCCCCTCAAACAGCATGGAGCCGAGCAGCCTGGCCTGATCCGGCGGGCAGTTCGCTTCGATGGTGTCGATGTCGCGGCTGTAGGAGTTGACGATCTGGCCGCCGTTGCGGCCGCTGGCGCCAAAGCCGACTCGCGCGGCCTCCAGCACCACCACCTTGTACCCCTTCTCCACCAGATGCAGCGCACTGGAGAGGCCGGTATACCCCGCCCCGATGACGCAGACGTCGCACTCCAGCTGCTCGGTGAGCGTGGGATAGGGCGCGTGTTTGTTGGCACTGGCTGCGTAGTAACTCTTTACATGTTCGGTCATGATCCCTGTTTCCTTACCGGTTCGTTTCCAACACAACGGGTTGTTCACATTAAAAGCTGGCCGGGGTGTGAGCGCTGACGATGCGGCAGACCTGCCCCGAGGGATTGCTGAAACTGTGGGGCTCGCCGGTGTCGATGACATAGCTGTCCCCAGCGCACAGTTCATAGGTCTGGCCGGCCAGGGTCAGCAGCACCGACCCTTCCAGCACGGTGCCTACCTCCTCCCCCTGATGCTTCACCACGCCGCCGGTGTCGGTGCCGGGGGCATAGGTCTCCAGCATGAAGCCGAGCTGGCGCCGATTGTTGCCGTTGTGCACCAGCTTCATGGAGACCCCCTGGCTGCCGAGCTCGATGAGCTGCTCCGCCTTGATCACCACGCTGGGCGTGCTCGCCACCTCCTCTTCGGCGAAGAAGCGCGACAACGGCAGCTCGTAGACGCTCAGCAGCTTTTGCAGGGAGGCCACCGAGGGGCTCACCTTGTTCTGCTCTATCATGCAGATGGCGCCGTGGGTCAGGCCGCTCAGCTCCGCCACCCGGCGCTGGGAGAGCCCGAGCTCCCTGCGGATCCGGGCAAGCCGCTCCCCCATGTTTCTCTCGTGCTCCGCCAGGGGGTTGTCCGTCATGGTCCGCCACCGGACCTCGCCACGGGATTGCTCCATCGCCCATCTCCTTCCATGGTCATTCGAATACCTGGTGCAGCCTGGTCAATATAGTGAGTCAGGCACGTCAGCCCCGTTCACTATTCTGCACAACCCAGGGCGTTCATTATTTTGCACACCCTGCGCGATGAAAACCGCTACAATCGCGCTAACAGCCCCATTTCTAGCATGTGACGCCCAGTTCACTCAAATATATTTAACACTTGAAAAACATTTCGGCTCATTTTATGGTCGTTACGTGCTTATTATTCTATACGGCGGTGCCCACATAAACGCGCCACCCAGACCCACTATCGAGGCCCCTTACATATGTCAGCATCACAACCTGCTCTCTCCCTGATCAAATCCCTGGCCTATGTCGACGGCCGCTGGTGCGAGTCCCTGGGCGGGCGCCGGTTCGAGGTCCTGAACCCGGCCACCGGCCAGGTCATCACCCAGGTGCCCGACATGGACGGGGAGGACACCCGCCTCGCCATCGCGGCGGCCCACGCGGCGCAACCCGCCTGGGCGGCCCTCACCGCCAAGGAGCGCAGCAGCAAACTCTACGCCTGGTTCGAGCGCATCATGGCCAACCAGGAGGAACTCGCCCGCATCATGACCTGCGAGCAGGGCAAGCCGCTGGCGGAAGCCAAAGGAGAGGTGGCCTACGGCGCCAGCTTCATCCAGTGGTTCGCGGAAGAGGGCAAGCGTGCCTATGGCCGCACCATCCCCGGCTTCTCCGCCGATCGGCGCCTGGCCACCATCAAGCAGCCGGTGGGGGTCGTGGCCGCCATCACCCCCTGGAACTTCCCCATCGCCATGATCACCCGCAAAGCGGGTCCGGCGCTGGCCGCCGGTTGCACCATCGTCATCAAGCCCGCCGCCGAAACGCCCCTCTGCGCCCTGGCGCTGGCGGTACTGGCGGAGCAGGCGGGCATTCCCGCCGGGGTCATCAACATCGTCACCTCCCATCAGGCAAGCGCGGTGGGCAACGAGCTGTGCAGCAACCCCGTGGTGCGCAAGCTCTCCTTCACCGGCTCCACCCGCATCGGCAAACTGCTGATGCGCCAGTGCGCCGACACCATGAAGCGCCTCTCCCTGGAGCTGGGCGGCAACGCCCCCTTCATCGTCTTTGACGACGCCGACCTCGACGCCGCCGTGGCCGGGGCCCTGGCGTCCAAATACCGCAACGCCGGCCAGACCTGCGTCTGCGCCAACCGCATCCTGGTGCAGGCCAGCGTCTATGACGCCTTCGCCGAGAAGCTCGCCGCCGCGGTCAAGGCCTTCAAGGTGGGGGACGGCATGGGCGAGGGCGTCCAGATCGGGCCCCTCATCAACCCGGCCGCCGCCAGCAAGGTGGCCGAGCTGGTGCAGCAATCGGTCGCCGCCGGTGCCCGGGTGCTGGTGGGAGGCGACGCCCACCCCGCCGGTCCCCTCTTCTATCACCCCACCATCCTGACCGGGGTCACCCGGGGCAACCCCATTCTGGACGAGGAGATCTTCGGGCCCGTCGCCCCCCTGGTGCGCTTCGAGACGGAAGCCGAGGCCATTGCGCTTGCCAACGACACCCCCTATGGCCTGGCCGCCTACTTCTATGGCCGCGACATCGCCCGGGTGTGGCGGGTGGCCGAGGGGCTCGAATACGGCATGGTGGGGATCAACGAGGGGATCATCTCCACCGAACTGGCCCCCTTTGGCGGGATCAAGGAGTCGGGGCTGGGCCGGGAAGGGGCGGCCGAAGGGCTGGAGGAGTACCTGGAGACCAAATACCTCTGCTTTGGCGGCATTCGCTGAGGGGAGTGAAGGGGCAATTGCATCGTTAAAACAGATGCGTTATGACGCAGCCCATCGTTTTTACAGATAGAAAGAGGGGGTCGCCGGTCACGACCAAGCGCCTTGTGGGCCCTGAGGGCACGCCCGGGGCCCCCTTTTGCGAACAGGCCGCCCTGCCCGAGGGCAGTTGGCGGCACACATATGGCCAGATGGCACAGGAATAGCGGGGCCCATGCCCCTCAGGGAGGAAAGATGAGTCATTCAAGCAACAACCAGCAGTGGCAGGCCCGCCGCGAAGCGGCCGTGGTCCAGGGGGTCGGCACCCTGCTGCCGGTCTTCATCGACCGGGCGCACAACGCCGAGCTGTGGGACGTGGAGGGCAACCGCTACATCGACTTTGCCTCCGGCATCGCCGTGCTCAACACCGGCCACAACCACCCCAAGGTGGTGGCGGCGGTGCGCGAGCAGCTCGAGAAGTTCAGCCACACCTGCTTCCAGGTCACCCCCTACCCCGGCTATATCGAGCTGGCGGAAAAATTGAATGCCCTGGTGCCCGGCCCCACCCCCAAGCGCACCCTCTTCCTCTCCACCGGCGCCGAAGCGGTGGAGAACGCCATCAAGATCGCCCGCGCCCACACCGGTCGCAGCGGCACCATCGCCTTCAAGGGGGGCTTCCACGGCCGCACCATGATGGGCATGGCCCTCACCGGCAAGGTGGTGCCCTACAAGACCGGCTTCGGCCCCTTCCCGGGGGAGGTCTATCACCTCCCCTTCCCCGCCGACTACCTGGGAGTGAGTGAAGACGATGCCCTGGCCGCGCTGGATCTCTGCTTCAGCGCCGACATTGAACCCACCCGGGTGGCCGCCATCATCATCGAGCCGGTGCAGGGGGAAGGGGGCTTCTACCCCGCCTCCGCCAGCTTCATGCAGCGCCTGCGCCAGGTGTGCGACCAGCACGGCATCCTGCTCATCTGCGACGAGATCCAGACCGGTTTCTGTCGCACCGGCAAGACCTTCGCCACCGAATACAGCGGTGTCGAACCCGACATCATGACCCTCGCCAAGAGCCTGGCCGGCGGCTTCCCGCTCTCTGCCGTGGTGGGCAAGAGCGAGGTGATGAACGCCGCCAAGCCCGGTGGCCTGGGGGGCACCTATGCGGGCTCCCCCATCGCCTGCGCCGCCGCCCTGGCGGTGCTGGAGGTGATCGAGGAGGAGCGTCTGAACCAGAAGGCCCTGGCCCAGGGGGAGCAGATCAAGGCACGCCTGCACCAGCTGGCGACACGGTTTGACTGCATCGGCAACATCCGCGGCCCCGGCGCCATGGTGGCCATGGAGCTGGTGAAGGAGGGGGATGCCGCCAGACCGGACCCGGATCTCACCAAGCGGCTGGTGGCCGAGGCGGGCAAGCGGGGGCTGGTGCTGCTGGCCTGCGGCGTGCGTGGCAACGTGATCCGTTTCCTCGCTCCCCTGACCGCCCCGGCAGCCATCGTCGACGAGGGGCTCGACCTGCTGGAGCAGGCCCTGTCCGCCTCCCTGGCCTGATCCGGAAGACCGCGTTCGCCCACGTGCAAAAAAATGCGTTTTTGCTCCCTTGATATGCTTGTCAAGGGGGCATCACGAATGCACAATGCGCCGCCGTATTCAAGGACCGTCCGCTCATCGGAGCCCGGTTCTTTTTTTGCGCCAAACAAATCCATAACGAGGCCGGAACAGACCGGAAATGATAACGAGGTGGCACGCCATCTCACGACACCCGCTTCTTAGTGAGGAACTCCATGGGGCATATCATCGCTTTCCTGCCGGCCCGCGCCGGTCTGCGCCATCCGTCCGCATCCCGGACTGGCGCCCCCACCGTGCAGGATGACCTCACCGTCAGCCTGATCCCGTCAGCCTGCCTGCGGGGGATCGCCTGATGCACCCGCACCCCGCCGGTCTGAAAAAAAGCCTGAAACTCTGGCACGTGGTCATCATGGGGCTGGCCTATCTCACCCCCATGGCGGTGTTCGACACCTTCGGCATCGTCACCGAGATCACCGAAGGCCATGTGCCGACCGCCTACCTGCTCGCCCTCATCGGCATGCTGTTCACCGCCATGAGCTACGGCCACCTGGTGCGCAAGTTCCCCTCGGCAGGCTCCGCCTACACCTATGCCCAGAAGGTGTTCCACCCCTATGTGGGCTTCATGGTGGGCTGGGTCTCCCTGCTCGACTACATGTTCATGCCCATGATCAACATGCTGCTGGCCAAGATCTACATGGAGGCCCTCTTCCCCGGCGTGGCCCCCTGGACCTACATCCTGGCCCTGGCCGCCGTCATGACCTTCCTGAACCTGCGGGGCATCAAGCTGGTGGCGAACTTCAACAGCCTGATCGTCATCATGCAGTTCAGCATCATCGCCGTCTTCATCGGCCTCATCGCCTGGGGCGTGAGCCACGGCGAGGGCCTCGGCACGGTGGCGAGCAGCCGCCCCTTCTTCTCCGAGCAGATGCACATCAATCCCCTGCTGACCGGCGCCTCCATCCTCTGCCTGTCGTTCCTCGGGTTTGACGCCATCACCACCCTGTCGGAGGAGACCCCGAACGCGGATCGGGTGATCCCCCGGGCCATCGTGCTCACCGCCCTCATCGGCGGCGTGCTCTTCATCTCCGTCTCCTACTTCCTGCAGCTCTTCTTCCCGGACATTTCCCGCTTCCAGCAGCCGGATGCGGTGCTGCCGGAGATCGCCCTCTATGTGGGCGGCAAGCTGTTCCAGGCGGTGGTGCTGGTCTGCACCACGGTGGCGGTGCTCGCCTCGGGGCTCGCCTCCCACGCCGGGGTGTCGCGCCTGCTCTACGTGATGGGCCGGGATCGCGCCCTGCCGAGCCGCGTCTTCGGCTACATCCACCCCACCTGGCAGACCCCGGCTCTCAATGTGCTGCTGGTGGGCATGCTGGCCCTCTCGGCGGTGGCCTTCGATCTGGAGATGGCGCTGGCGCTCATCAACTTCGGCGCCCTGGTGGCCTTCACCTTCGTCAACCTGGCGGTGATTGCCCACTTCTATCTCAGGCTGGGTCACAACAAGACCCTGAAGGATCACCTGCTGTTCCTCGCCCTGCCCCTGTGCGGCGCCGCCTGCATCGGGGTGCTCTGGCTCAACCTGGAGCCCGCCTCCTTCGAGCTGGGGCTGATCTGGGCCGCCCTCGGTGCCATCTACCTGCTGCTGCGCCTCACCGTGTTCCGGGTCCGCCTCGGCCGCCCCGAGCAGGACGCCTCCTGAGCAAAACCGGCGCCCTCAGGGCGCCGGTTTCGCATGGCGGCAAAGCAGGGCCCCGCCTGATGACAAGGTTGTCATCGACTTTTCGGCAGCGGTGGCGAAGTGATCGCTCACCGGGGGAACAAATTCCCCGCTGACGGCCTTTTTCACTTGTCTCCTCCCCCCCCTGAGGGCACAATACGGCGCCCCTTGAGAGCCGATGTTTCAACAACATCGGTTCTTTGCTTTTCTGGGGCACACCACCATTCACCAAGAGGCCGGCCATGTGCCGGAATTGATACCCAGATTGCCAAGCAATCTCCCGACGTTGTGAGGAAAAACATGGGGCATTTCACTGCTTTCCTGCCGGTCCCCGCCGGCGTGCGCCACGCATCTGTGCCACAGATGGGCGCCCCCTGTGTCCAGCGACGCGTTCCCGCGTCCCTGATCCCGTCCCATCTCGCCCACGGGGCCTGTGCAGAGGAGAAAGCGTGATGGCCGGTGCCAAGCTGCTCAAGACCCTCACCCTGTTCCAGGTCGTGGTGATGGGTCTGGCTTACCTCACGCCCATGGCGGTATTCGATACCTTCGCCATCGTCGGTGACATCACGGATGGTCGCGTGGCCACCGCCTACCTGCTGGCGCTCGGCGGCATCCTGCTGACCGCGTTCAGCTACGGCCACCTGGTGCGCCGCTTCCCGTCCGCAGGCTCCGCCTACACCTATGCCCAGAAGGTGTTCCACCCCTACGTGGGCTTCATGGTGGGCTGGTCTTCCCTGCTGGACTACATGTTCATGCCGATGATCAACATCCTGCTGGCCAAGATCTACCTGACCGCCATGTTCCCCACCGTGGAGCCCTGGATCTTCATCTTCGGTCTGGTGACCGTGATGACCTTCCTGAACCTGCGCGGCATCAAGCTGGTGGCGAACCTCAACGGCTTCATCGTCTTCATCCAGATCGCCATCATCGTCACCTTCCTCGGCCTCATCGCCTGGGGCCTGAGTCACGGTGAAGGGGCCGGCACCCTGATGAGCAGCCGTCCGTTCCATGTGGAGTCTGCCAGCATGCTGCCGCTGTTTACCGGCGCCACCATCCTCTGCTTCTCGTTCCTGGGCTTCGACGGCCTGAGCTCTCTCTCCGAAGAGACCCCGAATGCCGGCAAGGTGATCCCCCGCGCCATCGTGCTGACGGCCCTCATCGGCGGCATCATCTTCGTCACCGTCTCCTACAGCCTGCAGCTCTTCTTCCCGGATCTGGCCCGCTTCAAGGAGCCGGACGCCGTGCTGCCGGAGATCGCCCTCTACGTGGGTGGCACCCTGTTCCAGAGCGTGGTGCTGGTGTGCACCACCGCGGCCGTGCTCGCCTCCGGCATGGCGGCCCACGCCGGCGTGTCGCGCATCCTCTACGTGATGGGACGCGATCGCATGATCCCGGAGCGGGTGTTCGGCTATATCCACCCCACCTGGCGCACCCCGGCCATCAACGTGCTGCTGGTGGGGGCACTGGCCCTCTCCGCGGTCTCCTTCGATCTGGACATGGCCCTGGCCCTGGTGAACTTCGGCGCCCTGGTGGCCTTCACCTTCGTCAACCTCTCGGTGATCGGCCAGTTCTGGGTGCGCGAGAAGCGCAACAAGAGCCTCAAGGAGCACCTGCTGTTCCTGGTGCTGCCGCTGCTGGGGGCCGCCACCATCGGCGCCCTCTGGATCAACCTGGAGCAGAGCTCCCTGGAGCTTGGCCTCATCTGGGCGGGGATCGGGGTCACCTACCTCTTCCTGCGCCTCGCCGTGTTCCGCATCCCCTTCCGTCAGTACGAGGAAGCGGCCGACGGCCAGTAAGCCATCTCGATCGCAAGATGCAAAGAGGGGAGCCCACGGGCTCCCCTCTCTTGTTTGCACGACGCATCGCCTTCTGCCGGGTTTCCCCTCAGTAGGTGCCCGTCTTGCGCAGCACGGCGCGGCCCGCCGCCTTGGCGGGATCGTCCACCACGTTCTCGACTCGCTGCTGGGTGTTCTTCGCCTTGTTGTAGGTCTCGCCCACACCGGCAGCCTCGGCGGCCTTGCGCTTGGCGTAGTCACCGGGATTGTCCACCGCATTCTCGACCCGCTGCTGGGTGTTCTTGGCCTTGTAGTAGGCGTCATCCACGCCGGTGGCCTGGGCCGCCTTGCGCTTGGCATAGCCAGCGGGATCGTTGACCGCGTTGTCCACACGCTGTTTGGCGCTCTGCGCGGAGCAATGGCTGTTGACCCCGGTCGCGCTGTTGACGGCCGAGCCGATCGCCACGTCTTTGGAGCTGCAATCGGAGGGCAGCACGGCGGCATGAGAGGAGAGAGAGGCCATCGCCAGGGGCAGGAGAAGAAGGGACCAATGTTTCATGACAGACTCGCAATTACTGATTAAATGACGAGGCAGTCTACTCCCATTGACTGAGTGGCGGCACAGGATCCACCAGTGGATGGCACCCCGTCCGTCAGTTTCTAACGCATCCCTACATTCGACAGACCAATTCACTTAAAACAACAAAACAATCAGAATTAATCACTACACTCCCATCTGGCCCGCCAATCCCGAGCCCCCTGTCATCAAATCATCATCAAAGTGTCACTTTGTCATATTTCTGTCATAGAGCACTGCTGTAATGCGCCCGTCCAATTCAACGCAGACGTCCCAAGAGGCACCATGCAAAGCAAACCGTCATCCCCGCAGACCCGCGCTACCGGCCCCCTGTTCAACTGGCTCGCGGTGATCACCTTTGTTTACCTGATCCTGGTCGCCGTTGGCGCCGTCTCACACGGCTTTAAAGGGTTCTCCGGCGGCGCCGAGGGCGCGGCCCAGATCTTCGCCTTCGCCAACAACCCCTTCGTCGCCCTGCTGCTCGGCATCCTGGCCACCGCCCTGGTGCAATCCTCCAGTACCGTCACCTCGGTGATCGTCGGCCTGGTGGCGGGCGGCCTGCCCATGAGCATGGCCATCCCCATGGTGATGGGGGCCAACCTCGGTACCACCATCACCAACACCATCGTCTCCCTCGGCCATATCCGTGACAGGGGCGAGTTTCGCCGCGCCTTCGCCGCCGCCACCGTGCACGACTTCTTCAACCTGCTGGCCGTCTTCATCTTCCTGCCCCTGGAATTGATGTTCGGTCTGCTGCAAAAGAGTGCCGAGTGGCTGTCCGGTCTGCTGCTGGGCTCCGCCGACATGTCCATGAAGGGCATGGACTTCATGAAGCCCCTCATCTCCCCCTCCCTGGATCTCATCGACAGCGCCGTCGCCTTCCTGCCGGGCAAGGGCCCCGCCATCGCCACCATCGTCATCGGCATTCTGCTGATCCTGTTCTGCGTCACCGCCCTTGGCAAGGTGCTGCAACGGGTCATGGTGGGTCGTGCCAAGGAGCTGCTGCACAAGGCGCTGGGACGTGGCCCGCTCACCGGCATCGCCTCCGGCACCCTGGTGACCGTCATGGTACAGTCCTCCTCCACCACCACCAGCCTGATGATCCCCCTGGCGGGCGGCGGCGTGTTCAACACCCGTCAGCTCTACCCCTTCACCCTGGGGGCCAACATCGGCACCACCATCACGGCCCTGCTGGCGGCCACCGCCATCAGCGGCGCCGGCGCCCAGCTGGCCTTGAGCATCGCCTTCGTGCATGTGCTGTTCAACGTCTTCGCCGTGGCGCTCATCTATGGCGTGCCCTTCCTGCGGGAGCTGCCCATCAAGGCCGCCGAAACCCTGGCCCGGGTCGGCAGCGAGAACAAGCTGCTGGCGCTGGGTTACGTGGCCGGGCTCTTCTTCGCCCTGCCCGCCCTGATGATGGTGGCCGTCAAGTAAATCCGAACCGGGGGCATCATGCCCCCGGTGCCTTGCCCGTCCGGTCACATCCTCCGGCATCCCCCCTCGCCCTCCCTCCCCGGCTGGGATAAGATGCCCCTTCATTGCACTCTGATTTCAAGGAACAGGAAAAACCGATGAAATTCATTCTGATAGCCCTTCTTATCGCCGGCGCCGCCTACTACTTCTACTCCAGCAGCAACAACCGGAAGCTGGCGGAAGAGAACGTGCGCAAGGGGGCCGAGTTCCTCGCCAGCAACCAGGAAAAACCCCTGGTGACCACCACCGCCTCCGGCCTGCAGTACGAAGTGCTGACCCCGGGCACCGGCACCGTTCACCCCACCGCCACCAGCAAGGTGAAGGTGCACTACGAGGGCAAGCTGCTGGACGGCACCGTGTTCGACAGCTCCGTCGCCCGTGGCGAACCCATCGAGTTCGGCCTCAACCAGGTGATCAAGGGTTGGACCGAAGGGGTGCAACTGATGGTGGAAGGGGAGAAGACCCGCTTCTACATCCCCGCCAACCTGGCCTATGGCGACAGAGCCGCCGGCAAGATCCCGCCGGGCTCAGTCCTCATCTTCGACGTGGAGCTGCTGGGCATTCAATAAACCCGCACTGGGCCCGCGTTGATCTTGGCGGTGGTGCTGCGGGGCATCCCGTCAGAGGCCACGTCCGACGGACCCTGATCACAACGCCGGCGCACTGCGCCGGCGTTGTCGTTTCTGCCCCGGTCTCCCTCGCCCTGATGCCAGACTATCAACCAAAAGTGAAGAGTGCTTATCCATAAAGCCTGATTGTTAACCCATCAATAGGGGCAGATAATGACCACATCGTCAGCGGCATGTCGCCCTGGCCTCGGGTTGTCGGTGCGCCGCGCGCATCGGCACAACGCATATGGAGTCTGTCATGTCTATCGCCCCTGTCTGGTTCATCTCCCACGGCGCCCCGGATCTGGTCCTGCGCGATCAGCCCGCGACCCGGTTCCTGAAGCAACTGCGCCTCGAGGGTGCCAGAGGGCTGGTGGTGATCTCGGCCCACTGGTTCAGCCGAAGCGAGCTGCAGATCAACGTCGAGCCCAGCCCGGCCCTGATGTACGACTTCTACGGCTTCCCCGAGCCCCTCTACCAGATCCGCTGGCCCGCGACGAGCCCGCAATGGTTGCAGGAAGCGGTGAGCGATCAGCTGCTGCTGGCCGGTCTGCCTGCCACCCCGGTGCGCCGCGAGCTGGATCACGGAGTCTGGTCCCCCCTCTCCCTGATGGATCCGGACAGTGAACTCCCCCTGGTGCAGATCGCCATCCCGGCCAGCTTCACCCCGGCCCAGCTGTGGCAACTGGGGGAGGCATTGCAGGGGCTGCGCGAGCAAGGGATCGGCATCCTCGCCTCCGGCGCCATCACCCACAACCTCCGTGCCCTCGGGCCGGACGGCTCGCCGGTTCCCCAGTGGGCGAGCCAGTTTGCCCGCTGGCTGGAGCAGACCATGGCAGAGGGAGACAGGGGAGCGCTGGAAGATTACCGGGCCCGGGCGCCGGGCGCGGTGGAATCCCATCCCCATGACGATCACCTGCGCCCCCTGTTTGTGGCGCTCGGCGCGGCGGGGGCCGACAGACCCCGAAAGCTGCACGACAGCTGGGATTACGGCAGCCTCTACATGGGGGCCTACCAGTTCGGTTGAGGGCGGGGCGGCCAGGCCGCCCTGCTTGCCGTGCTGCCGCCGACGCGCGTGGAGAAATAGCGGACTCGTTATAGCCATTTTCCGGTAGAATGGCCGCCATTGGATGAGGCTTGGCAGGGATGGCTGTCGCGTCGGGTGGCTAGATGAACCTATATCGAACACTGATCCTGCTCTGTCTGCTCTGCCTTCAACCTGTGCAGGCCCTGACCCTGCACAGCCGCTACGATCCCGCCCCGCTGCCTCCCCGCTGGTCGGAGGCGGAGCTCGGATGGCTGCGCCAGCAGTCCCAACTGCGGGTCGGCATCCTGCAAGAGGACTACCGCCCCTTCACCATGATCGCTCGCCAGCGCGTCGAGGGGCTCAGTGCCGACTACATCGACTTGCTGGCCCGGATGCTGGACAAACCCGTTGCCCTGAGCGCCTTCCCCGACAAGGCGCACCTGCTCCGTGCCCTGGCACGGGGGGAGATACACCTCGCCAGCCTCGGCAATCTCACCCTGGCGGACAGTGACACCCGGGCGATCCGCCTGAGCAACCCCTATTTCAGCAGCCCCCTCGTCTTCTCCGTGCCCAGACGTTATCGGGGGGCACTGCTCACACCGGGACAGCGGGTAGCCGCCGTCCGGGATCAGATAGACAGGGCGCGCTTTGGCCACTACTACCCCACTCTCACCCTGGTGACCTATCCCTCCAACATGGAGGCGTTCGATGCGGTCTTCTTCGGCCGCGACGACATCCTGCTGGGGGATGCCCACGCCACCCACTACCTCAACAGCGAGCGCTTCGACAACCTTCGCCAGCGGGGCGAGGCCCCGCCCGAGCTGGCGCCTGCCGAGTTCCGCTTTGCCGTCCCGGCCACCGAGCCCGCCCTGCTCAGCCTGGTCAACCGGGGCTGGCGGCCATCGACGACCGGGCGCGCAACACCCTCTTCACCCAGTGGAACGGGCCCATCCGCGACATGAACGAGCGAAGCGCCGATCTCTATGATGCCGCCGAGCGGGCCTGGATGCGGCAAGCGCCCCCCATCAGGGTGTGGCTGATGGACAACCTCTACCCCTATGGCGCCCTGGATCATGACGGCCAGCTGGTCGGCATGACGGTGGACATGCTGGACAAGATCCGCACACGCACCGGCCTCACCTTCGAGTTCGTGCGGGCAGACTCCGAGGGTCAGCTGGCAAAAGCCATGCAGTCAGGCGCCATCGACCTCATCGGCGCCATCTCCCAGCAGGTGGCCGAACACTACGGGCTGCGCACCTCGGTGCCCTACGCCACCGACAACATCTATGTGATCCTCACCCGCCAGGAGGGACAAGGGATCGACACCATCCGGCGTCTGGCGGGCAAGACGGTGGCGATGACGCGCCATGTGCCCCTCGCACAGAGACTGGAGGGCAGCCGCATCACCCAGGTGGAGAGTGCCGCAGAAGCGATGGAGGTGCTCGCCCAGGGGCGGGTGGATGCCGCCATCGTGCCCCTCTATTTTGCCCGCCATGCGCTGGACAATGATCCCCAGAGCCCGCTGCGCATCGCCGGCCCCGCCGATGACGAGCCGATCCGGATGGGGTTTGCCAGCCTGCCCGGACAGGGGATGCTGATGGGGATCCTCGACAAGACCATCCTCGCCATCCCCCCCAACGAGCTCGCCATGATGAGTTACGAGTGGCGCAACCGCAAACTGCCGGTGCCCGGCTTCATGGATCGCCACGCCCACATCGTCTACCTGGTGTTCGTGGGGCTCCTCACCCTGGCGCTGGTGCTGCTCTATCGCAACCGCATGTTCAAGCGGATGGCCAGCGCCGAGCAGGCTTCCCGCCAGCAACTGGAGGCCCATGTCAGGTTCATCCGGGCACTGGGGGAGAGCCTGCCCCACCCCATCGTCGTACGGGACAAGAGCGGCAAGGTGCTGCTGTGCAACAGCAAATACCTGACCCAGCTCGGCGCCGAGCCAAAGGCCATCCTGGGTCAGCCCTTCGCCCAGGGGCTGTCAGGGGTGCTCGATGCAGGCAGCATCGCCGTGCTGGAGCAGGACTTTGCCAGGGTATTGCAGGAGGGGCAGCCCATCTTTGCGGATCGCCTCTTCCATCACAGAGGCACCCAGAGCGACATCTATCACTGGATGGTGCCCTATTTCGACGGGGAGGGGGCCATCAGCGGGGTGATCGACGGCTGGATAGACATCACGGACCGCAAACGGCTGGAAGAGGCGCTGCGCGAGGCCAAACAGCAGGCCGACAGCGCCAGCCGAGCCAAGAGCGACTTCCTCGCCACCATGAGCCACGAGATCCGCACCCCCATGAACGCCATCCTCGGCATGCTGGAGCTGGCCACCGAGGATCCCGCTCTCAGCCGTCACAGCGGCGAGCTGCTGCGCATCGCCGCCGACTCCGCCAACGGCCTGCTGGATCTGCTGGGGGACAGCCTGGATATCGCCTCCATAGAGGCAGGCCAGATGACCCTGACTCCCACCCCCTGCGATCTCGCCCCCCTGCTCTCGTCCGTCACCCGGGTCTTTGCGGGCATGGCCGAGCAGAAGGGACTGATATATGAGGTCAGGCTGCCCGACACCCCCATGCCGAGGGTGCTGATCGATCCCCTTCGCCTGCGCCAGATCCTCTTCAATCTCATCGGCAACGCCATCAAGTTCACCGAGCAGGGCCGGGTCGCCATCACCGCCACCCTGACCGGGGGCGAGCAGCCTCCTGTGCTGCACCTCACCATCACCGACACCGGAGCCGGCATTCCCGCGGACAAGCTGCCCAGGCTCTTCACCCCCTTCTATCGCGCCCACGGCCAGGGCCAGTTCCCCGGCAGCGGGCTGGGCCTCAATATCGCCCGCATCCTGTGCCAGATGATGGGGGGGGAGATAGCCGTTCACAGCCAGGTCGGCGAGGGCACCCGCCTCGAGATAAGACTGCCCCTCACGCTCGCCCAGCAACCCCCCGCCCCGATCACGGCAATGCCGGCGCCCCAGCCCCACCAGGCTCAACCCCTCCCCCATCGGCTGCATATCCTGGTGGTCGATGACAATCACGCCAACCAGATCCTGCTGCGCCAGCAGCTCAAGCACCTGGGACACGACGTCAGTGTACGCAGCAATGGCCTGGAGGCCCTGCGCGCCCTCGCCAGCCACCCCTTCGATCTGGTCATCACCGACTGCCAGATGCCGGTGATGGACGGCTTCGAGCTGACACGCAGCCTGCGTGCCCTTGGCCATGACCTGCCCGTCTGGGGCTTCACCGCCCATGCCCAGCCTCGCGAGCGGGAGCTTTGCCTCGCCGCCGGCATGAACGACTGCCTGTTCAAGCCCATCGGCCTCGCCCGTCTGCGCGCGGCGCTGGCCACCCTGGGGCCAGCGCCCTGAGTACCGCCAGCCCTTCCTCCCGTCATGTCGCACGGGCGCGGCTGAGAATGCGTTGGCATTTGCGGCATAAAGGGTCGCCCACAGAAACAAGAGACAAGAGACAAGAGACAAGAGACAAGAGACAAGAGACAAGAGACAAGAGACAACGTGGACCAGCCATGGATACAAGGCCGGTGGCGGTTCGAGCCCCATAAAAAAACCGACACCAGGGTGTCGGTTTTTTTATATCGGGAGGTGCGCCCTGCCTGTCACGCCAGTCTGGCGCCGGGTGAAGCGGGCGTCACGGGGAGGATCAGTAGAAGATCCGCTCCCCTCGCTCGCTCATCTTGAGCCAGACCGGCTTGGTGCTGGTCTTGCTCCAGATGCGGTGCAGGTAGCTGTAGAAACGGGCGCGATCCCGGCGAAACAGCATCACCGGGAAGGCGAGCAGACCCGCCATCAGGACGAAGATGCGGCGAAGGATTATCTGAGTCAGGGAGAAGGGATGAAACATGATGTAACGCCTCACTGGTAAGACCACTGAACAAAGATTACGCCAATCATTGTAGGATTACTACACCGACAGCGCCATTTTTTGATAAAAAATGGGGCTAAAAGCCTAAAAATGAAACCGGGTTACATTCTTTAACTAAAAAACAACAAAGGTGGCAAAACGCGGCCCCTGTTCCAGAGTTAACGGGGACTGGACCAGAACGGGGGAACACAGGATGAAACTTGCAGATGCGGCGCTGCTGGGGGCATTGGGCGTGCTCGCCTGGAGTCAGTGGCAGGAGTGGCGGCTCAATCGTGACGATGCCATCGACATCCCCTATCACGGGGTCCCCACCGCCAGCCTGTGGCAATGCGGTCTGCTGATAAAGGAGATGGCCGCGCTGGCAGAACAGGGGGGTGAAGAGAGGTCCGGGTCCAGGGGCGAGGCATTGGCCGAGATGGATCTACATCTGCACAAGACGTGGCAACGGGAAGGTTGTTCACGGCTGACTGACATGCAATGAAGCATCATCCTGGGCCGCCAGGGCGGATGGACAACGTCAGTGACGTGGAAAACAGGGAGAAGATGGAGGCACGTTCCGGAGTCGAACCGGACTAAACGGATTTGCAATCCGCTGCATAACCGCTTTGCTAACGCGCCATGCTGACAAGGCATTGCCTTGAGAGTGATGTCCATGGTTGGTGCCATGGAGTATTGGAGCGGGAAACGAGACTCGAACTCGCGACCCCGACCTTGGCAAGGTCGTGCTCTACCAACTGAGCTATTCCCGCATGACTGCTTGCGTGCCAGTTGCCTGACAACGAGGCGCATTATACGTACCCCGAGCCCGGGCACAACCCTTTTTTCTCACTTTAAGCCCTTTCCCGTGCTGTTTGCTCACCCTTTAGACGCCTTGGTCGAAAATCCCCCCGCTCCCTGTGACCCGACGAGCGAATTTAAGATAAAGCCATTGAAATAGTTAGCCTTTAGTCAGAAACTCATCGCGCTTAGTAACTGGATTCTCAATTGAAAATCATGCGATGAAATGGAACTTCAGGCCTCGGGGGCTCAGACCGCAGCTGATGCTGGCTTTTTTCATGTTGGGCCTGGTGCCCTTCCTGGTCGTCACCCTGTTTTTCCTCTATAGCCACGGCAAGGATCTCACCACCCAGACCTCCAACCATCTGGTCTCGGTGCGCAACATCAAGAAAAACCAGCTGCAAGACTACTTCGGCAACCTCAAGGAGCAGATCATCAACTTCTCCCAGCAGGACTTTGCCGGCAACAGTATCGGTCGCTTCTACGGTTTCACCGGTGCCTTCGAGAAGCTCGGCACCACGCCGCAGGAGGCCCGCGCCCGCGCCCAGGCCCGCTATGTGCCGGGCTCCTGGGACAAGCTGCAACAACCTGACAGTCAGGTGGAGATAGAGCCCTCCATCAGCGCCCTCATCCTGGCGGACGAGATGTATGGCCGCGTCCACCAGCGCTTCCATCGCGGCTACGCCGACATGGTGCGCAAATCCAACTACAGCGACATCTTCCTGGTCGACCTCAACGGTGACGTGGTCTACTCGGTCACCAAGCAGGCCAACTTCGCCACCAACCTGCTCTCGGGCCCCTACCAGTCCAGCGGCCTTGGCAACACCTTCGCCAAGATCAAGCGCCGCCTCGATGGCGGCCAGAAGCCCCAGCAGATCTTCGAGTTCACCGATTTTGGCCGCAACGAGCTGACCGGCCAGGTGGTCGCCTACCTCGCCGCTCCCGTGATGCAGTACGACTATGTGCGCGGCGTGGTCATCTTCGAGCTGCTGCCGGACAAGCTCAACCAGATCATGGCGGAGCGGGAGGGGCTCGGCGCAACCGGCGAGACCATTCTCATCGGCCCGGACAAGCGGATGCGCGCCAACGCCTGGCTCGCCCCCGAATTCAGCGTGGAGAACAGCTTCAGCCCCGACTTCCGACCGCTGCAGACCCCCCTCATCATCAAGGCCCTCTCCGGGGAGCAGGGGGTCGGCCCCTTCCTCTCCTACCACGATGACGAGGTGCTGGCCGCCTATACCCAGGTGAAGGTGTTCGATACCGAGTGGGCCTTCATCGCCGAGATCTCCACCAGCGAGGCCTATGCCCCCATCCGCCAGCTCGAGACCCTGGTGATCCTGTTGGGGGCAGGCTCACTGCTGCTGCTGATCCTCTTCTCCCGCTGGCTCTCCCACTCCATCACGGCGCCCCTGCGATCCCTCACCGCCGCCGCCGAACAGGTGGCGGACGGCGCCCTGGATCACCCCATCACCATCCCCCGCACCGACGATGACATCGACCGGCTGGCACAGGCATTTCGCCACATGCAGCGCTCGGTGAAGGACAAGATCGAGCTCATCGAACGCCAGACCCAGGAGCTGCAACAGCAGGTCAAGCTGACCCACAAGCAGAACCTCAGTCTGCAACAGGCGGACAAGCTCAAAGACGAGCTCCTGGCCAACACCTCCCACGAGCTGCGCACCCCCATCCACGGCATCAAGGGGATGGCCGAGTCCATGCTCGCCAGCCAGCAGGACTTGACCGAAGGGCAGCAGAAACAGCTCGGCCTCATCATCAAGAGCGCCGACGGTCTGGCGCGCCTCGTGGACGACTTGCTCGACTACCACCAGATGCGCTACGGCCAGCTGGAGATCCACCCCCAGCCGGTCTCCTCCAAGGGGGTCATCCGGCTGGTGCTGGATCTCTGCCAGCACCTCGTGCAAGCCAAGCCCCTCACCCTGGTGGACAAGAGCCCCGCCGAGCTGCCCCCTGTACTGGCGGACGAGCAGCGCCTCGAGCAGGTGCTCTACAACCTGGTGGGCAACGCCATCAAGTACACCCCCCAGGGCAAGGTGGTGCTGAGCGCCCTGGTGGAGGGCAACTTCCTGCGCATCAAGGTGACCGACACCGGCATCGGCATCGCCAGGGAGCATCTGGAGCACATCTTCGAGCCCCTGGTGCAGATGAGCCCGGAAGTGAGCAAGCAGGGAGCGGGCCTCGGTCTCTCCATCACCCGCCAGCTGGTGCACCTGATGGGGGGGGAGCTGTTCGTGGAGAGCGAGCCGAGCGTCGGCTCCACCTTCGCCTTCACCCTGCCGCTGGCCAGCGGCAAGGCGGGCAGTCTGACCCTCGACAGCCGCCAGATAGAGCACCAGCTGGTGCGCCAGCAGCCCGTCATCCTGCCGGACTGGGAGAGCGAGGATCTGCCCCCCCCGCCGCAAGATGCCCCCGTCATCCTGGTGGTGGACGACGAGCCCATCAATTTGCACATACTGCGCCACCTCCTGCAGCCCTGCGGTTATCGCATCCTGCCCAGCAGCGACGGCCACGATGCCCTGACCAAGCTGGCTCAGGAGCCGGTGGATCTCATCCTGCTTGACGTGATGATGCCCACCCTCTCTGGCTTCGACGTCTGCCGCCGCCTGCGCCAGCAGCACCCCAAGGAGAAGCTGCCGGTGCTGCTGCTCACTGCCCTCAACCAGCCCAAGGAGATTGAAGAGGGTTTCAACGCCGGGGCCAACGACTATCTGGTGAAACCCTTCTGCAAGGAGGAGCTGTTCGCCCGGGTGAGAGCCCTGCTGGAGGCCAGCGCCGGGCGCGCCTCCCTGGTGGAGAACCGCCTGCTCAAACAGGAGATAGAGCACCGTCTGCTGCTCCAGGAGCAACTGCACCAGGATCAGGAGCGGCTCCTCGCCCTGCTTGGCGAGGGGGCCGACCCCATGGTCTTCCTCGATGAGCAAGGAGGGGTGCTGTTTGCCTCCCGGGCCCTGGCGCGCCTGCTGGGTCAGGAGCCGGAAGCCATGGAGGGGCAGATGCTGGACGAGTGGCTGGCCACCCCGCTGGCAAGCCAGTGGCCCGACATGACCGCGCAGCCGGAGCGGGAGCTGGACTTCCTGGTGGCGGGCCAGCGAGACACCCTCAACGCCCGCGCCCTGCCCATCAACCTGGGGGGGCAGCACGCCTATGCGCTGACCCTTGGCACAGAACCGCGCCAGGACGACAATCGCATGGCTGCACTGGAGAACGCCCTCAAGAGCCTCTCTCGCCAGGCCATCATCGAGGATGGCCAGTTGCTGGGGGAACTGAGCCGGCTGGGAGGGGAGTTCAGGTCGCTGGCGGACGATCTCATTCGCCAGCAGGATGACGAACCTCTGCGCCGCGCCCTGGTGGACACCATGCGTCTCACCCTGGAGACCTGGCAGCAGAGCACCGGCAAGGGCAAGATAGTGCTGGCGGAGAAGAGCAAGCTGTGGCGGGTCTACATGGACCGCTCCAGTCCCCAGACCCGCACCCTCGACAAGTACTTGAACCTCGACACCCTGCCCAAGGCACCGCGCTGGAAGACGGTGGTGGCCAGCGCCGAGTACGTGCTCAAGCACTGCGCCCTGAACGAGGTGCAGCACCAGAGTCTGCACCAGAGCACCCAGCGCCTTCGCCAGCTCGCCAGCCGCAAGGCATGAGTCTCCAACCCGCAGCCACGTTGCTCTGATGATGGCTGCGGGATAGAAAACCAAGCACCAATGGCCAGCTCTGGACACATCGACTCGCAGGCTTTCTGCACCTCTCAGGAGGATCGCGATGGCTAAGCTCGCGGGGGCGGCCAGATGACCCTGCAGGTGCGGGCCCATTCCCCATCACCATGTTGGTGATGACCCCGGGAGACCTGTCTGGGCCGGCAAGTGGCTAATCAGGTGATTAGACATTCGAGAGAATGGGGTGAGACTTCGCTACCCCATGACCACAGGCCTCAAATCGGAAAAGACATTGGGAGATGGCTGAGGCGGGGGATGGACAGAGATGAGATAGAAATGACAAACCCGCGACGGACGCGGGCTTGAGGGGAATAAATGGCGGAGAGACAGGGATTCGAACCCTGGGTGGCATTGCTGCCACAATTGATTTCGAGTCAATCCCGTTCGGCCACTCCGGCATCTCTCCACGGGCACTCATATTGACCCAACCCTAGCCGGGAAATCAATGTAAATCTCGTTGCAGATCAGACGACTGGCGATAAAACCGCCATCCGGCGATCCCGCCCCTCCCAACGCCAGTGACTTTCACCCGGCAACGCCTCCTCGCTCACTGTCTCCACCCTGTACCCGGTTCCCGGCGGGTGAATACGGCGAGCCTGATGGGCCAGTGACACCCTGTGACGCGCTCGCCACCGCCCTCCCGGCAGTCATGGTGCCGGACTGGTAATCCCCGCGGGATTCGTTGACAATCTCTGCTCATTTTTTGGAAGGGAACCCGTCCCTCGCCCCAGCCGATAGGAACAACCATGTTCAACACTCGTATCGTCTCACTGCTGCTGGCCGCCGCCAGCCTCTGGGCCGCACCTGTCTGGTCCAACACCTATCCCCTGCCGCCAGCGGACAGCCGTCTCATCGGCGCCCTGGAAGATTACATCGTACAGCCTGGCGATCATCTGGAACTGATCGGCAAGCATACCCGGACAGGCTTTCTGGCACTGCTCGAAGCCAATCCCGGCGTAGACCCCTATCTGCCCACCCCGGGCACCCGGCTCACTCTGCCGACCCAGATGCTGCTGCCCGACGTGCCGCGAGAAGGCATCGTCATCAACCTGCCTGAACTTCGCCTCTACTACTTCCCCAAGGGCAAGCAGGAGGTAATGGTGCTGCCCATCGGGATCGGTGACATCGGCCGCGAGACGCCGGAGATGACCACCACCGTCATCGCGAAAAATCCCAACCCGACCTGGGTGCCCGGCCCCATGGTCCGCAAGTCCTGGCTGGAGCAGAAGGGGATCGATCTGCCCGCCGTGGTCCCCCCCGGCCCCGACAATCCCCTCGGCAAGTTCGCCATGCGTCTTGGCTATGGCAACAAGGACTACCTCATCCACGGCACCAACAAGGATTTCGGGGTCGGTCTGCGAGTCAGCGCGGGTTGTATCCGGCTGCGCCCGGATGACATCGAAACCCTGTTTGGTCTTGTTCCCGTCGGCACCCCGGTCCGGGTCATCAACCAGCCGGTCAAGATGGCGGTAGAACCCGACGGTCGTCGCTGGCTGGAGGTACACTCCCCCCTCTCCCGCACCGAAGCGGAGATGGCACAGGGGGCGCCGCTGGTGCTCTCCCCCGAGGCCGAGCAGTTCATCGCCGCACCCGACATCGACAGTGCTCGGGTGACCGCCCTGCTCGAGCGCAAGAGCGGGCTGCCCAAACCCGTGAGCGGCTGAAGGCCTGACCACCATGAACAGAATCAGTCATGTGGTTTGCCTGTTGCTTCTGCTGCCTGGCTCCGCGGCGATGGCGGACATCCTCTGGATGCACAACGGCGATCGAGTGAGCGGGACCATAGAGGAGATCACGGACGAGCAGATCCGCATCAAGCCCGCCTACAGTCAGGCCATGACGGTCCCGCGCCGCGCCATCAAACGATGGCGTCTGGACAAGCAGGAGAAACCCAAGCCGCTCACCAAGACGGGGATCCCCCTGCTGGACTCTCCTGACGAGGCCAATGCCTGGCTGCTGACAGGGAACGGGGATCTCAACATCAAGCTCAAGGAGAACACCAAGAAGACCAACAACGTCAATCTCAAGGTCTCCACCGAGTTTGCCAATCTGGACTGGCGTTACAGCCTGGATGGCGAGTACATCTACGAAACGGCGAACAACATCACCGACAGCCACGAATACAAGCTCAAACCCAAGCTCGACTTTTTCTTCGACGATCACTGGTTCCTGCGATCTTCCGTCGACATCGATTACAACATGATCGAGGCAGGCTATCTGGAGATTGACTATGCCTCCGGTCCCGGCTACCGCTTCTGGAATGACAGACAACGCCGGCTGGAGATCATCAGCCAGCTCGGCCTGGAGCGGGCCTATTTCAGGCCGGAGGTGTGGAGCAACTCAGACCTGTTTGACGACAGGATCATCAATTATCCCTTCGTCAGCCTGGGGTGGGACTACCGGCAGCCCTTGACACTCTGGGATGAGAAGTTCGAGCTGTTTGGCAAGGGCAGTTATGAAAAATTCGTCGATCAACCATCCCCCTATCTGACCAGAAAGCAGTCCGTCAGCGGCAGCCTGGGCCTCAGGTATTACTTCAGCGATCATTTGCGTCTCTCCTGGTCAAGCGAACTGGATTGGGACGATGCCTGGCTCGACTACCATGGCCTGAACATGGATGTGAGCGAGAAGGAGTGGCGTCACCTCATCACCCTGGGGGCGAGTTTCTGACCCGCCAGAAACGACACAGGCCCACCGAAGTGGGCCTGTGTTCATGGACGCAAGACGAGCGCGTCAGAAATAGATCCGGGTGACCGACTCGATGACGCAGCCAGGGCGACGGATCCCCTCGATCTCTATCTTGATCTCCTTGAGGAGCTCGATGCCTCCCTTGATGGGCGTGACACGCGACAGCTTGGTACGTGCACGGATGTTGCTGTCCACCTTGATAGGATAAGGGAAGCGGACCTGTTCCAGGCCGAAATTCACCACCATGCGAGCGGTCGGGAACTCCGGCGTGCTCTCGTCCACCGAACCGGTCAACTGGGGCAGCAGGGCCAGAGTCAGGAAGCCGTGGGCAATGGTGGTCTTGAAGGGAGACTCGGCTGCCGCACGCTCGGGATCGGTGTGGATCCACTGATGATCGCCGGTCACGGTCGCGAACTGGTTGATCAACGCCTGGGTGACCTGCAACCACTCACCTACATGGGTCTCTTCACCGATGCGGGTCTGCAACTCGGCATAGAGTGCCGCCGCTTCGCCTTCGAGCTCCACCACGGGATCCTGCGCCAGGGCAGGCTGGCCATTCGCGACCTGGGTGACTCTGGCAGCCTCTTGCTGGCGGGCATCCTGGGACTCCCCCTGCAGATCCAGCACTCTTCCCAGCAAGGGGTGAAGGTGTGCCTTTTGCTGAAACTCACGCCAGTAGTCGCGGATCGCCGGAGAGAGCCAATCCTTGAGCTCAAAGGGGTGTTGCGCCAGAATTTCGCGCTTGTGCTTCAGAAAATCGACAACTTTCATTTACCGATCCCTATTCGATTCAAAGCCTGTAAAGAGGTCTAACCAGTCCTATTTTATGAAAGTTTCATCAGCAAGTACAAAAAAATCTCGGCGTACACCTGTACCAGGCGCGAGAGTGGTCACTAACATGCGAGCAAACACGGGCAGGAAAACGATTGAATGGAAGGCTGCAAACGAATCAACATCTGATCTGAAAAAGAGACGGGGCCCGTGTCGCCACTGAGCCCCGTCCTCGATCATCTCCCCTGGGCGGTCCACCAGCTCTTGCGCTGCCCATCGTCCAGGAAACTCCAGGCGAGGATCCGGCTCACCTTATTGCCTTGCGCCATGTCGAGCACGCGAACCTCCCGCGCCCCCACCCGAGCCAGCGCCTTTCGTGCGGCAGGCAGATTTTCCTTTTTCGACACCAGCGAGCTGAACCAGAGGCATTGGCTGGCAAACTCCTTGCTCTGCTCTATCATGGCCGCCAGAAACGCCGCCTCGCCCCCCTCGCACCAGAGCTCGGCCTTCTGACCGCCGAAATTGAGCACGGGCGCCCCGGCCACTGCCTGGCCCTTGCCCAGGTTGCGCAGCTTGCGTTCCGTCCCCTTGCTCGCTTCCGCCAGAGAAGCATGAAACGGCGGGTTGCACAGAGTGAGGGCAAAATGCTCTTGCGGCCCCAGGATCCCGCGAAAGACATGCTTGGGGTTACCCTGATGACGGCATGTGATCTGGTTGCCCAATCCATTGCTGGTGGCCAGCAGGGTTGCCGCCTTCACCGACACAGGATCGATGTCTGAGCCCACGAAGCGCCAGCCATACTCCCGGGCGCCTAGCAAGGGATAGATGCAGTTGGCCCCGACACCGACATCCAGCACTCGAACCTGCTTGCCCGTCGGTACGCATCCCGCGCTCTCGGCCAGCAGATCCGCGGCTCGATGCAGGTAGTCTACCCGGCCCGGAATGGGCGGGCAGAGATAGCCGGGGGGCAGATCCCAATGCGCAATGCCATAGTGCAGTGCCAGCAATGCCCGGTTGAGCGTCTTGACGGCGGCCGGATCGGCAAAGTCCAGGGTTCGGGTGCCGTGCTCGTTGGTGAACACGAAAGGGGTCAGCGCCGGGGTACGCTGGCAGAGCGCGTCGAAGTCGTAGGGTGCCTGATGGCGATTGCGCGGGTGCAATCCGGTTTTCTGCTGGGGTGTCATGCTGGACCTGCCGAGGATCAAGGGGGCCACACTATAGAGAGTCGACCAGGGAAAGTCTAAACGAGGGTCATAAAAAACCGGGCCCTGAGGGCCCGGTTCAAGTGAGGTTGGAAAAACAGTCCGTACTGCGAGCCGTTTGTCCAGCCTGACTCAGATGTCTATCCGGCGTGCCTGCCAGAATTTGCTGCGCCAGTAACTGCTGTCGAGCTTGGAGCGCGTCACCCCGGCGCGGGTGGAGGCATGGATGAATTCGCCATTGCCGACATAGATGCCCACGTGATTGAGGCGGCGGTTGATCTTGAAGAAGACCAGGTCTCCTTCGACCAGATCCTGTTTGGAAACCCGGGTGCCTTCATGGACCTGGGAGCGGGTATCACGGGGTAATTCGATGCCGACGGCATTGCGGAACACTTCACGGGCGAAGGCGGAGCAATCGATGCCTCGCTGGCTGCTGCCTCCCATCCGGTAAGGAACGCCGCGCCACTCTTTGTATACGGTCAGGATTTCGTTGACGTCAGGGGTTGGTGAAACTTCGGGTTCAATCACGGGTTCCATCATGGAAACCTCGATCTTGCTCGCGACCTCGGGTTGGGGTGCCGATGCACAACCCACCATTCCGAGCGCGACCAGCAGTAGCATCAGGTGGCGCAATCCTTTATCCCCGCAAAAAGAGTGAAACTTGTTAAAATGCAGCCCGAAAGGGCAATTTATAAGGCAACAGCACCCGACTATATCCAAGAATTCTATCGAGGCAAGCGAAAATCCCAATCGACCTCACATTTTTGCAAGGAAATGCTCTGTTTAGCGCAATTTATGTGATCATGCCCAAACAATATACAATCTTGAAAGCATCGGTTTTGAGCGCATCAAACGGACTGTTATCGCTATTTCACCCCCATTTTTAAGTGAAATATTATGCTATCTGCGGATCTCTATTTGTTAAATACGGCAAGCGTCGATGCAGACCTAGTGATCAGGCTGGCATCCGAACTCGCCCCGGATGAACGCCGTCACTGGCACGAGATCCACCAGGCGGGTCGCCAGCATGAGTACCTGCTCGGCCGGGTGCTGCTGCGCCGCCTGCTGGCCGAGCGACTCCACTGCCGGGCCGATGCCCTGACTTTTGGCATCGGTGCGCATGGCAAGCCGACACTGCTCAGTCATTGCTGGCAGTTCAACCTCAGCCACAGCGGAGAGTGGCTGGTGATCGCCCTCTGTGAGGAGGGCCCCCTTGGCGTGGACATCGAGATGGGCTTGCGTGACCGCCCCATACTGTCGTTGGCCAAACGCTTCTATGCGCCAAGCGAATACCAATGGTTGAGCGCCCAGCCCCTAGAGGAGCAACATTCGGCCTTCTATCGGCTATGGTCTCGCAAGGAAGCTGTGCTCAAGGCGCATGGCGACGGCATTGCCGCCGGACTCGACAAGATCAGCTTCCTTCCGGAGCAGGCATGGCAGCTCAATAATCACCTCGACAATCGCCACTATGAAATCCGCGACTGGCCCGCGGGCAGCGGATGGCTCAGCCTGGCTGCCCCGACTCGCCGGGTCGATGCCCATCTGCTGGATGCGCGCTTGAATTCCACCCCGCTGGACCCCATGTTGATCCACACCATTTTTCGAGAGTCAGCCTCATGATCGTCGACATCACTCCCCAGAACTTCCACGCAGAATTGCTCGATGCGTCCATGAAAAAGCCGGTCGTCATCTATTTCCACGCCCCCCAGATGCCGGAGTGCCAGGCCATGACCCCGCAAGTGGAAGCGCTGGTCGGCCCGGCCAATGCAGCGGTGACCCTTGCCAAAGTCGACATGAACGACCCCCAGTTGCAGCCTCTGGCCAGCCAGCTTGCCCTGCGCGCACTGCCCGCGCTGGTGCTGTTCCATCAGGGGCGCCCGGATGAACAGGCCATTCTGGAAGGGCCGCAGGATGAAGCCACATTGCGCCAGTATTTCGCCGCCTTTGCCCCCAAAGAGGAGGAGTTGCTGCTCGATCAGGCAAAGCAGGCGCTGGAGAACGGGCAAGCCGATGTGGCGCACACCCATCTTGGCCAGGCCCATCGCCTCGCCCCCGAGCGTCACGACATCACGCTCTGGCTGATACAGGCCGCGCTGGATCTCAATCTCCTTGACGAGGCGCAGAGCCTGCTCTCGACCATCCCCATGGTGGCACAGGATGATCATTACCAGACCCTGAGCTCCCGCCTCTCGCTGGCGCTGCAGGCCAGCGACAGTCCTGAGCTGCGCGCCCTGGAGCTGCGCCACGCTGAACAGCCTGATGACCATGCCCTCGCCCAGGAGCTGGCGGTGCTCTACAGCCAGGTTGGTAGACAAGAGGAGGCATTGGCCCTGTTGTTCACCATCCTCAAACGTGATCTCGCCTTTGGCGATGCCAAGAAGATCTATCTCGATGTGCTAGCAACCATGGGTGCGCACCCTGCAGCGCAGAGTTATCGTCGCAAGCTCTACAGCCTGCTCTATTGAGCGACAGGAAAATCAGATGAGGGGATGCCGATTCGTCGGCATTGCCTTGTCAGGCGGATATTAGCGGGAAAAAAAGCGGGTATTTGACGAATTTCAGGCAAAAAAAATGGCGCATTGAAATGCGCCATTTTTTCGCATGGATTACTTCTTGTAGGAAGTAGCCATGTTGTCGATGCGCTGGTTAGCACGCATAGCTTCTTGCTTGGCTTCTGCAACATCAGCAGCGATCTTGGACTGATCAGCACGAACAGCGCTAACATCTTGAGCCAGTTGGTCAACTTTGTTAGACAGATTCTGAACGGAAGTTTCCAGTTCGCTGGTGTTTGCACAACCGCCCAGCAGAGCGGACAGACCAACAACACCTACCAACAACATTTTTTTCATTTTTAAAAGCTCCCTTTAACTCGCCAGACGTTTAGCAAGCGGCGTGATTATGGCACAAAAAAATCATAGTTTGGATAGGCCTCATCACAGATAAATGCGTTAAAACCCTCATTTTTTTTTAGTTGCACACTTTCCGTACAAACTTTAAGCAAAAATGAGTGTCCCTGGATGAGGTTCGCACAAAGCGTAACCAAAATTTGGGCTTATTACAATTTCGTATGAGGCTCAGGCTGAACGTTCTGACAGCAATTGACGATATTGCACCAGATCTTCGATGGTCAGGACCGGCATCCGGTGCTGACGACCGAAGGCCACCAGGTCCGGCAACCTGGCCATGGAGCCATCTTCCTTGGTCAACTCGCATAAAACTCCATAAGGTTTAAGCCCGGCGAGCTGCATCAGATCGACGGTCGCTTCGGTGTGACCACGGCGGGTCAGTACCCCACCCGTACGGGCGCGCAGCGGGAAGACATGGCCGGGTCGATGCAAATCGGAGGGCCGGGCGCCGTCGGCGATGGCCGCGCGGATGGTGGTGATGCGATCGGCGGCGGACACCCCGGTGGTCACCCCCTGCGCCGCTTCAATCGTCACGGTGAAGGCAGTCTGATAGTGGCTGGAGTTGGCCTCCACCATCATCGGCAGCTCGAGCTGGCGAACCCGCTCGTCGGTCAGACAGAGGCAGACGATGCCGGAGCACTCGCGGATCATCATGGCCATCTGCTCGTTGGTCATGGTTTCTGCGGCAAAGATGAGATCGCCTTCGTTCTCGCGATCTTCATCATCGGCCACCAGCACACCCTGACCGGCACGCAGGGCGGCCAGCGCGGCTTCGACGCGAGCAATGGGATCACCGAATTCACTGAGTAGAGACTGATTCATGGTAAGACTCCTAAAAAAGACAAGGACCAGAATCAGGGCATGGAAAGGCAGACAGAAGTAGCCATGCGGCGGCCAACCCGGCAGGGTCTGGCCAGCAATATCTGTCTTATCCTCTTTCATCCGGACTATGACCGTCGGCTCCGGCATCTCACCGGATCTGCTGACCCCGTCCCGGATGAATGCCGGGTCGGGCGCTCGCGGGCTCCCCGAGTCACATCGGGATACCGCCGGTGGGGAATTTCGCCCCGCCCTGAGAATAAGCGCAGACAGCCTAAAGAAAAAAGACGCAGGATGCCAGCCAAAAACCCATCAAAGACAAACCGGGTGCTGGCTGCACGGCAATTTTCGCGCGAGCACCACCCGATACACGGCGCGCTGTCCTTTCTGATTTCGTTTGTGGCATAGTGCCAGCAAAAACGCGCGCGCCCGCGCAGACCGGGTGCCAACATCACAAACGGAATCATGACAGAGATGGAAAAGAAAATACTGCTGACCGATTGCCCCGACGCCAAGGGTCTCATCGCCAAGATCACCAACATCTGCTACAAGCACCAGCTCAACATCAACAAGAACGACGAGTTCGTGGATCACGAAAACGGCCGCTTCTTCATGCGCACCGAGCTGGAAGGGCGCTTCAACGACGAGACCCTGCTGGCCGACCTCGATGATGCCCTGCCTGCCGGCGCCCAGCGTCGTCTCGTCAAGGCGGGCAAGAAGCGCATCGTCATCCTGGTGACCAAGGAGACTCACTGCCTCGGCGACATCCTGATGAAGAACTATGCCGGCGCCCTGGACATGGACATCGTCGCGGTCATCGGCAACTACGACACCCTCGCCGAGCTGACCGGCAAGTTCGACATCCCCTTCCACTGCGTGAGCCACGAGGATCTCAGCCGCACCGAGCATGAGGAGCAAGTGCGCACGCTCATCGATGGCTACCAGCCGGATTACGTCATCCTGGCCAAATACATGCGTGTGCTGACCCCAAGCTTCGTCGAAGCCTATCCGCGCAAGATCATCAATATCCACCACTCCTTCCTGCCTGCCTTCATCGGCGCCCGCCCCTATCGTCAGGCCTTCGACCGCGGGGTCAAGCTGATTGGTGCTACCGCCCACTTCGTCACCGACGATCTGGATGAAGGCCCCATCGTCGAGCAGGACGTGATCCACGTCGATCACACCTTCAGTGCCGATGACATGGCCAAGGCCGGACGCGACGTGGAGAAATCCGTGCTGAGCCGGGCGCTGGAACTGGTGCTGAACGAGCGGGTCTTCGTCTACGGCAACAAGACCGTCGTGTTCAAATAAGCGGTTGCGCGCCCCCAGAAAAAAGGCTCCCGAGGGAGCCTTTTCATTGCGCGGCACTCACGGGTGCAGCGGCAGGCCATTAACGGTCACGGCCCCTTTGTCGAGCTTGAGCTCGGCCTGAAGCTGTGACTCCTGCGCCTTCAGATATCCCATGGCAGTGAATTGCTCCAGCATGGGGGCCAACTGGGGAACGGCCTGGCCCAGCTTCTCCCCAAGGTGAGCATGCAGCAGACCGGAGAGTGCCTGCATCCCCTCCTCGCTGCCCATCAACTGTGCCAGGGTGGTGGGCGCCAGCTTGGCCTCCCCTTGCAGGCTGACAGGCTCACCGTTCAATCGCGCACTCAGATCCGCCAGTTCCAGCGTGGCCCCTCTCTGGAGCATCTTGTCCAGCGCTTCCTGGATGGCCGCTTCATCCACCCGTTTGCTGCTGGCCTCTTGCAGCGTCTGATACCCCTCGAGATCCAGCCCCTTGAGGGAGAGATCCAGATTTCCCTGGGTCAGCGCGAGCCGGTCTTCCTCGCTCTCCATGTTGAGGGTCGCCACCTTCATCTGATAGCGAGTGGAGAGCGTCTGAAGATCGTCCCCCGCCAGCTCGGTGGCCGTGGTCAGCCCCTCCAGCGTGATCTTGACGTTCCCCGGCTGGGTCAGGGAGAAGGCCGTGAGGGTCGCATCGCTGCGGGGAGAGAGCCAGAGGCCGCTGATCTCGGCCATGTCGGCACTGCCCTTGAGATCCGCCAAGGCCAGATCTGTCTTGCTCTGGGCATCGTGGACCGTCATCCCCAACCAGTGGGCGGTGAGATGGCCATTGCCGTCGAGATCCCCGCGATAGTCGCCGTTCAAGGGCAGGAAGGTGAACTCGTTGAGCCCCTCCTTGACCTTGAAGTCACTCACCCAGAAGCGGGAGCTGTTGCTCATGGTCCAGAGGCTGCTCGCCGATTCTGCCCCCAGTTGCCACTGCTGCATCCCCAGGGAGGTCAGAATGGGCGCCAGCGTGCCCTGTGCGGTATCAAGCTGGAGGTGACTCTTGATATAGAGCGGCAACAGGCGGCTGTTGAACGCGAACTGCATCTCGATGGGTTCGCTTCCCGCCAGTTGGGGATCAAAACTCGCCAGCGTCTGGGGCGGCACCACCACCTTGAGTACGCCGTCGCGGGTAAACAGATTCTCCGTCTCTGGGCTCCAGGTGACTTCGATCCCGCTCTCCTGCTGCGCCCTGGCGATCTGCTCGGCCAGGATCCGGTCGAACGTATTGCCCGTGTACCAGCAGGCGCCAAGCCCTCCCACCACCAACACGGCTCCGACGGCCAAGGCCACTTTTTTCTTCATCAGTTCTGTTTCTCCACAATGGTTCAATGGCGGGTGCATGGGCGCACTCTACGGGGAGGATGGGCATCAACACAAGCCAGACAACGGCTTGGGGTCCACGCTCTGGCTGTCACAGCAGGGGGCTGAACAGGTAGAAGATGTTCTCAAGCAATTTTTTGTACCAGGGGCGGGCACGCCACCTGGTCAGTGACATGGGGGTCGCCTCCAGCATGTAGCCCTGCACCAGCTGGTTCATCTCGGCGACAAACACCGGGTTGTCGATGAGCAGGGTGATCTCGAAATTGAGCCAGAGACTGCGCCGGTCGAGGTTGACCGTGCCCACCAGAGCGAAATCATCGTCCACCAGCACGCTCTTGGTGTGCAGCAGCCCGGCATCATAGCGATATATCTCCACTCCTGCCGCCAGCAGATCCTCCATGAAGGAGTTGCTGGCGTGGTTCGCCATCAGGGAGTCGTTGCGCGCAGGCAGCACCAGTTGCACCAGCACGCCGCGGGCCGCCGCCGAAGAGAGGGCCGCAGCCAGCGGATCGTCCGGCACGAAATAGGGGGTGGTCAGCACCAGATGGTGACGAGCCTGGTAGATGGCGAGCAGCAGGCTCTGCTGGATACAGTCACCACCGACGAAGGGGCCGGAGGGAATGAGCTGGGCCCGATAGTTGGTCTGTGGCCAGGCTTCCGGCTCATGTTGCAGACTGTCGAGCAGCCGCTCGCCGGTCTCCATCTCCCAGTCCCAGACGAAGGTGGACCACATCAACGGCACCACGGGGCCCTGCACCCGGATCATGATGTCGACCCACTGGCCGACCCCGGCATCCTGCTTGAAGAAACGGGGATCCACCATGTTCATGGAGCCGGTATAACCAACCTTGTCATCGATCACCACCAGCTTGCGGTGCATGCGCAAGTCCTGGCGCTGGAAGGGGATTCGCCAGGCGCCGACCGGCAACACTTCCACGACTTTAACGCCGGCGGCGCGCAAGGTTTTGGGCCAGGAGGAGCGGAAGAAGGTCTTGCTGCCGATGGAGTCGAGCAAGACACGACAATCCACGCCGCGTGCCGCCACCTCCATCAACGCCTCGCACACCTCGTCCACATCCCCGCCGGGGTGCCAGATGTAGAACTCCAGATAACAGGATTGGGAGGAGCCCCGGATGTCGCGCACTATCTCCTCTACGATACTCTTGGGCTTGTGCAGCAGGGTCATCCGGTTACCCGAGAGCATGGGCATGGCCAAGCGCCCCTGGATCAGATCGTGGAGCGGGCGTGCCTTGCTGCCCACCTCGCAGCAGTGCTGGGGGAAGAGGCGCGCGAGCTGGCGGATCCAGATGGCGTAAGGACGGTACATGGCCTGGGCCCGCTCCGCCCGCTTGCGGCCGAGGCGAATTTCGCCAAACAGCACGTAGAAACCGACCCCGGCGAAGGGGATGGCATAGATGAGGGCCAACCAGGCGAGGGATACCCCGATGGGACGTCGCTTCATCACCACCCGCAGGGAGATCCCAGCCACGATCACGGTGTGAAACAACAGCAACAACCAGCCGAGAAAGCGGGAAAACAGCAACTGAATGTCGTATTCCAGACCGTCGAGCAAGGCGACTCCTTGGTGTATTGGACAGATGGCACGGGCAGACCCCACAGGGTCGGGATGGTATGCTATGGGGCACACCCATTCTATCAGGTCGTTAGCATGATCCTGCAATCTATGCTGCTGAGTCTGGCCATGCTAGGTCAAGGCTCATATGACATCAATGAGCAGCAGATAAATCAGTACCTGCAGTCCCAGGTGCAAGTGGACAAACAGCTGGAATTGCCCGGCATCATCAAGGCCCATGTGCAACTCGAGCAGAGCGATGTGCAGATTGGTCGCCAGAGCCCGGATACCGCCAGGGTGTTTGGCAAAGGCAAGTTGAAAATCGCGCTCCCGGATCAGACCGAGTACGACGCGCGCCTCAACATGACCTATGAGGCGAGGCCCCGCTACGACAAGGCCAAGAGTGCGCTCTTCCTCGACAACATGAAGCTCATCGATTACAAGCTGGAGCCTGCCGCGGCGGAACAGAAGTTTGGTTTCATGCTGAGGATGCTGCTGCAGAGCATGGAGAAACGGCTGGAGACCCAACCTGTCTACAAGCTGGATGACAAGGATCCCAATCAGGCCTGGCTCAAGGAAAATCTGCTGGGGCTGGAGCTGTCACCAGGCAAGATCCACCTGCTGACCAAACCCCAATAAGACGTCAGTTGAAAACAGGCGCCTTCGCCTGACGCACCAGCAGCTCGATCTGGTAACCCTGTTCGTGCTGCTGGTGATAGAGAGAGTGGAGGGGCCCGTCGAGTTCATGCAGGGGAAGGTGGTCAAATCCCGCCTTGAGGTAGAAGGGTTTCTCGAACGGCAGGGCGTGACAGATCACGGGCTTGTCGGAAAGATCGCGGCAGGCATGCTGCAGCAGGCGGGACCCCAGCCCCAGGGACTGGTAGTGAGGGAGCAGACGAAAGCCGCACAAGTGGTAATAATCCTGTTCATCGCGCAGGCGCACCGCCCCCACCAGCCAGTGCGCGTCACGGACCACAAAAATCCGTTCTGCCAAATCCGGCACATAGTGGGAAAACGTCGTCTCGTAATAGTCTCTGATGAGGGAAAGATCCGCATCACAGTACTCTTCGAATCTGAGCTCCATCGCTCGCCTGCTTGTCATGCCCATTTCGCTCTGGCCATACCGGCCCTCTCCTGCTCGCTCGCTGGCTCCACGAAGAGATCAGACCAGAGTGGAGCAACAGCAAGATAACACGCCTTTAACTTACAAAAAAGCCAATAACTCGATGGAAAAGACGAGGTTGCGATCATCCGTCCCTTGACGCCATGAGCCGCGCCCCTTGTCCTGAGTGAGCACTCAGGTGGGACGTCCCTCTGCCATCACATTTCCAGCCTCCCCTGTTCACGGGCACTTGTTCTGCGCCATCCCGAATGCTTTACTCAACGTGGCTAACGAGGCTTAAGGAGCAAGCCGTTGAAAGCATGGATGTTGCTGGGCATGATGCCGCTGTTTTCCCACGCAGCCCCGGCTCAGATACCGCCGCCGGCAGAGGTGGTGATCCTGACCCCGGAGACGGCTGTCTCCTCCCCGGTTCCCACGCCGCGTACCGTGGCGCTCACCACGGCGCCGCTCCCCTCCCCTGAACCCGCTAAGCCTGCAAGCCGTCAGATCCAGGTCTACAAGTCGGTACAAAAGAACGGGGTCATACGCTATTCCGACATGATGCCGGAGCAGGGTCACTACGAACTGCTGCTGTTCAACGACTGCTATGCCTGCGATCCGGCGTCCAAGGTCAACTGGCGCACGACAGGCCTCTTCCTCTATGACTACACCAGCACCATACAGGCGGCAGCCAAGGCTTATCAGGTCGAGCCTGCTCTCATCCGGGCACTTATCCATGCCGAGTCCGCTTTCAATCCTCTGGCCGTCTCCCGCAAGGGCGCCATGGGACTGACCCAGCTGATGCCCGCCACGGCGCGCGAGCTCGGGGTCGGCAACGCCCTGCTGGCGGAGCAGAACATCTTTGGCGGGGTGAAATACCTGGCGGGTCTGCTCAAGCAGTATGACGGCAACGTGGCCCTGGCCACCGCCGCCTACAATGCAGGCGCCGGTGCGGTGCAAAAACACGGCGGCATACCGCCCTATGCCGAAACCCGTGCCTATGTGGAACGGGTCAAGTTGCTGCATCAGCGCTACAAAGAGATGCTGAGCGCCAAGGGACTGTGATCATGCCGTACCCTATCGTTGGCATGGCGCCCTGCCCGGTATTCCTTCAGGCATAAAAAAACACGCCCGGGGGCGTGTCGATACCACACGTTAACTAGCAACACATCACTCTTTCGTGGCGATCACACGATAGGCCAATGCACCCAGAATGGCACCGACAATGGGGGCAACCCAGAACAGCCAGAGCTGGCCCACGGCCCAGTCACCGACAAAAAGCGCCACGCCAGTGCTGCGCGCCGGGTTGACCGAGGTGTTGGTCACCGGGATGCTGATGAGGTGGATGAGGGTCAGGCACAGACCGATGGCGATGGGAGCAAACCCGGCCGGTGCACGGCTGTCGGTGGCGCCCATGATGACGAACAGGAAGAAACCGGTCATCACCACTTCACACACCAGTGCGGCCAGCAGGCTGTAACCGCCGGGGGAATGCTCGCCATAGCCGTTGGAAGCAAAGCCGGCGCTCACATCAAAACCCGCCTGCCCGCTGGCAATGACATAGAGCACGCCACCTGCCACGATCCCACCAAGCACCTGGGCCACGATGTAGGGCAGCACGTTGGAGGCCGGGAAGCGACCACCAGCCCAGAGCCCGACGGTCACGGCCGGGTTCAGGTGGCAACCCGAGATATGACCGATGGCATAGGCCATGGTCAGCACAGTCAGGCCGAACGCCAGGGCGACGCCCAGCAGGCCGATCCCCACATTGGGGAAGGCGGCAGCCAGCACGGCGCTCCCGCAGCCCCCCAGCACCAGCCAGAAGGTTCCCATAAATTCAGCAGCAAAAGGTTTCACTCTTGTCTCTCCCATGATGACTAACACGCGAACCTGAAAGGCTCATACGGACACTGTTATTGAACAGGCGCCATATTATGGGAGTGTGGCGGAGCAAGACGAAACCGACCCGATTCATCGCGGATATGTGATGAATGTCACAAGTTATTGATAAAGTAGAAAGATATTCACCCGCTCGGTGCGCTTCTCCATGGGAGTCCCATCGAGGGACGCGACAGATTGTGACCCGACCAGCGATTTTGCCAGCAGCTCCCCTGCCAACACCAGAAGCCCTCCCCCGGGGATCAGCGATAACGGCCGCGCACCGATCCGCTGGCCCGCCCGGCCATGCGAATGAGGCTCTGACGGGTGTGGAAGTGGCAGAGCGCCACCCCGAGGGCATCCGCCGCATCCGCCTGGGGGGTGGCAGAGAGCTTGAGCAGATGAGTCACCATGTGCTGCACCTGCTCCTTGGCGGCGCCACCGGTGCCCACAACCGCCTGCTTGATCTGGGTGGCCGAATACTCGCTCACCGGCAGCAGGGCATTGACCGCCGCGACGATGGCGCTGCCACGGGCCTGGCCGAGCTTCAGGGCCGAGTCCGCGTTGCGCGCCATAAAGACCCGCTCGATGGCGAACTCGTCCGGCTTGAACTGGGTAATGATCTCGCTCACCCCGTCATAGACCTGCTTCAGGCGAGACGGCAGCTCCCCCAGATCGGTGCGGATGCAGCCCGATCCCAGATATTCCGCCTTGCCCGCGACGATGCGAATGACCCCGTAACCGGTGATGCGCGAACCGGGATCGATCCCCAGAATGATGCTCATGAACGGAATACCCCGCCCACTGCGGTCAGCCATCTCATCTTCGACACCTTCTTCATTGCGATCTCTTGCCCTGCAGCTCTTGATGGCCGCCAAGATAACAAACCCGCCTTCGCTTGGCTCGCTCGCTGGCACCTTTCACGGCTGACTGCGCAAGGAGCCACCATCTCATACAGTGCTCTGCCGCTTCTCTAGCCAGTGATGCCTGCCGGTGTCACCAGCCCCTTGCCTCCGGGTCATCCCTTTGCCAGGGCGACGAGGCGCTCTGCCAGTCGATGGCTTTGCAGGTAGCTCTCGACCAGCGCCCCGTCTGCCCGCCCGACGTCAATCTGACCATACCAGTGCTCAAGCATGGCGACAAAGCCTCGGCTCGCCAGCACGGGCTGCCAGTCGCCCGGTGCCAGGGTCTGCACTGTGTTGTCTCGCGCAAGCAGGCCACGGGTGCAGTTCTCGATATGTAATGAGAGGTTGTCGCCATAGGCATCGATGCGCTCCTCGGTCATGCCGGCGCTGCGATTCATGCTGCCGCTCACTGCCATCTGCCCGCTCTGCCAGGCGACGCTCACCCCGGCCAGCAGTTCGGGCTGCTCACTGCTGCGTCGCAGCACCGCATGCAGCTCCCCGTCCGGCTCGCCGCCATAACAGCAGAGGCTGTCGAGCACATGGATACAGTCGTCGAACAGAAACTGGCGAGGCGCCCCTGGCAGGGCGTGCCTGTGCTTTTGCCAATGGAGCTCGGTCAGCGGCTGGTCTCGTGCGGCGGCCATGGCGGGCAGATAGCGACGGTTGAAGCCCACAAACAGCGGGCAGTCCCTGGCGATGGCGAGATTGGCGAGCGCCTCCACCTCTCCTGCGTTGTCACACAGCGGCTTGTCCACAAAGGTAGGAATGCCGGCACGCAGGAACAGCTCCGCCAGTTTGCCGTGCACGGCGGTGGCAGCGTGGATCATCACCGCATCAGGTCGGCTCGCCAGCAGCGCATCGACCTCGGTAAAACACTCGCCAATCCGGTACTGGCGCGCCAGTTCGCCGAGCACCGAGGGACTCCGGGTACAGAGCAGCGGGGTGACTCGCTCGTCGTTTGCAAGCAGCGGCAGATAGGCCTTCCGGGCGATATCGCCAAGGCCAATCAGGGCAATGCGCATGGGCACTCCTCTCAGGGGGATAACCAGATAACTGCCTGCACGATCTCAGGATTTCCCTCGCAGATCCAGCCTTGGCGCCATCTCGCTCCAGGCGCCTTCTGGTGCAATGCGGCATCGCCCCGCGACACCCTGGCCACCTTCCTCCATCGAAGCGACCCCCGGCGGCGCGGCGCTTGAGCGGTAAACCGCGATAGCAAAACAGGCAGGGCGACAACTGTCGCCCTGCCTGTTACACCCGCACACACCGCCGCACTCAGGCGATTGGCGCTCTTCTCACGTCAAGTTACTCTGCCGGTCCGGCCTGCTCTTTGGCATCCCGCCACTTGCCAATCCTGGCGCCCAGCTCGGCGCAAAGCATGGCGCTGACCATGGCTCCTATCATCCGGGTCATATCCGACATCTCTGTTGCAACCGGAAGCAGGGGCACGATCAGGTTAAAGGCGATGAGCCCCATCACCAGCCCGAGTCCGCTGCCTACCTTCTCTCTTCGGGATCGCGTTGTTATCGCCATCTGATTGCTCCTGACCAAACCCTTTCGACAATATTATCAAGCAATGCGTTCAACAGAGGTCTTGCAATGCTTCGCACTGCCTGTGCCCCACTCTATAAACTGTTATCAGACATATTTATCGACAATTAATCCATTATATAAACGGGCTGCCAGACGTTATTCTGCCCATGAACATTATTTCGCCAGCACTGTCAGTGGGGGCAACCACATACTTCCCCCAACAGCCCTCATCCTCAATAGCGATAATCGGCCTGCGTCTTTCACAAATCACAAGAGCGTCACAATAACCCTCTTTGTGTTCAGCGTCGGTGAGATGGGCAAAGATATTGGAAAGTTGATGTTTTTCCTATGGTTGCATCACTTTTCCACTCGCATGATCAGGCTCGTTTGGCTTATCATAGCCACTCGATACCTATTGAACCGCATAGATAATTGCCTCTTCTGACACTCAGGACATATCAGACACAGCCGCTTGCGAGAATGATCACGCCTGGCGCCGATATTAAACATCAGCCCGCGCTAATATCTTTTATGTCAGCAAGTGTCGATATTTCACTCCGCCCGAAGACGCTTTTCTCTGGCCTCACTGGCATGTCTGAATCTCGCTATTAAATATAAATGGCAAGGAATCGCTATGGATAAATCGTTTCGTCTTGCACCTCTCAGCTGTGTATTGATTGCCGCCGTGGGTTGCAGCTCTCAGCAGATGCAGAATTTCAAATCCACGGTCAATGATATCGGCAAGGATTACGGCATGCCGGTGCTTTGTGGGGCTGGCATGATTGCAGGAGGGGCTGCGGGCTACGCCATCAACGGGAAAAAAGGGGCTGTCGCGGGGGTTGCCCTCGGTGGGGCGCTGGGCTGCGCGGCAGGCTATATGTGGCAGTCCAGGCTACAAGAGCTTGACCGGATAGCAAAGGAAGAGAATCTCAACATCGCGACCGAGAAGCTGACCGTTGCCGAGCCAGCCGCAGTGGCCGGTGTCCCTCAGGACGCCGGCCTTGTGGCCCAGATCCCCGATTCCGGCATGTTCTCGAGTGGTTCTGCCCAGCTCACAGAAAGCGGCCTGCGCGTGGTCACGAAACTGGCCCAGCTCTATGCCAAACCCGCAGCCGCAGACGCCTCGGATCAGCGCCGTATCCTCCTCGTCGGCCACAGTGACGCCACCGGCCCTGCAGAACTCAATCTGCGACTCTCCGAGCAACGTGCGCGAGCCGTCGGCAAGGTCCTGGTCGCATCGGGGATCCCGGCCTCTTCCATTTACTATCAAGGTGCAGGTTCGTCGCGTCCCATCGCAGACAACAGCGACCCCTTGCTTCGCGGTCAGAATCGCCGGGTCGAAATTGTAGAACTGGCGAACGAGCAGGCTCTGGTCATGCGGGCCCAATCCGAAGAGAACAACACCCGCTATCTGCGTTACGGGGCTTCCGACACCGCCAAACCGCGTGTGGCGGCGACCAAACCGGCGACTCAGTCCGCAAGCGGTTCAAGCAAGGTGGCAGCCACGTCGCAAACCGCCCCTCGCCAACCCGCCGCCAAGCAGAGCGCCTCAAACACCAGCACGACCAAGGCCCTGCCCGATGCCAAGGCCGCAGTGGACTTCGGCGGCAAGCCTGCCGGCACCTATCAGTGGAACATGGCTCAGAACATCAAACCCAAGGCGAGTGGTTTTGCACTGATCAGCAGCGCATACGCAAGCGACATGCCGATGTCGAGCTGTGAGGCAGATAAGCCACGCAGTGCAGGCCAAGTACTGAGCATGGCAGACGACAAGCCTCTCCCGCGCCATGCCACCAAGGAGTACATGCCCGGCTATAACAATCGCGTCTGGGCCAATACCGTCAACGGCCACCTGGTGACTGTCTCTCCGGTTTCCATCTTGCGTGACAACGCCCAGGTCGATCGTCAACCGATTCTGCAAGTCGTTCAGGGTTACAAATCCTCGAATCAGAAGAAGCCCCAGACCCTCAAGGCGGTGGCCAACACCTATGAGGGCGAGAGTGAGGTGCTATACCGCGTCTTCACCAGCGATCCCAAGGCGTCGGTGTCCTGCATGGACCTCGTGTTCAGCAAAGGCAACGCCAAGGTCAGCCAGGGAGCCCTGTTCTACCCGGCAGGTTCCGAGGCTTATGTCGCTTCGTACATGCCCATTCCCGCCACCCATTCCAAATAAGAAAACGGAGAAACTTAGTGGAAGACTTTTCTTTGGCAGCGCTCAAGACGCTGATCCTCGCCAACCAGATGCTGACCGTTGGCATTGTTTCATTCCTCGTCAGCGCCGTGGTGGTGTGGCGGCATTGGGAGCATGTCTCCTACTTCCTGATCCGGGTATGGCACAGCCTGCCGCTGATCGGCACAGTGGCCCGTCTCGCCCGCAAGCCAGCCTCGGTCGATGGCGATGGCTGGATCAACCATGAAGTGACCCTGTCGAATGTGTACTACCGCGAATACAAGAAGCATTTAAAGGGGACAGATGCCTACAACGCCTCCCTCGACTACCTTGCCAAGGCAGGAGAGGCCGGCCGCTCCCCGCGCCCGGCGTGGGTGCTTGCTCTGGTGCTGGTGCTGGTGCTGGTCGAGGCAATGGGCTTTGCCTACGTGCTGGCAGGCTGGATGAACATGGATGCCTCCACCAATGACCGCCACCTGCTGGCAGCCGCGACGGCTCTGCTGCTCGCCGTTGCATCCGCATTCCTGGCTGAAGTGGCCGGGCACTCCCTGCATCACAACAGCCTGATCGCCCGGGCGCGTCACTGGTGGCAAGGGGAAGAGCCCTCAAAACGCTCCCGTACCCTCAAGGCAAACAAGGCCATCAATCTGGAAGACTCCTTCTCGGACTCTGACAAACCTGACTACGAGCAGCTGCTGGCCCGCCTGAAAGACGTGAATTCAGGTGTCAGCCGCAAGTTTGTCTGGCTGATTGTCTGTGCTTCGTTTGTTGCCTGCATGGCCGTGGGCGCCTTCGTGGTGCGTTCAGCCACCCTCGACAGCATCGAAACCGAGATGGTCAACAACATGCGCGCCGAAACAACGGCACAGAGTGACAGCAGCATGGGGTCGCCGTTTGATCTGCCGGAAGAGTCTCAAGCCATCAACAACGAGGCGGAAGAGGCCACCATCGAAGACAAGATGCAGGCCATCCGTGAGGCCAGTCTGACCACCTACGTCATGCTGTCGCTCATTTACATCGCCATCCAGGGGATCAGCATCTGGCTTGCCAGCAAATACCACTTTGCGGGCACCCATTCCAAAACAGCCTGGCGTCTGACACACGAATACGCGACCGCCGAAGAGATGCTGGACGCGATGGACCAGCAACGCACCGCCATTGCCAGCCATGCCGATGACAAGCTCCGCCGCTTGCAGACCCTGTTGTCGAGCCGTGACCATACCAACTCGGGTGTGCTGGGGGCGCTGGAAGGGGAGAAATCCGCCCATCGCAATTTCCTGGCCTTTATCGAGTACAAGGCAGGCACCGTGCCGCCCAAGCCGGCCCCTCAGGCGGCCCCCCAGGTCGCACCGGCAGCGCAAGCCGAGCCGGCACCCGCCGTACAACCGGCTGTTGCGCACGCAGAGGCGGCTCTCCCGCCCACCACTGATGCCCCCGGCCAGACCGGCGCTGCCGTCAAGGCCGCCGATTTCCATGATGTCACTGGCCTGCCCGAAGAGAGTCTGGCAGCAGCCAGCCGCGCACTGGGGGTGGACGAAGCGCAGTTGCGTGATATCCGTGAACAGCAGATGGCCCTCAAGACCCTGGGCCTCTTTCCCACCAAGCAGAGTGCCTAATCGTGAAGATCACCCAGGTATTGCTACTGGCGTTGACACTGCCTTGTGCAGCGTTGGCGGCCGAGCGTAACGACATACAGAGCTGCTATGAGCGCAATGGCCTGACCGACATCAAGCCTGCGGGCACCGGTCGCGAACTGGTGGTCATCATCGACCAGACCATTCCGATGCCTGACGATCTGCAACGCAGCAGTTGGGGGCAGATAGAGCGCTTCGTGCAGGCTGGCGATCGCGTCAAGCTCTATACCTTCTCCGCCTTCTTGCCTGGCGAATACCTTCGCCTGGCCTACGCGGGGCAACTGGATATGCCGCTGGAAGGGGAGATCCGGGACGATGTCAGCATGCGCAAATTGCGCGGCCTGGACACCTGCCTGACGACGCAGACCAAGGTCTTTCGTAACGGCTTTGGCAAACAGTTCGTGAAAGCACTGCGTGATGCCCGCCAGGACATCCCCAAGAGCGAGATCATGAACTCGCTGCGCAAGGTGGGTGACGATATGAAGGCCGAGCAAGGCGTCAATGACCGCGTCGTGTTCCTCATTTCGGACATGCTGGAGCACTCCGATTACACCAGCTTCTATGCCACCAACAAGATCAAGCAGCTCAATGTCGGTGACGAGCTCAAGCAGGCCAAGAGCAAGGGGCTGTTTGCCGATCTGCAAGGCGCTCGCGTCTACGTCACGGGCGCCGGGCTGGTGACCGACGCGGTGAAACACGCCTATCGTTCCGGCAAGACCATGGATGCACTCGGTGACTTCTGGTCACAGTACTTCGAGCATTCCCATGCCACCCTGGTGAACTTCGGCGCCCCCAGCCTGAGCACGGATTTGCAATAACCGTCACCTTCACAGGCAGAGCCCGCGCTTCTGCCCATCACACAAGGGCGACCAACTGGTCGCCCTTGTTATTTATTGCCAACGCTGCCCCCATTCGAGATATCGGCCAACCCGCCCCTTGGCATCAGGTTTGGTCATGCGAGCCAAAGGTGGATCCCCATATTTGCCGACTCTCGTAAAGATCTCCAAGGGACGTCGTCATCTCCCCCCTTCTCCATGGACCGAGCAAGATAAGGTCTCTTTTTATTTGGGACAGCCATCTTTGTTTTTATTTGGGACAGCCATCTTTGTGTACGGATTGTTCCATTGGAGGAACCATATCACCCTGAATCGCCCCGGCTTCTCTAGACACTTTTGAGCCGTTCGAAATATTGCTTTTCACACTCTACTGGCGATAGCCCATTGTTGAAACTGTGCCGACGCTTGGGGTTGTAAAACATTTCAATGTAATCGAACACATCCTGCCGGGCCTCCTCCCGATCTGCATAGGTTTTACGTCGGATCCGCTCGCGTTTGAGGAGTTGGAAGAAACTCTCCGCCACCGCGTTATCATGGCAATTGCCACGTCTGCTCATGCTGGCCTTGAGCCGGTGCTCCCGCAAAAAATCCTGCCAGTCATAGCTGCTAAACTGGCTCCCTTGGTCAGAATGAACCAGCACTTCCTGCTCGGGTCGCCGTCGCCACACTGCCATCAGTAACGCGCTGATGGCCAACTCTCGGTCGATCCGTGGCCCCATTGACCAACCAATGACTTGTCGTGAAAACAAATCCAATACCGCGGCCAGATAGAGCCAGCCTTCATGGGTTCGAATATAAGTGATGTCCGTTACCCAGACCTTATTTGGCTCAGTCACATCGAACTGGCGTTCAAGATGATTCGGTGCAACCACCGTTGGCCGGCCACCATAATGACCGGGACGGCGACGATAACCGGTTTGTGAACGCAAACCTTCATGACGCATTAATCGCGCCACCCGGTGTTTCCCACAGGTCTCGCCCATCTCTCGCAGGTCATCCCGGATCTTGCGATAGCCATAGACGCCCCCGCTTTCTAGCCAACATTGCTTGATCTGGCCCAGGAGGCGTTGGTCTTCAAGTGCGCGGGCAGATAAAGGCTGGTGCTGCCAGGCGTAATAACCGCTCGGGTGGACATTCATCATCCGACACAGTCGGCGGATGGGATGTGTGGACGCGTGCACCCGGATGAAGGCGTACCTTACCCTGACAGCTTGGCAAAGTACGCGGCGGCCTTTTTTAAGATATCTCGCTCATCGGTGACGCGGCGCAGTTCAGCCTTGAGGCGCCGAATTTCGGCTTGCTGGCTGGAGTCATGCTGTTGCTGCACGGCGGGCTGGCTGTAGCGCCTGATCCAGGCGTAAAGACTGTGGCTGGAAACACCAAGTCGCTCAGCGACCTCTGCCACTGGGTAATGGCGCTCAGTCACCTGCTTGACGGCGGCCAGTTTGAATTCTTCCGTGTAACGTTGCTGCTTGCTCATAACACCTCCTGATTGACCTCAGTTTGAGGCTCTTGAGGTGTCTAGGAAAGTAGGGGCGATTCA
>NZ_JBFODR010000037.1:0-72147 GCF_040908425.1 Aeromonas sp. R2-1
AGGCGAGCCGGCTCATATCGCGTCAGTCATCACCCCTGGACATGGACCAGGATCCGGCCGCGCACCTGGCCTGCCAGGAAGGCATTCCCCAGGGTCACGACCTGGGAGAGGGGCACTTCCCGGGTGAGGAGGTTGAGGCGAGTCAGGTCGAGATCCTCGGCCAGTCGGGCCCAGGCCTGCTGGCGCAGCGGGCGCGGTGCCATCACGCTGTCGATGCCATAGAGGGTGACGCCGCGCAGGATGAAGGGCATGACGGTGGAGGGGAAGTCCATCCCTCCCGCCAGACCGCAGGCAGCCACGGCGCCGCCGTAGCGGGTAGTGGCGCAGGCATTGGCCAGGGTGTGGCTGCCGACGGTGTCGATGACGCCGGCCCAGCGTTCCTTGCCCAGCGGGCGTCCCGGCGTGGCCAGTTCGGCGCGATCGATCACCTCGGCGGCGCCGAGGGACGTCAGATAGTCGGCCTCGTGCAGCCGCCCGGTGGCGGCCACGACCCGATAGCCCAGCTTGGCCAGGAGGGTGATCGCCACGCTGCCCACACCGCCGTTGGCGCCCGTCACCAGAATGTCACCGTCACCGGGGGTGATGCCGTGCTTCTCCAACGCCATCACGCAGAGCATGGCGGTGTACCCTGCGGTGCCGATGGCCATGGCGTCCCGGGGCTGGAAGCGCTCAGGCAGGGCGACCAGCCAGTCGCCCCGGACCCGTGCCCGCTCTGCCAGCCCGCCACTGTGGGTCTCGCCCACGCCCCATCCGTTGAGCACCACCTTGTCGCCGGGGTGCCAGTCGGGATGCTGGCTCTCCAGCACGGTACCGGCAAAGTCGATGCCGGGGATCAGAGGGAAGCGGCGTACCACAGGGGAGGCGCCGGTGAGGGCCAGGCCATCCTTGTAGTTGAGGGAAGACCACTCTACCGCCACGGTCACATCCCCGGCAGGCAATATCTCCTCGGAGAGGCTCTGGTAGCTGGCGCGATAACCCGCCTCGTCTTTCTCGATCAGAATACCGTTGAACATCTTGTCTACTCCCATTAATTGGACTGACTGACTATTAATCTTCGTAAAAAAATCACTTTGCTAACTTCATGAAAAAATTGAGAAAAGAGAGCATGGGCTCGGTGTCGCCCACCAGGCGTGCGCGCAGTACGGCCCCTTCCCAGCCGATCCAGAACTGATGGGCGAGGGCGGGGCAGTCACAATCAGGGGGCAGCTCCCCCGCCGTCACCGCGTCCCTCAGGCAGCGGGCGAGCAGCGCCTCCCAGTCGAGGAGGATCTGCTCGAGGCGCAGGCGCAGCTCGGGGGGCAGTTGCACCACCTCCTGACCCAGATTGCCCACAAGGCAGCCCCGCTGGAACCCATAACGGGTCATGCCCCGGCAGGCGCTGTCGACGAAGGCGACAAGGCGGGCCAGGGGAGGCAGGCTCTCATCCTCCAGATAGCGCGTCAGCTTGCGGCAGAAGTAGTGGTGATAGGCATCCATGACCGCCAGGGTGAAGTCGTGCTTGGTGGCGAAGTAGTGATAGAAGGAGCCCTTGGGGATCCCGGTCGACTGCAACACCCGCTCGATGGAGGTGGCGGCGATGCCCTGCTCGGTCAGCAGCTCCATGCCCCGGCGGATCAACAGATCCCGGGTATCGGCATAAGTGTGCCCGTGCTGGGCAGGGCGGCCGCGAGGGCGGCGAGGCAGGGGGTCATTGGCTTGCATGGGGCTTATTAGACGCCTCAACTAGAAATGATGCAAGCGCGGCATCGAACGGACGAAACGAGTGGATGAGATCGGGTAGTCGAGACAAGCTGGCGCCAGCGGGGCTGAAAACAGCGAGGGCGCCAGTGGCGCCCTCGCATCGATGTTTGGCTGCGTCTCAGCTGCGCAGCTTGTTGTAGACAAACAGCACGATCAGGGCGCCAACGGTGGCGATGATGATGCTCGGCAGGTTGAAGCCGGTGACCGTTCCCATCCCGAGCAGGGTGCTGACATAGCCCCCCACCATGGCACCGACCACCCCCAGGATCACCGTCATGAAGAAACCGCCGCCATCCTTGCCCGGCATGATCCATTTGGCCAGAATGCCGACGATCAGCCCCAGTACCACCCAAGTAAGAAATCCCATGGTCTTCTCCTCGTTGTGTGCAGAGAACCAGAGTATATGCAGGGATCCAGCTTGTATCCCGCCACAGCACGGCGTGAGTCAGAAACGGTCATATGAGACTCGCTCATGACCATGGCAGGCAGAGGGCCTCAGCCGAGCGCGCGGGTGTCGAGGCGCTGCCCGGCGGGGGAGCAGACCAGCACCGACCCCTGCTCGAACCAGTCTCCCAGCACGATGCGCCGCGCCGCACGCCCATCCAGGGTGAAGTCGTGGATGGCGGGCCTGTGGGTGTGACCGTGGATCATCAGGCGGCAGCCGTGCTGGCGCAGCATGTCGTCCACCGCCTCCGGGGTCACGTCCATGATGATCTGGCTCTTCTGGGCATTCTCCATCTGGCTCTGGCCGCGCATCTTGTGGGCGATGGCCTGGCGGCGCGAGAGCGGCAGGCGCAGGAAGAGCCAGCGTAGCCATTTGAGTTGTGTGATGCGGCGAAACTTCTGGTAGCCCTCATCTCGAGTGCAGAGCAGATCCCCGTGGCTCAGCAGCACCCGCTCGCCGTACAGCTCGATGACGCAGGGGTCGCCGAGCAGGGTCATGCCGGCCCGTTTGGCAAACTGGCGCCCCAAGAGGAAGTCGCGGTTGCCGTGAATGAAATAGAGGGGCACCCCTTGCTGGCTCAGGGCGAGAAAGGCATCGGCCACCTCGCGGTGGAGCGGGTTGGGGTCGTCGTCCCCAATCCAGAATTCGAACAGATCCCCCAGCACATAGAGGGCGTCGGCACCGGGCGCATCTTCGGCCAGAAAGCGCACCAGGGCCGCCGTCATGTCGGGCCTGCCTTGGCTGAGGTGAATGTCACTGATAAAGAGGGTGCTCATGAGTTCCTGGGCATCATGGTAAGAGAGTCCCGCCTGGGTGCGGACAAGGCCTGTGACCTTGCACGTCGAGCGGGTGGGGGAGGGAAGGGCAGCAGAGCCCCGCAAGGTTGACGCCCTCCAGGGTCAGCAACGCCTCGTAAGGGTCGCCGGACAGACCCAGCAGGCGGCACATGGCCGCTTCCCCCTTGAGCCCTTCATCAAAACGCAGGCGCAGCACTTCCCGGTGGAAGGGGGCGCCAAAGCGCTCAAGCAGGGCGGCCATCAGGCTGAGGTGGCGCCAGCCATGACACATCTCGAGGGGATCAGGGGTGAGGTAGAGCTCGACTGGCCAGCACTGGCCATCTGGCCCGTGGCGTCGCTGCTCGGCGATCCAGACCTGCTCGTCCTTGCTTCGCACCTGCCAGCCTTGTGCTGCCAGTGTCGCGGCAAGGAAGGCCGGGTCTGGATGCTGGCAGAGGATGTCGAGATCGCTGCCGGGCCTATCCAGCCCGATGGCGATCGTGCTCACCAGGGCCAGATCGTTGCACAGGGGGCCAAGCTCATCCCACAGGCCGCCGCTCAGCAGGGCGTGGGCCGAGCGCTGACGTTCGTTGCCCTGGGCCAGATAGTCGAGGCGGCGCCAGTTGGGGGCGGCAGATGGAAAAACTGCGGCCGGGGCCGCAGTGGTATCAGAGCCTGGCCGGCAGGGATTACTCGGCAAGGGTCACCTTGGTGATGACGACGTCTTCGGTCGGAACGTCCTGGTGCATGCGGCCGTAGTTGCCGGTCTTCACGCCCTTGATCTTGTTGACCACGTCCATGCCGGCGGTCACTTCACCGAACACGCAGTAGCCGAAGCCCTGGGTGGTGGCGGACTTGAAGTCCAGGAAGTCGTTGTTGTTCACGTTGATGAAGAACTGGGCGCTGGCGGAGTGCGGCTCCATGGTGCGGGCCATGGCGATGGTGCCGACCTTGTTGGACAGACCGTTGGCCGCCTCGTTCTTGATGGGAGCGCGGGTCTCTTTCTCTTCGAAGCCCGGGGCATAGCCGCCGCCCTGGATCATGAAGCCGTCGATGACGCGGTGGAAGATGGTGTTGTCGTAGTGACCGTCACGGCAGTATTGCAGGAAGTTGGCCACGGTCTCCGGGGCTTTTTCCGCGTTCAGGGTCAGGGTGATGTCGCCGTGGTTGGTGTGCAGAGTAACCATGAGTTGTCCTTTCATTTTGACGCGGGCAGCAAGGTGCCCGCAGGTGTATGGCATAAAGTGGTGGCAATTCTAGCCCATCAAGGCCCTGCGGCATAGATGGCAGGGGGGAGAGGGGGCTTTTTCTGCCTCGTTTTCTATACCGGATGCGGTTAGAATGGCAGGCCATTTTACTCACAGGCAGTGGTCATAAGATGCTGAAGATATACAACACACTCACTCGTCAAAAAGAAGAATTCAAACCTATCCACCCGGGCAAGGTGGGCATGTATGTGTGTGGCGTCACTATCTATGATCACTGTCATATCGGCCATGGCCGTACCTTCGTCGCCTTCGACGTCGTCGCTCGCTACCTGCGTTATGCAGGATACGACCTCACCTATGTGCGCAACGTCACCGACGTGGACGACAAGATCATCAAGCGCGCCGCCGAAACGCACGTGACCTGTGACGATCTCACCGAGCGCCTCATCGGTGACATGCACCAGGATTTCGACGCCCTCGGCATGGTGCGCCCAGACATCGAACCCCGCGCCACCCAGCACATCGGCGAGATCATCGCCCTGGTTGAAACCCTGCTGGAAAAAGGGCACGCCTACGTGGCGGACAACGGCGATGTGATGTTCATCGTCGAGTCCTACGCCGACTACGGCAAGCTCTCCGGCCAGGATCTGGAGCAGTTGCAGGCCGGCGCCCGGGTCGACGTGGTGGATGCCAAGCGCAATCCGCTGGACTTCGTGCTGTGGAAGATGTCCAAGCCGGGCGAGCCGACCTGGGACAGCCCCTGGGGCCCGGGTCGCCCTGGCTGGCACATCGAGTGCTCCGCCATGAACTCCAAGCACCTTGGCAACCACTTCGACATCCACGGCGGCGGCTCGGATCTGCAGTTCCCGCACCACGAGAACGAAATAGCCCAGTCCTGCTGCGCCCACGGCGGCGACTACGTCAACACCTGGATGCACAGCGGCATGGTGATGGTGGATAAAGAGAAGATGTCCAAATCCCTTGGCAACTTCTTCACCATCCGTGACGTGCTGGCCCACTACGACGCCGAAACCGTCCGTTACTTCCTGATGTCCGGTCACTACCGCAGCCAGCTCAACTACTCGGAAGATAACTTGAAGCAAGCCCGCGCCGCCCTGGAGCGCATGTACACAGCCCTGCGCGATCTGCCGCTGGCCGCAGCTGCCGGTGGTGACGAGCAGGTGGCCCGCTTCGTTGATGCTATGGACGATGACTTCAACACCCCGGAAGCCTACTCCGCCCTGTTCGACCTGGTGCGCGAGATCAACCGCCAGAAGGCCGAAGACATCGCGGTCGCCGCCGGCCTTGGTGCCCGCCTGCGGGAACTGGGCGCCGTGCTCGGCATCCTGCAACAGGATCCGGATGCTTTCTTGAAGGGTGACGAAGCAGACGAAGAGGTCGCCGAAATCGAGCGCCTGATCGCCGAGCGCAATCAGGCCCGCGCCGACAAGAACTGGGCCGCGGCGGATGCCGCCCGTAACCGTCTCACCGAGATGGGCATCGTGCTGGAAGACAGCGCTGGCAAGACCAGCTGGCGCCGTGCCTAAGGCCGGTGGCCTTGTTGGCGCCTAGGCCAACAGGTTGAGCCAATAAAAAAACCGCAGCCCTGGGGCTGCGGTTTTTGTTTGTGGCCTGCCGAAGCCTCGGCATCCTGCGGTTTGATCCCCTCGCCCCTTGGGGAGAGGGCAAGGGTGAGGGGAGCTCGCGTCATTACTCACCGGAGTGCCTGCAAGCCGTCTGTTGCTTGCCCCAGTTCCTACCTGACCTGGTTGGCGCCTCTGATCATGGCTGGTCCGGCAGTGTGTTCAGGTCTTTGGTGCGCGCCTCGGTCAATTGGGTGAGACAACTGCTGTGGACCATGGGCGCCATTGATCCCCCTTCATAGACGCCGGCCTCGTAGCGGCACTGGGCATCGCGAAAGGTGATCCAGGCCCGTTGTGCGGTTCTCAGCCTCTCCAGCTGTGCCTTCTCCTGGGAGGCAACCCGCTTTTTATAGGCGGCATTGAGCTTGGCATCGGCTCGCTGGTAATCCTGAAACGCACAGATGTTCATGTCGGTTTGTGTCACCGGCGCAGTACAATCCTGTTCGGCCTGAACGGCAGTGGTTGCCAGCAAGAGCAACAGGGCGGGATAGGGTCTCAAGAGGCAGTTCCTTTGTGGTAGGGAGAGGGCCAATATACGGCATAAACCGGCCCGATGGCGGCTCTGTTTTTCAAGAATAACAAGGAGATGACGTCATGAAATTGAACTGGAGGCCGTTTCTGGCCCTGCCTCTGCTGGCGTTCGGGCTGTCTGTGGCCGCCACTGCCCCCGATATGCAGGCCCAAGTACGGGCCAAGGTGGCCGAGTTTCTCGACTGGGAGCGCCAAGTCAAACCGAGCGGCCTCTATCAGGCAGACCTGGGCGGTGCGTTGCCCAACATCGTCTCCCCCGAGCTGCTCTGCCTGCTCAATGCCGCCTCCAAGGCGCGCGAAATAGCCACCCGCGCAGCCCCGGACGAGAAGCCCCCCTTCGTCGAGGGCAACCCCTTCCTGCCCAATGCCTGGGATCACCTGCTGGGCTCGGAGATCCTCTCGTCGCGCGCCATCGCCGGCAGCCGTGATCGCAGCGAGGTCAAGGTGCGTTTCACCTTTGGCGAGCCGGGCACCCCGCTCGACGCCCCCAGCGGCACCTACCGTTTTGTCAGCACCTATCTGGTACAGGAAGGGCCGCAGGGCGCCCGCATCACCGATATCGACGCCGGCGGCAGCTGTGATTTCTGCCAATCCGGCAGCCTGCGCGCCGCCCTCTATGAGACGCTCACCGCCTATCCCGCCGCAGGAGGAGAGGAGTGCAAGGGGTTGGGGAAATAGGGCTTTGGCTTGAGTGAAAAAGTGTTTGGGGAATAGAAATAAAAACCGCAGCTCAAGGCTGCGGTTTTTGTTTGTGGTTTGCCGAAGCCTCGGCATCCTTCGCTCAGATCCCTCTCCCCTTGCGGGAGAGGGTCAGGGTGGGGGGAGCTAACGTCATTCCCCTGCGAACCGCTCGCTTTCTCGAAGGTTTGCAGGGGGGGACCAATATGTATGGAGATGTTATTCACATTTAACTAAGCGAGATTCATAAAATTATTTAGTTTATTTAACACCCCACAATTCGGCTAAATCAACATCATCACTAGCTGGACGACTATTTTTTTCTGCAATATAATCTACTTGCATAATAATAGGTAGTTCGAAGGCTGTGCCAGTTATAACGCAAACTCCTTTTGATAGAGTAGGGATCAAGTTTTTAGACATTTTGTCTAATGTACTGATCGTATTCTCGATTAAGAAGAGGTCTTTATCATTTACGAGGCGATGTATGAAAAAATTGTGAAGTTGGGACATTATTGTTGGCGAAATATCAGCTGGCCTTTGGCTAGATAAGGTCAGAAACATTCCAAACTTACGTCCCTCTTTAATTATTTCCTCAAACATCTCCAGTCTGTAATCTTTCCAGCTTTCATGCTCTCGGTTTGACTGTTGCGACAAAATGTTATGAGCTTCATCAATAATGAAATGAAGAGTATTCTTGGGGGGCGCATCAACTTTATCTCTGTGATCCTGATAGAACATTTTTGCCAGAATCAAAGGCACGATTTTTTTCGCAGACTGATTACAGGATCTCAAGGAAATCACATTTAATAATTTGAACTCATCATCAATATTATCTTTTATAGTAAATATTTTCCGTAGTCCATTTATGGTGCTTTCAACCCTTTTTAAAAGAGGCTGAATATGATCATACTGTATATATCCATATAAAAGATCCCTAAGCAGTTGAATGTTAATTCGAATAACCAATTCATCGAAAGGATCAATGTTTGTTGTGTTTATTCCATTTAATAATGGCCTTAGGTTTTTATCGAAACCTTCTTTAGAATCAAAAAACTCCCAATTCGGTGTTGCTTTGCATGCAAACTTTGCTTTTTCCTCATGTTTATCAAACCAAAAGATATCATTTAGTTTTTTAATGAGGGGATCATGTTGTAGATGTTCAGATATTACCTTAAGCTGAATTAGTGACTCTTTATTTTGTGCTGGATTCACCAAGCATAGGTAAAAAGTACTAATGATGTAGTCATTTAAGCTATTCGGTTCATCTTGACTCTTCTCCCTTTTTTCAATTACTCTATTCAAAAATGGAGTCTGCGTATTTGCTGTTGCTTGAAATAGAAGTGCTAATATCTCTGTATTCCAGAATTGAGAGCTTACTAATGGTAGTTTATCACCAGAGGCTTTACCTGTGCTGAGATTAAATGATTTTTTATGGTCTAAGTCTGCAACTAATTGGTCACCAGTATACTCGCCATTAAAGTCAATTAATAGAAACAAGCTTTTACCTATTAGCTTATTGCCATAATTAGAAAACAACTCTGCGTATAATCTAGTCAGAGTATTTGATTTACCGCTACCAGTATTGCCAAAAATACCAATGTGGCTATTAAATAGCTTGCTCCAAGGTAGTGAAATAGGGAGTTCCTCTTTCAACATACTTCCTATTTTAAAGTTCCCATCAGTACCTTGGCTAAATATGCTGAGTACTTGGTGCTCGTTAAGTAGATAAACTTTATCCTTTATCATTGGCATTAATTTAATGCCATCATTAAATTTACTCTTCTCAAAATAGCCAATAGGTTTTGCTTCTACTTTTCTGATGTACTGTATTTTGTTGTCTTCATTTTCAAAGCGTTTTTCATCCAGATATTCACCTTCAACAATACAAACTATGATACAAAAACCTCGCTTAATACCAAGATACTCACGTATGGATACACCCTTGTACTTTTTTCCATCGTAGAAAAGAGTCTCTAAACTGGACTCTTCATATATACGGAGTGTGACTTGAGTACCTCGGACCGCAATAACTTCACCAACGTTAATGCTCATTCTAACTCACCTCTAAGTAAGTCAGCATTGAAAACCTCTTTATTGAACTTGGTGAAATCTAACTTTGCATCATCAAATGATATTAATGAAATGTTTCTATAACCCCTGAATCGGTCGCTCATAACTTGGTGTTCTTTTTTATCAAAGCAACAAATAAACACTTGCAGCTTAGGGTTGGATAATGAACGTTTTACCAAGTTGAGGATGTGCTCATCAGCGAATGAAAACGCAAAGCTAATTAATATGGAGTTAGGCTCTTCTAGCTGATAGCTGAGTAAACGGAGCATCTGATAATAATGCTCTTCAAACACAGTTTCATGAAATTTCCATTTTGTAGGGTTCACTATTGGTAATTTATTGTAAGAGCTCCAGAAGGAATCTATTATTGCTTCTGGGAATTTCACATCAATGCTTAATACGTCTTTCGTTGTCTTGTCTTTATTGTTCAATATTGTATGTAAAGTTGTCAGTGGTTCAAGTGCTTCCTCAGGGATTATTACGTTGGTATCAGTGTTCTTGTAGTCTACAGCGATGTTGTTGTCAGACTTTCGCCAGTAAGCAGAGCCATGAAGATTAATGAAATTAATTTGAGGGATATCTGATGAATTTCTTCCGAAAACACCAGATTGGCATATGTAATTATTGAAGTTTCGTGCCGATAATGTTCTGTCTAGAAAACCACAAGCCCCATCATTTATAAAAAATTCAAGTTCTCCTTTTTTAATCAACTTATCTGCAATTAGTGGCACGCAACCATCATAGTTTGTCGTAAATAGGTTACATCGTTTTTGAAATTCGTTTTTGTTTTGCAATAGCCTTACTATAGAGTCTATAAATGTTTCATAATTACTAATCGCCTCTTTTTGGCGTTCTTCTTGTTTGCATATTTCACAATCGACACCTATACAATCCGCATGTTGAATATCGAAATTGGTTAATTTGAAGTTACATACTGGTGAGATAATGTTTTGATAGTAATACATAAAAAGTAAGGTTTGATGAGATCTGTACTCATGACCAAGCTGCTCCAATTTGGTCGCCAGAGTTTCTATTGTCTCTTCTTTTTCTGGGTTGTTAGAATCTTTGATTGCTAACCATAATGTTGGAAATAATCCACTAGAGGCTCCAGCACCGATAAGAAAATTTATTCTTTGTTGATATATTTCGTCTAAAGGTATCCTGCTCATATTGCTTCTCTCTAGTAGCTGAATTTATTCGACTTAGGGCCGTAGGTTCGATTAGCGAAGCGTAATCGGACGTTTGAGAAATAAGGTGTTATCACGTTGAAATACTCTCTATCGGGCTTTCAATATAAAACCGTTTCCCGATAGGGATATCTGCTGCTTGTTGTTATATCCGTCATGATTTTTTCACCTATGCAATCATGTTGATGGCGCTTGTTGCATAGGTGCGACAATCTGCTCTCGTCACGGGGTGGGCGAGGGGTTGTCTCTGAGAGAACAGCCCTCCCGACCCTGACCCCGTAAACACAAGGTCATGGTCAATTAACTGGTTTCGGTGCTGCGGGTTGGGTGTTGCCCCCTGTTGTTCGCCGAGGTGAGCCCGTTTGTCCAGGCCGCGAGGCCGGACGCCGAGCGAGCGCCGCTGGGCCATGGATGGCCCATCGGCGCGTGCCGTGGGACAAACGGGTGAGCCGAGGGAACCCGACGCAGGAGGGCGAACAAGCGGGGGAGAAGACCTTTGGTGACTTTGGGTCTTTCCAAAGTCACTCGCCCCAGCCGCGCAGCGGCGGCGAAACCCCGTCGAGGGCCGCGCCCTCGTGTCCTGCGCGGCGAAGCCGTGCCATTGAGGCGTGGGGCGGCATTCGCCAGGCAATGACGTTACTCACCCCTCACCCTAACCCTCTCCCCCAAGGGGAGAGGGGATCAAACCGAAGTCGCCGAGGCTCGCGGGCGAAATCCCGTCGAGGACGGAGTCCTCGCGTCCTGCGCGGCGAAGCCATGCCATTGAGGCGTGGGGCGGGATTCACCAGGCAATGCCGTTACCCACCCCTCACCCTAGCCCTCTCCCCCAAGGGGAGAGGGGATCAAGCCGAAGTCTCCGAGGTTGGCGGGCGAAATTCCGTCGAGGGCAGCGCCCTCGCGTCCTGCGCGGCGAAGCCATGCCATTGAGGCGTGGGGCGGCATTCGCCAGGCAATGACGTTACCGACCCCTCACCCTAACCCTCTCCCGCAATGGGGGAGGGGATCAAACCGAAGTCGCCGAGGCTCGCGGGCGAAACCCCATCGAGGACGGAGTCCTCGTGTCCTGCGCGGCGAAGCCGTGCCATTCAGGCGTGGAGCGGCATTGCACCAGGCAATGCCGTTACCCACCCCTCACCCTAGCCCTCTCTCGCAAGGGGAGAGGGGATCAAACCGGCTGGTGGGCGAAACCCCGTCGAGGACGGAGTCCTCGCGTCCTGAATGGCGAAGCCGTGCCATTGAGGCGTGGGGCGGCATTCGCCAGGCAATGACGTTACCGACCCCCTAACCCTCTCCCGCAAGGGGGGAGGGGATCAAACCGAAGTCTCCGAGGCTGGCGGGCGAAACCCCGTCGAGGACGGAGTCCTCACGTCCTGAATGGCGAAGCCGTGCCATTGAGGCGTGGGCGGCATTCGCCAGGCAATGCTGTTACCCACCCCTCACCCTAGCCCTCTCCCCCAAGGGGAGAGGGGGGCAAACCGAAGTCTCCGAGGCTCGCGGGCGAAACCCCGTCGAGGACGGAGTCCTCGTGTCCTGCACGGCGAAGCCGTGCCATTGAGGCGTGGGGCGGCATTCGCCATGCAATGATGTTACCGACCCCTCACCCTGACCCTCTCCCGCAAGGGGAGAGGGAATGGTTACCGCGGACGATTACGCTGCACTAATCGACCCTACACGCTTATTGCACCCAACAGGCTTATTGGCACCTTACCCCTTTCCCGCATAAGGGAGAGGGGACGGTTACCGCGGACGATTACGCTTCGCTAATCGACCCTACAGGCGTAGCCATGCCAAATGACGGCAAGTGACTCCACACCCAGACCTTCTCCCCCAAGGAGCGAGGGGATGATTAGCGTGGGCGAATACGCGGCGGGAATCGACCCGGCACCCAGGGGCGAGGGCAGGGTTGTGTCCCTGTGTTTCGCATGGCGACGCCGCTTGGGGGGCGGTTATGCCAAAATGTGAACAAATCGATCTTTCCCCCGGTCAATCGTGGTCTCCCGCTTGTCGGGCCCGCCCCGAGTTGGCTAAGGTGGTCGCCCATTACATGCACGCAGTTGTGGAGGTAGGCATGGACAAGTTATTGCTGGCGCTCTCGGAGCAAGTGATCAAGGCGCGGGATCTGGAGAGCCTGACCCGCCCTTTGCTGGAGATGCTGGAGTCGGTGACCGGGCTGGAGTCGACCTATCTCACCGAGATTGACCTCGGGCAAAGCAGCCAGCATGTTCTGTTTGCCCGCAATGCGGCTGGGCTGCTGATCCCCGAGGGGATGACGGTGGAGTGGAGCGATACCCTGTGTCGCCGTGCCATCGACGATGAGATTGGCTACACCGACGACGTCGCCGCTCTGTGGGGGGACTCCCAGGCGGCCAGCGAGCTCGGCATTCGCTCCTATCTGAGCAGCCCGGTGCGCACCTCGACCGGCTCCCTCTATGGCACCCTGTGCGGCGCCAGTACCGAACAAAAGCCCGCGGTGGCGGGGGCGCAGCAGCTCATCGCCTTCTTCGCGCACCTGATTGCCGAACAGGTGGAGCGGGAGCAACTGCTGCGGCAATTGCAGCAGGCCAACGACGAGCTCTCGCGCCTGGCCCTCTCCGACCCCCTCACCGGGCTCCCCAACCGCCGCGCCCTGATGCTGGAGCTCACCCGCCTTTTCTCGTTGTCGGAGCGGGCGGGGCATCCGGTGCTCATCGCCTTTGTGGATCTCGATGGCTTCAAGGCCATCAACGACGAGCATGGCCACGAGGCGGGGGACAGGCTGCTCACCGCCATGGCGCGGCAACTGAGCGAGACCCTGCGCGGCGGCGATCTGCTGGCCCGCTTCGGGGGGGACGAGTTCGTGGCCGTGGGCATGGGGCCTTTCCCGGACGCCGACACGCTGGACGGGGCGGTGGCGGCGTTTCGCCAGCGCCTGTTCGAGCACAGCGTGCTGTCACTGCCGGTGGGGGACAAGGTGATCCACTATCCCGGTGCCAGCGTGGGGGCGGTGGCCGTGATGCCGGCCGAGGTCAGCGTCGAGGAGGCGCTGAACCGGGCCGATGCGAGCATGTATGCGGTCAAGCGCCAGCGCCGGGCCGCAGGGGAGGGGGGGAACCTGCCTCCTTCCAGTCAGGTGTCTGCCCCGCGATAGCAGCGGGGCGGGTTGAGAGGGCACAGGGTGGCGCGTCCACCCGGGTGCCAGTCTGTTTTCCCTTTTATCGGTTCGGAGCCCATACCATGGTTCATCTTCTTGTCCGCCGTGTGCGCGCCCTGGCCGGGCGGGCGGCCACCCTGGTGGCCGGACTCTGCGAGTTTCAGCAGCGCATCTGGGTGGTCAGCATCGTCAAGGAGTCCTACACAGATACCTTCGTGGTCAACGAAGGGGGCTTCGAGGAGCCCTTGCAATGGATGCGCCGCAAGGGCTACAGCGCCGAGATGCTGGCCAGGGTGGAGGCCATGGCCCGATCCCAGGTGCTCCAGCTCGAGTGCGCCGGGCAGCATCACCGTCTGATGCGGGTGAAATAGGGGCGAAGCCGCCCCCGGATGGCCTGAGCGGCACCGCCGCCCGGGCATTGACCACATATCCTGCCGCCCTCTTCGTGTCAGACGGGGCAAATGGGTCGCCAGTCATGATTTTTCCGTGGTTCTCTCCGGTTTCAGACCGCCGGAGTAGACGCAAATCGCGGAGTTGTAGCTGTTGAAGGTGACCGCGTAGTTGAAATCGCAGAAATAGGCCGGGTGCTTGGTGGCGACAATGTCCCCCGCCTTGCACTTGTCCTGCATCCCCTCCACCAGGGTGTCGTTGTTTGACCCGAGACAGGCCTTGCCGGTGGTCTTGTCACCGCCGCAGGCCATCAGAAGGGCGCAGACCGAGAGACTCATCAACCATTTCGCTCTGTTGTGCATGTGTATTCCCAAGAGATCGCAGAGATGGCGGGAAAGGGCGTGAGCGCGGCGCTGCCCGATGAAGGCGGTCGGCGGCCACGCTGCCGCCCCTGACTGTCGCTGCCACCGTGCGCCTTGCCCCTTGCCGTGAAAAAGGGGCCAACAGGCTCCTGCGCCCTATATTACGGACCCGGGACGGTCTGCGTCACCCCTTGTCGTTGCAAGTGGTGAACATTAAACGGGTTTCGTGCGCTGGCTCAAAGGCGGGCCGGGGCCTTGGCGGCCCCGGCGGGGAAGGGGTCAGGGGGAGGGGAAGTATTTGTGCTGGAGCTGCTGGAAGTCGCTGCTGGCCAGCACCTGGGTCAGGCCGAGCTGGAACTCCCTGACCAGGGCATCGTCCACCGGGTGGCTGAAGGCGAAGCAGTACTGCTCGGAGCTCAACATCCAGCGCACCTCGAACTGGGCGGGATCCAGCTGCTGGGTCTTGATGAGATCCTGCAGGGTGGACTTGTTGCTGGAGATCAGCTCGACCCGGCCCGAGGTGAGCATGCGCAGGGCCTGGGAGAGGCGGTTGGCGGTCATGATCTTCTGCTCGTCGAAGCCGGCGTTGAGCAGCAGTTGCTCCCCCACATCGGATCGCACGGCGCCTATGGTGTAGCGCTGGGCATCTTCCAGCCTGGTCAGGGTCAGGGGGCGACTGGCGAGCCCCATCAACACTATCTCGGCATAGCCGATGGGGCAGGCCCACTTGAACAGGGGATTGCGCGCCTCGGTGCGGGCGGTGGAGAAGAGCACCACATTGGGTTTCTGGGTCAGCAGGTAGTAACCCCTGGCCCAGGGGAGGATGCTGACGGGCTGGACAGGGGTGCCGGTCTTTTGCCACACCAGGTGCAGCAGGTCGATGGCAAAGCCGGTCGGGGCGCCATCCTCCCCGGTGAAGTTGTAGGGTTTGTACTCTTCGGTGAGGTAGTGCAGGCTGGCGAGCGCCGGGCTGGCCTGGGTCGCGGGAGTGCCCCAGACCATGGCCGCGAGGGCGGCGCAGGCGACCAGTCTGCGAAGGGGGACTGCAATGTCTATGTTCATCCTGACCGTCCTGCTGCCGAGTGCCCAGTTTCAAGTGTTGCCAAGTCACGGCGTTTCGCCACCCGGCGCAGACGTTATCCGCCGGGGGCCGTCATCATCTTGCCACTCACAACCGTGTCGGCGCCCCCTTTTTACCAGGCCGGGCGGGTGTGACCCAGGGGGGTGAACGCCTCGTCCCTCAGTCCCACCAGCAGGGTGCTGCCATCCTCTTGCAGACGAAACTCGCCGTAGCGGGCCGACTCATATTTATCTCCCGTGCCCTCTTCGAAGAAGAAGGCGTCAGGCCCGATAAACCACTGGCCGTCGCGCTGGCGCACCTTGAGCAGGCGCTCCCCCGGGCCAGGGGCCTCGGGCTTGCCCTCTTCTACCCAGTGCACCACCTGATGTTCATCCAGGCGAACGACCAGGGTGTGGGGGCCGACGGCGGCCTGGCGGCCCGCCAGCTGGCGGGCGAGGGCGTAGTTCAGGCGCATGTAGTCCCCCTGCATCAGGGAGCGGGGGTCGACCGGTGCCAGCTCGATCAGCACCACCTCCCCCTGGCTCATGGCGTGCTCGAAGCGCCAGACGGTGGCGTTGATGCCGGCGAGCAGGGCAAGACCGGTCAGCAAAAAGGCGAGGCGTCTCATGAGGGGCTCCCGTTGTGAAGGTGCTTGAGCCACTGACGGGTACCGAGCAGCAGGGCCCCCGAGGCGAGCAGCAGCCAGGACTTGGTCATCAGGGTCAGCCCCAGATCGTAGTAATAGAGGGAGCCAAAGCCGAGCAGCATGAGGCCTGCCAGGGTCATCAGGGCCAGGCTGCCGGCGTAGAAGCCGAGCACCAGCACCAGGGCGCCAGCCCCCATGCCGGGAATGATGGCGCTGATCACCACCAGCGGCAGCCCGTAGCGCAGCGGCAGCCTGAGGCGAACCATGACCGCGAGCAGCAGGGCGGCGCAGAGCAGGGGATTGAGCCAGAGGGGCAGGCGGGAGCTGCCGAGCTCATTGAGCACGCTGGTGCCTCCCTCCCACAGGGGGTGGTGCAGCCGTCCCAGCACCAGCAGGGAGAGTGCCAGCCCCAGGGTGAGGGATTCATAGAGCAGATGGCGGGCGGGATCGCGCTCCGCCTGCAGCCAGCACAGGGCGACGGCGCTCATCACCAGCGGCAGGGCCAGCAGGTGCAGGCCGAGGCAGGCGAGGGCGAGGGTGAGCAGGATGGCGGCGGCGAAGCTGTGGAACAGCCTGATCAGCCAGTGCTCGAACAGGGCGGCCACCCCGAGGGAGAAGGCGGTCAGACCGAACCAGAGCCACGCGACGTTCAGGTCCAGCCTGTCCAGCAGGCCGTAGAGCAGCCAGGCATCTGCCGCCAGCGCCAGCGCCAGCACGAACTGATCCCAGAGATCGCTGCGGGTCGCCATACGGTTGAGACCGAGGGCGGCGGCCATCAGTACCATCCCCATGGTGAGGGCGTTGTTGGGGTCGCGGGTCAGCTGCTCGAAGGCCATGAAGAGGAAGAAGAGCAGGAAGAGGGCGGCTATCCAGCCCACCATGCCGAGCAGAAAACGGCCCGACCAGTGGGGCTGTTCATCCCGGGGGGCATCCCCTTCCACAAGTTGAGCAGCACGCAGGCGCTCCCAGGGGGTGAGATCAGACATGCTGCCTCCGTTGTTGTTGCAGCCAGCGGCTGGCCATCACCGACAGGCCGATGGCGATGAGGGCCAGCAGCAAAAAGCCGTTCATGTCCGGCTCCATCCACTTGCCAAGGGCCGCGAGGATCACGGCGATAAGGCTCAGGCACCCCATGGCGAGCCCGGCGATGAACCTGTGGTGCCAGCGCAGGTAGGCGGCGCCGAGCCAGGCGAGCCAGGCAGGCCAGACCCAGGGAGAGGCGGCATCGAACAGGGCCAGCAGGGTGAGCAGGGTGATGCCGAGCCCCGCGGCCAGCCCCGCGAGCCAGGAGGGCATCAGGGCGTAGCGGGCGGGCACCAGGATGAGCAGACCCCAGAGGGCGGCGTTGAGCAGGGTCAGGCACCAGCCGAGGGCCTCCTCGTTGAAGGAGAAGAAGAGATCGAGAAGGCCGAGCCGCCAGTAGAGCACCAGGGCGAGCTGACCGAGCAGCCAGGCCAGGGTCCAGAGCAGCGGGCTTCTGCCAAGTGCCGCCAGCGGCAGCAACATCAGGGCCCAGGTGGCGAAGAGCTGCCAGGGGTCGGCGCCGGTCTGGTAGGTCTGGCCCACCAGGGCGAGCAGGGCGCCGAGGTTGAGGGCCAGGGCCAGCAGCAGGGCCTGGCGCGGGGTGTCACTCATGGGTTTGCGCCAGAGCACCAGGAGCATGGCGAGCAACGGCAGCTCCAGCAGGGCGAGACGTGAGAGGCGCCCCAGGGCCTGCCAGTTGAAGGCGACGAAGAAGACGAGGCCGGCGCCAAGGCAGAGGCAGCCGAGCCAGAGCAGCAGCCTGTCGAACAGCCACTGCCAGCGGGCAGGGCCGGGGGGCAGATCGCACAGGGCCAGGGCGGCAGGCAGCGAGGCCCGTGGCAGGCGGCCGCGCCTGACCCAGTCGAGCAGGGTCTGTCTTGAGGTGAGGTGCATGGGGGCTCCTGAAGCCGTGATGCCTGAAAGATAAGGCATTATGGCACGGCGACGCGTCTCGGGGCAGGGGCGCCGTCGGCGCTGCGACACAGGTAGCGGCACGGGGCCATGTCTTTGCACTAAAAAGGCCCCCGCCGTGAGGAGGGGGCCTGAAGGACGTCCGGGGCGGCGGTGGCGATCAGTGCTCACGCTGATCCCCCGCCGGCTTCTATGGAGGTCAGGCGAAGATCAGGGTGGAGATGCCAAGCCCCGCAAAGAGGATGGCGCAGGCAATGCGGATCCCCTTGAGGGGGAGCTTGTCGGCCCCGAGCTTGCCGAGCAGCACCACGGGCACGTTGGCCAGCATCATGCCGAGGGTGGTGCCGGTGATCACCTGGATCAGGGAGTCGTACTTGGCTGCCAGCAGCACGGTGGCTATCTGGGTCTTGTCACCGATCTCGGCGATGAAGAAGAGCACGAAGGTGGCCATGAAGGGGCCGTACTTGTCCAGGGAACTCTCTTCATCGTCCATCTTGTCCGGCACCAGGATCCAGGCGGCCATGGCGATGAAGGCGCCAGCGACCAGCCAGGTCATCACCTTGGGATCCATCCAGCGACTGATGAATTCCCCTATCCAGGCGGCCCCTGCGTGGTTGAGCAGGGTGGCAGCCAGCATGCCGGCGATGATGGGCCAGGGTTTGCGAAAACGACAGATGAGCAACAGGGCCAGCAGCTGTGTCTTGTCGCCGATCTCGGCGATGGCAACGCTGATGGTGGAGGTTAACAAGGCTTCCATAAAAATGACCGGGGGACGGAATTGTTATAAACCAAAGACAAGCCTGCGCCATCCGTCCCCGGTTTTGGCACTGGCCCGTCAAAGGTCTTGTCAAATCCGGCATTGCCCGGATCACCCTGACCATGGTGAGTTGGCACCAAGTATGTTGATCAGGATCGCGCACGGAACGGGTCCGTGGCGAGACTACTCCCCCTCGATGGGAGCGGGCATTCTAGGGAAAAACCTCCGGTGAGGCAAGGCGCGGGATGGGGAATTATCCCCCCACCAGTTTGACCTGAAAGCCGGCCTTCTCCAGTTCGGCCTTGATAAGGTCCCGTTTGTCCCCCTGGATCTCGATGACCCCCTCCTTGAGACCGCCGCCGGTACCGCACTTCTTCTTGAGCAGGGTGGCGAGGGCCTTCTGCTGGTCGGCGGGAACGCCGTGGATGCTGATGACCCCGGCCCCCTTGCGTCCCTTGGTCTCGCGGCGGATGCGCACGACCCCGTCGGCGGGGAAGGGGGAGGCGTGCTGGGCGGGGGCGGATTCCTTGATCATGCCGCCGTCCGTGCTGTAGACCAGGCGGCTGTTGTTGTCGTGACTCATGGCAATACTTTGTCGGTTAGCTAAGCGGAGTTTGATTTTACGCAAATAAATGTTGAGGGCACAGCTTATAATCCCCCCATTAAAAGCGAATTATTCTTGTTTAACTTCAGGAGCCCGTCATGGTACTCACAGAGCTGTCGCCGGGACAGAGCGCTCGCATCACGCACATGAACCACCTTGGCCGCGCCTTGCGGCGCAAGTTGATGGTGATGGGGCTGCTGCCCCAGACCGAGATCCTCTATCTGCGGGTCGCCCCCCTGGGGGACCCGCTCCAGATCCAGTGCCAGGGCATCTGCCTCTCCATGCAGCGGAGTCTGGCCCAGCAAATCGAGGTGGAGCCGGTATGAGCTACAACCTGGTCACAGTGGGCAATCCCAACAGCGGCAAGACCTCCCTGTTCAACGCCCTGACCGGCTCCCGCCAGCAGGTGGGGAACTGGAGCGGGGTCACCGTCGACAAGAAGATGGGGAGCTTTGCTGCCCGCGGGCAGGAATACACCCTGGTGGACCTGCCCGGCATCTATGCCCTGGCCAACCAGGAGGCGAGCCTGGACGAGCAGATCGCCAGCCGCTTCGTCCAGCGCCAGCAGCCGGATCTGCTGCTCAACGTCATCGATGCCGCCAACCTGGAGCGCTCCCTCTACCTCACCCTGCAATTGCGGGAGCTGGGGCTGCCCATGGTGGTGGTGCTCAACAAGATGGATCTGCTGCAAAAGCGACGCATCACCATCGACGAGGCCTTGCTCGCCAAGGCGCTGGGGTGCCCCGTGGTGTCGCTCTCGGCCCACAATCGCCAGCAGGTGGCGGCCTTCAAAGAGGGGATCCACCAGTTTATCGGCCAGTCCCAGCCCGCCCTGGTGCTCAACTACGGTCAGCCCCTCGAGGGAGACATCGCCGAGCTGGAGACCCTGCTCGCCCCCCATCATCTGCATCGCCGTGGCCGCGCCCTGCGCCTGCTGGAGGAAGACATTGCCATGCAGGAGACCCTGGCGGCGGGGCAGCAGGCGGCGGCCGACAACGTGGTGAGTCGCGCCCACCACGCCCAGGACATCGACCTGCAACTTGCTGATTTGCGCTACGGCCATATCCACCACTGGTGCCAGCAGGCGTGCCGCCATCAGGACAAGCTCACCGTCGCCCAGAGCGAACGGCTGGACAGGGTGCTGCTCAACCGCTGGGTGGGCATCCCTTTTTTCCTGCTGGTGATGTACCTGATGTTCATGTTCGCCATCAAGGTGGGCAGCGCCTTCATCGACTTCTTCGACATCCTCGGGGGGGCCCTCTTCGTGGACGGGGTGCACCACCTGCTGGGGCTGATGAGTGCCCCCGACTGGCTGGGGGCCGTGCTCGCGGACGGCGTGGGTGCCGGTTTGCAGACGGTGGCGACCTTCATCCCCGTGGTGGGCTGCCTCTTTCTCTTCCTCGCGGTGCTGGAGAGCTCCGGCTATCTGGCCCGCGCCGCCTTCGTGGTGGACGCCCTGATGCGTCGCCTCGGCCTGCCCGGCAAGGCCTTCGTCCCCATGTTGATGGGCTTTGGCTGCACCGTGCCCGCGGTGATGGCAACCCGGACCCTGGGGTCGGAGCGCGAGCGGCTGATGACCTCAGCCATGGCGCCCTTCATGTCTTGCGGTGCCCGTCTGCCGGTCTACGCCCTGTTCGCGGTGGCCTTCTTCCCCGAGTCGGGGCAGAACCTGGTGTTCGGTCTCTATCTGTTCGGCATCCTGGTGGCGGTGCTCACCGGCCTCTTCCTGCGCAGCACCCTGCTGCCGGGCAAGAGCGACTCCATGGTGATGGAGATGCCCGATTACGAGTGGCCCCGTCCGGTGGACGTGGGGCTGCGCACCTGGCAGAAACTCAAGGGCTTCATCTTCGGCGCGGGCAAGACCATCGTCCTGATGGTGGCGGTGCTGAGCGTGCTCAACTCCCTCGGCACCGACGGCAGCTTCGGCAACCAGGATCAGGAGAACTCGGTGCTGAGCAAGCTGAGCCAGTCCGTGACCCCGGTGCTGCATCCCATAGGCGTGCGGGACGACAACTGGCAGGCCACGGTGGGCATCCTCACCGGCATCTTTGCCAAGGAGGCGGTGGTCGCTACCCTCAACAGCCTCTACGCCGGCGGCGCCGGTGATGAGGAGGAGAGTGAATACTCCCTGCTGGGCAGCCTGAAAGCGGCGCTGGCCACCATTCCCGCCAACCTGGCGGACATCGACCCCGCCGATCCCATGGGGATCAAGGTGGGGGATCTGGAGGACAAGCAGGCGGCAGCCGAGGCCCAGGAGGTGGACACCTCCACCTACGGCAACATGCAGACCCACTTCGACGGCGTGGCCGGGGCCTTCGCCTACCTGCTGTTCGTGCTGCTCTACATGCCCTGCGCCGCCGCCATGGGGGCTCTGGTGCGAGAGACCGGTCGCCAGTGGGCCCTGTTCACCGCCGCCTGGTGCAACTACGTCGCCTTCCTGTGCGCCACCCTCTTCTATCAACTGGCGACCTTCGCCGCCCACCCGGCGCAGAGCCTGGTCTGGAGCCTGAGCTATCTGCTCTCCCTGGTGCTGCTCTGGTGGCTGGGGCGTCGTCACGGCGACATCGTCGCCCGCAAGGTGGTGACCCTGTGAAGGGGCTCATGGTCAGGGGCGAGTGCGCCGAGAGGGAGGGTATTCTGTGATCCTGCGTGAACTGGGGGACTATCTGGCCCTGCACAAGAAGGTGAGCCGGCGGGCGCTGGCCCGCCACTTCCACACCTCCGAGGATGCGGTAGAGGCCATGCTCGGGGTCTGGATGCGCAAGGGGCGCGTCGCCAAGCGGGAGAGCCGCCTGTGTGGCGGCTCCTGCTGCGGCAAGCACGAAGAGGTGACGTTCGAGTGGTGCGAGCCCGGCCAGATAGGGCTGGTCCAGAAGGGCTGACGCCTGCCCATATGCAAAAGGGAACCCAAGGGTTCCCTTTTTCGTGGCCGCCGGGCCCGGTCTTAGAAGAGGTCGCCCTCGTCCTTGGTGGGCTCCAGGCTCCAGCCGCTCGCCGCCGCGCTGTTGCCTATCTGACCCTTCTCCCGCCAGAGTTTGATCTTGAGGCGCAGGTTGTTCTGGGAGTCCGCGTTCTTCACCGCCTCCTCCTCGTCGATCACCCCCTCGACCACCAGATCGAACAGGGTGCTGTCGAAGGTCACCATGCCAAGGGCCCTGGATTTTTCCATGATCTCCTTGAGGCCGCCAAACTCGCCGCGCTTGATGAGATCGCGCACCGTGTGGGTCCCGAGCATCACCTCCACCGCCGCCCGGCGCCCGCCGTCCGTGGTCTTCACCAGCCGCTGGGAGACAAAGGCCTTGAGGTTGTTGCCAAGGTCGTTGAGCAGCTGGGGTCTGCGCTCTTCCGGGAAGAAGTTGATGATGCGATCCAGCGCCTGGTTGGCGTTGTTGGCGTGCAGGGTGGAGATGGCCAGATGCCCGGTTTCCGAGAAGGCGAGGGCATGCTCCATGGTCTCCCGATCGCGGATTTCACCGATGAGGATGACGTCCGGCGCCTGGCGCAGGGTGTTCTTCAGGGCCGCGTGGAAGCTGCGGGTATCCACCCCCACCTCCCGCTGGTTGATGATGCTCTTCTGGTGGCGATGGACGAACTCCACCGGATCCTCGATGGTGATGATGTGGCCGCCGCTGTTGCGGTTGCGATGATCGATGAGGGCCGCGAGCGACGTGGACTTGCCGGACCCCGTGCCGCCGACGAAGAGCACCAGACCCCGCTTCTCCATGATGGTGTCGAGGAGCACCGGAGGGAGTTTGAGATCCTCGAAGCGGGGGATCTCGGTCTTGATGTTGCGCGCCACCAGGGAGACTTCATTGCGCTGCTTGAAGATGTTGACCCGAAAACGGCCTATCTGGGGCAGGGAGATGGCGAGGTTCATCTCCAGCTCTTTCTCGAACTGCTGTTTCTGCTCGAGATCCATGATGTCGTAGGCGATGCGGGCCACCTCGCCCGGCCCCAAGGGCTCCTGGGTGAGGGGGCGCAAGGCGCCGTTGAACTTGGCGCAGGGGGGGGCGCCGGTGGAGAGATAGAGATCGGAACCGTCCTGTTTGGCCAGGATCTGCAGCATGTCTCTCAATTCCATGAGGGGCCTCGTCGCTCAAAGGGCTGGGGGATGATGAATGGCTTGAGTGTACAGCCTCAGGCGCCGGTCAGTTTTTCGCGGAACACAAAAAAGACCGCGCCCAGGATGCACAGACCCGCCCAGAGGTAGTCCCACTTCAGATCTTCTTTCAGATAGAAGATGGAGAAGGGAACGAACACGGTGAGGGTGATCACCTCCTGCAGGATCTTGAGCTGGCCGACGGAGAGCACGGTGTGGCCGATGCGGTTGGCGGGCACCTGCAACAGGTATTCGAACAGGGCTATCCCCCAGCTCACCAGGGCGGCGATGATCCAGGGTTTGTGATTCATGCTCTTGAGATGGGCGTACCAGGCAAACGTCATGAAGACGTTGCTGCAGATGAGCAGGCCGATACTGGTCATGATGGGGTTCATTAGGTTCTCCTTTTAAATCAATGCATTTTATCTCGACTCCATGGGTTTTCATAAGTGGTGCTTGAGGGTATTTTTAGCTCACAAGGATGTAACAAAAGAAGGCGAATGCTGGATGGGCAAGACAAGCTGGGGTGCGCTTTGTCTGTTGTTTGCCTGCTGGGCGCAAGGTGCGCCGACCCTGACGGTGGCCACCGATGTCTGGCCGCCGTTTCGCATGCTGGCAGAGAACGACGACTTCCAGGGGCTGGATATCGACATTCTGCGCCAGTTGCAGGCACGCAGCGGCATTGTGCTTACCCTCAAACGGGTGCCCTGGGGACGGGCACTCAAACAGATGCAGACCGGTCAGGCGGATCTGATGATAGGGCTGGCTCACACCGAGGAGCGGGCCGCTTTCATCGACTACCTGCAGCCGTCCTATTACCAGTGCCGGCCTGCCTTCTATGGCAAGCCCGCCGCCGTGGCCGGCCTCAGGCGCTACGAGGATTTGAGGGGCCGCGAGATTGGCTATGTGCTCAACTCCGCCTACTTCCCCCCCTTCGATGGCGACACCCAGCTCGACAAGCACGGGGTCCCCACCGAAGACCAGTTGCAGCGCATGGTGGAGCGGGGCCACCTGCCCCTGATGATAGGGACCGACTGCCAGGTGGATTACGCCCTGAGCCAGCGCAACGACGCCGGCCTCGTCAAGGCACCCTTCCAGCCCCCCAACCCGGTGGTGCTCTACCTCGGGATGAGCAAGCACTCACCCCACCACGAGCTGGGCCCCAAGCTGGCGCAGGCGTTGCAAGCCATGGTGGAGAGCGGCGAGATAGCGGCGCTGGCCAAGCCCTACCAGCCTTGACCTTGGGTGGTAACGCGCTGTTATCATGCAGCTTTCCTGCCTGCCCCCCGGCGGGCCTCGCTTCTTGGGGATCCCGTGTATCTCGCTCTCATCCGTCGCCAGCAGCGCTGGCAGCGCCGCTGGCTGCTCCTGCTGTCGCTGCTGACCCTGGCCCTGTTCCTGCTCTCCCTCGCCCTCGGGGAGTTCGTGCTGCTGCCCTGGCAGCCGCTGGGGGATCTGGAGCTGCGCATCCTGCTGGAGTTGCGCCTGCCGCGCGCCCTGCTGGCCCTGCTGGCGGGGGCTTCCCTTGCCTGCGGCGGTGCCGTGCTCCAGGTGATGCTGCACAACCCGGTGGCGGAACCCGGCCTGCTCGGCGTCTCGAGCGGCGCTGGGCTGGCCGCCATGGTGGCGATGGCGGTGGCCAAGGGGCTCGGGCTCTATCTGCCGGGCTGGGGGCTGTCGCTGGCGGCCTTTGGCGGCGCCCTGGTGGTGACCATGCTGCTCATCCGTCTCGCACGCCGGGCACGGCTCGGCCATGGGCGGCTGCTGCTGTTCGGGGTCGCCATCGGCATCCTCACCAATGCGGCCATGACCTGGCTGATGTATTTCGCCGACGACGGCGCCTTGCGGGAATTCATGTTCTGGATGATGGGGAGTCTCGCCTACGGCAGCCAGCAGCTCGCCTGGTGGTGGCTGGTGCTGCCCCTCACCCTCGGCTGGCTCTGCTGGCAGGGACGGGCACTGCAACAACTGCTGTTGGGAGAGACCCAGGCCCGCCTCATGGGGCTGAACGTGGACAGCATGCGGGTACGCCTGGTGCTGGCGGTCTGTCTGCTCACCGGGGTGGCGGTCTCCCTGTGCGGCGTCATCGGCTTCGTCGGCCTGGTGGTGCCTCACCTGCTGCGCCTGTGCGGTGGCAGCGATCAGCGCTTCCTGCTGCCCGCCTCGGCGCTGGGGGGCGGCGCCCTGCTGCTCGGGGCCGATCTGGTGGCCCGCTCGGCGCTGCACGCCGGTGAACTGCCCATCGGGGTCATCACCGCCTCGGTGGGCGCCCCGCTCTTTATCTATCTACTGCTGAGGCAAGATGCCGATGTGTCCCGCTGATCCCGCCCCCTGGCGGCTGGAGGCCCGCGCCCTGGCCATCCCCCATCGCCTCGACCCCCTGGATCTCGCCTGGCCCGGCGGTCAGCTGGTGGCCCTGCTCGGCCCCAACGGCAGCGGCAAGTCCTCCCTGCTCGGGGCCCTGGCGGGCCTGCTGCCCGCCGATGGCGCCGTCTTGCTGGGAGGAGAGGCCATCACGACCCTGAGCTGGCCCGAGCTTGCAACGCGGCGCGCCATGCTGCCCCAGCGCCAGCCCCAGCTGTTCCACATCCCGGTCTTCCAGGTGCTGAGCCTGGGGCTGGAGGAGGGGGACCCCGATGCTCAGGCGCAGGCGGTGGCGGATGTGTGCGACGCCCTGGAACTGGCTCCTCTGCTGGCACGGGACTTCAGCCGCTTGTCCGGGGGGGAGCAGCAGCGGGTGCTGATCGCCCGCACCCTGCTGCAACTGTGGCCAAGCCTCAATCCGACCGGGCGGGTGCTGCTGCTGGATGAACCCCTGGCGGGGCTGGATCTGCATCACCAGATGGCGCTGCTGCGGCTGCTCAAGCAACTGGCCGCGCAGGGATTGCTGGTGGTGGTGGCCATCCACGACATCAATCTGGCCATCGACTGGGCGGATCGCGTGCTCTGCCTGCAACAGGGCCGCGTGGTGGGGGAAGGGGGCGTCGGGATCATCGACGAGGCGCTGCTGGAGCGGGTGTTCCAGATCCGTACCGATCGTATCGAGGCGGCTGGCCGCACCTGGTTTATGCCGAGTCTGTGAGGCGGTCTTCCCCCTCATCCCCAGCCCTTCTCCCATTCTTTTGAAACAAGCGGGAGAAGGGAGCCGCTCCGTCGACTACGGATACAGCATTGAAAACCTGCAGAGGCGGAGTGAAGCCAAGGGGAGCGAGTGAATCACTGTGGAAATGAAAAGAGCCAGGCATCCGTGATACCTGGCTCTTTGAATTGGTAGAGAGAGCGTTGAGCGGTTGCTCAGGCTTTCTGCTTGTCCAGCCGCACCTGGGCGGCTTCTGCCAGCATGGCCAGCAGGGTTTCGGTGTCACTCCACGACAGACAGGCATCGGTGATGCTCTGGCCGAAGGTGGCGGCACAGCCGTTCTCCACGTCCTGACGCCCTTCCACCAGGAAGCTCTCGGCCATGATGCCGGCGATGCCGGTGCGGCCGCGGCGCAGCTGATCGCAGATATCCTGGGCCACCAGCAGTTGGCGGCGGTGATCCTTCATGCTGTTGCCGTGGCTGAAGTCCACCACCAGGCGCTCCGGCAGGCCCACCTGGGCCAGAGCCTCACACGCCTCGTCGATGCTGGCGGTGTCGTAGTTGGGCCTGTGGCCGCCGCGCAGGATCACGTGGCCGTAGGGGTTGCCGGCGGTGCGGTAGATGGTCATCTTGCCGTCCTTGTCCGGGGAGTAGAAGATGTGGCTGTGACGGGCGGCGCGCACCGCATCGATGGCGATGCGGGTGTTGCCGTCGGTGCCGTTCTTGAACCCCACCGGGCAGGAGAGGGCGGAGGCCATCTCCCGGTGAACCTGGGACTCGGTGGTGCGCGCCCCGATGGCGCCCCAGGTGATGAGATCGCTGATGTACTGGCCGGTCACCATGTCCAGGAACTCGGTGGCGGTGGGCATGCCGGTCTCGTTGATGTCCACCAGCAGTTTGCGGGCCAGTTTCAGCCCTTCATTGACGTCGAAACTGCCGTCCAGGCGCGGATCATTGATGAGCCCCTTCCAGCCGACGATGGTACGCGGCTTCTCGAAGTAGGTGCGCATCACGATGCACAGGCTCTCTTTGTACTCTTCACGCAGGGTGTTCAGACGCAGAGCGTATTCGTGGGCGGCGGCGGGATCGTGGATGGAGCAGGGGCCGACGATGACCAGCAGGCGCTGATCCTCACCGGACAGAATGGCTTCCACTTGGCGGCGGGCATCCAGCAGGTTCTGGGCGATGGTGTCGGTTAACGGGAAGGCGTGCGCCAGCTCGCTGGGGGTGATCAGGGCCTCCAGGCGACGGGTGCGCAATTCATCGGTGTGAATGGACATACGACTCAATTCTCGAGTGGATAAGGTGGGCGGGATGCCAAAATGCAAGGGAATAAAATAAAGCAAAAGTCACCCGATGGAAACCTTGGGCGGCTCTGATAGGATGTGAACCCAAAAGCCATTTCAAATGAGGTAGTTATCGTGGCAAAGCCAGGCGCGACCGGGATCACCCGCATCATCAACGCAACCGGTTACAGCATGAAAGGTCTCAAATCGGCCTGGGTCAACGAGGCCGCCTTCCGTCAGGAGCTGCTGCTCATCCTGCTGCTGATGCCGCTGGCATTCTGGATAGGTGACTCCCTCAACGAGATCCTGCTGCTCGTCTGCATCAGCTGGCTGGTGGTGATCGTCGAGGTGCTCAACTCCGCCGTGGAGGCGGTGGTGGATCGCATCGGCTCCGAGCATCACGAACTCTCGGGCCGCGCCAAGGATCTGGGCTCCGCCGCCGTTTTCATCGCCCTGGCCCTCAATGCCCTGGTGTGGGGTGCCCTGGTGGGCCGCAACCTGCTGGGCTGGTGGTAAGCTGCGAGAGCAACCTTTCTCCTGACATAAAAAAGCCCGTCATCACGACGGGCTTTTTGCTGCGCAGATAAGGGCTTATCAGTGCAGGATCCGGGCACGGATGGTCCCATTGATCTCTTTGAGACGGGCCAGGGCCTTCTCGCTGTGCTCGGTTTCGACGTCGATGACCACGTAACCGATCTCGCTGCTGGTCTGCAGGTACTGACCGGCGATGTTGATCCCCTCGTCGGCGAAGATCTGGTTGATCTGGTTCATCACGCCGGGCTGGTTGCGGTGAATGTGCAGCAGGCGGCTGGAGCCCTTGTGGCCGGGCAGGGAGACTTCCGGGAAGTTGACCGCGGAGAGGGTGGAGCCGTTGTCGGAGTATTTGACCAGCTTGTTGGCTACTTCCAGACCGATGTTCTCCTGGGCTTCCTGGGTGGAGCCGCCGATGTGGGGGGTCAGGATCACGTTGTCCAGGCCGCGCAGCGGGGTGAGGAACTCCTCGTCGTTGGACTTGGGCTCCACCGGGAAGACGTCGATGGCGGCGCCGGAGAGGTGGCCGCTCTTGATGACGTCGGCCAGGGCGTCGATGTCCACCACGGTGCCGCGGGAGGCGTTGATGAAGATGGCGCCCGGTTTCATCATGCGCAGTTGCTCTGCACCGATGAGATCCTTGGTGGAGGCGGTTTCCGGTACGTGCAGGCTGATGACGTCAGACATGTTGAGCAGCTCCACCAGGTTCGGCACCTGGATGGCGTTGCCAAGGGAGAGCTTGTTCTCGATGTCGTAGTAATAGACCTTCATGCCGATCATCTCGGCGATGATGCCAAGCTGGGTGCCGATGTGGCCGTAGCCGATGATGCCGAGCTTCTTGCCGCGGGCTTCGACGCTGCGGTTGGCCAGCTTCTCCCAGACGCCGCGATGGCACTTGGCGTTCTTCTCGGGAATGCCGCGCAGCAGCAGCAGGATCTCCCCCAGTACCAGTTCGGCCACGGAGCGGGTGTTGGAGAAGGGGGCGTTGAAGACGGGGATGCCGCGCACGTGGGCGGCGTCGAGGGAGACCTGGTTGGTGCCGATGCAGAAGCAGCCGATGGCCACCAGCTTGGTGGCGGCATCCAGCACCTTCTCGGTGATCTGGGTGCGTGAACGCAGGCCCACGAAATGCACGTCACGAATGCGCTCGATCAACTCCTCTTCCGACAGGGACGTCTTCAGATATTCCACATTGGTGTAGCCGGCTGCCCGAAAGGTCTCCACCGTGTTGGGATGGACTCCCTCCAGCAGCAGTACCTTGATCTTATCCTTGTCCAGCGAAAACTTGGCTGTCATGACGTTCCCTCTATTGTTTTGAAAAATGCGTTCAGGCTTGCAGTGTGAAGAAAACCGTAAAGTAGCAAAAACGTTTGGGAGAGGGAATATTTGTGACGAAAGTCAAATTCTTTGAAGTTATCAACGATTGTTGCAGATGTGCTGCTACAAGCCATTGAGGGATAACCAGAAACGGCGCCATGAGGCGCCGTTGTCCATTTGGGGCAGTCAGATTGACTGACCGGGGCGGGGGCTTGCCCGGAGGGAGAGGTCCGGGGAGCAGGCCTTAGTTGGTGATCACACCCTCGGGGGTGCCGATCAGCACAACGTCGGCGCCACGGTGGGCGAACAGGCCGTTGGTGACCACGCCCACGATGCTGTTGAGGCGGGTTTCCAGAGCCTTGGCATCGGTGATGGCCATGCCCTTGACGTCCAGGATGATGTTGCCGTTGTCGGTCACCACCCCTTCACGCCACACCGGGTTGCCGCCAAGGGCGCGGATCTCGCGGGCCACGTATTCGCGGGCCATGGGGATCACTTCCACCGGCAGGGGGAAGGTGCCCAGCACGTCGACGGTCTTGGTGTTGTCGATGATGCAGATGAACTGGTCGGCCACGGCGGCGACGATCTTCTCGCGGGTCAGGGCGGCGCCGCCCCCCTTGATCATGTCGCGGCTGGCGTTGATCTCGTCGGCACCATCCACGTAGACGGAGAGGGCATCGATGTCGTTGAGGTCAAACACCGGGATGCCGAGACCCTTGAGGCGCTCGGTGGAGGCGATGGAGCTCGACACCGCGCCCTTGATCTGGTCTTTCATGGTCGCCAGTGCGTCGATGAAGTGATTGACGGTAGAGCCGGTGCCCACCCCGACGATGGTGCCGGGTACCACGTATTTGAGCGCAGCCCAACCGGCCGCCTTCTTCATTTCATCTTGAGTCATGATGGATCCTTATGGAAAAAGCGGGCGCATTATATCCAAGCATCCCCCCCAGAGCGACCATGGTGCTCACGTTCCGGCGCAAAAATCCCCAAGATGTAAATCGTTTGCCTGTTTATTGAACCGAAGGGGGCGCCCCGTCTGATCAGGCAAAGTGCCAGCTGCGGCTGGGGGTGATGATCTGGGGGAGCGGCACGTCCCACTGTTCCCGGGGGACGGCATCCACCTGCTGGCAATCGTGGGCGAGCCCCAGGGGTCTTGGGCCGAGCTGGTGCTCGTGCCAGCAGGCGAGGGTGCGATCGTAGTAGCCGCCCCCCATGCCGAGGCGGTTGCCAGCCTCATCGAAGGCCACCAGCGGGGTGCAGATGATGTCCAGCATGCTGTGGGGCAGTACCTGCTGCACGTCGAGCTCGGGCTCGGCGATGCCGTAGCGGTTGCGGGTCATGGGGGTGGTGGCGGTGTAGCGCAAGAAGAGCAGGTGACCCGGGGTGAAGGGGTGCAGCACCGGCAGGTAGACCTCCTTTTGCCGGGCCCACAGCCAGTGGATGGCGGGCAGGGGATCGAGCTCCCCGTCGTTGGCCAGATAGAGGGCGATGCGCTTGGCCGCGAGGATGCCGGGGTGTTCCTGGAAGCGCTCGACCAGCTGCTGGGCCGCCGCCTGCTGCTCGGCCTGGCTCAGGCTTTTTCTGCGCTGGCGAATGAGCTGGCGCAGGTTCTGACGTTCGGGTTGGGTATCCGGCATGGGGACTCCTGGGCAAAGGTGGGCTGGCGCTACCTTAGCAAGGGGCCGACGGGATGAAAAGCCGATGGCGGGGCCGCCAGCCGGGCGGCCCCTGAGGTCGGGTGTCAGGAACGGTGGGGGGCGGGAGCCACTGCGCCCATCTGGTGCTTGAGGAAGACGGCCACGATGGCGGCCAGTGCCAGCGCCATGGGGTAGAAGCTCATGCTCACGACCAGGATCGGCGAGAGGGCGAAGATGGAACCCAGCAGCAGCGCCTGGGCGCCCCAGGGAATCAGCCCCTGTACCACGCAGGAGAAGATGTCCAGCATGGAGGCGGCGCGGCGCGGGGTGACCCCGTGATGGTCCGCCAGATCCCTGGCCACCTTGCTCGCGACTATGATGGCCACGGTGTTGTTGGCGGTGCACAGGTTGGTGAGGCTCACCACGCCGGCGATGCCGAGCTCGGCCGCCTTCTCATTCTGCTCGCCATCGTGGTGGCGGGTGAAGCGGGCAATCAGGGCGGCGATGCGCTCACTTATCCATGCGAGCCCCCCCTGGCGTTCCATCAGGGCACCCAGACCGCCGATGAGCATGGAGAGCAGGAAGATCTCCTGCATGCTGGTGAAGCCTTGATAGATGTCCTTGCTGAATTGGCCGAGGGAGTAGCTGCCAAGCAGCCCCACGCCACCGGCCGCCAGGATGCCGAGCCCCAGTACCATGAAGACGTTCATGCCAGAGAGGGCCAGCACCAGGATCAGCAGATAGGGGGCGACCTTGAGCATGTCAGCCTCGGCGGTGGGGGCCGGCGCTTCACCGGTGGAGCCCAGCACCAGATAGAGCAGGATCACCAGCACGGCGGCGGGGGCGGCAATCTTGATGTTCTCGCGAAACTTGTCCTTCATCTCGCAGCCCTGGCTGCGGGTGGCAGCGATGGTGGTGTCTGAGATGATGGAGAGGTTGTCCCCGAACATGGCGCCGGAGAGGATGGTCCCCGCCATCAGCATCGGATCGATGCCGACGGCCTGGGCGACGCCCAGCGCCACCGGTGCCACGGCGCCGATGGTGCCCATGGAGGTACCCATGGCGGTGGCAATGAAGGCAGAGATGAGGAAGAGCCCCGGCAGCAGGCACCAGCCCGGAATGAGGGAGAGGCCGAGGGCGACCGTGGCATCCACCCCGCCGGTGGCCTTGGCCACGGTGGCGAAGGCGCCCGCCAGCAAATAGATGAGGCACATGGCCATGATGTTGCTCTCGCCCACCCCCTTGAAGAAGGTCTCGAGGTTCTTGTTGAACCCCTCGCGTCCCATCAGCAGGGCCAGCATGACGGCAGGCAGGGCGGCAACGGGGGCGGGGAGCTGGTAGAAGGCAAACTCGACCCCCTGCAGGGTCAGCCAGGTACCGGTTCCGATGAAGAGGGCAAGAAAGACCAGAAGGGGCAGCAGGGCTCTGGCACGGGGTTGGGTCTGGATCATGTGTTCCTCGAAACTTGAACAATGACCTCCTGTCGTTGCCTGTGGCGCCTCCGGGGCGGGCACAGGGCGGGCATCCTGCCACCATGGGGGGCCAACAGTAGTGAGTCGGCCCGCCCGGGTCAAGATAGCCGTCCAGATGGATAGGGCTTTTTGCTTCGTGATTCTGACTTGTCTGGTTATTCCGTTATTTATTCTGTTTTTATTGAATTTATCGTTTAAATGTCGGGGTGGTTTGGCGGGCCAGATCGGGCTTTTCAAAGGGGACGCGGGCTGGTAAAACGGTCTCTTTCCATAATAAAGAGATGAGAGGGTGGAGATGGACAATCCGATCCGTGTGGCCGTGATGGGCTGTAATGGTCGTATGGGCAAGGTGCTGCTGGAGGCTATCGCCAACGCCGAGGGCGTGGTGGTGGGAGCGGCGCTGGAACGACCGGGCTCTGCCGTGATCGGTCTGGATGCGGGTGAACTCAACGGCCTGGGGCGCCTTGGCGTCATCATCAGCGACAGTCTGGAGAAGGTGAAGGACGAATTCGATCTCATCATCGACTTCACCCGCCCCGAGGTGACCCTGGCGAACCTCGCCTTTGCACTGGCGCATGGCAAGCAGATGGTGATCGGCACCACCGGCTTTGACGAGGCGGGCAAGGCGGCCCTGCACGAGGCGGGCAAGCAGATCGGCATCGTCTTCGCCTCCAACTACTCGGTCGGGGTCAACCTGGTGTTCAAGCTGCTGGAGCAGGCGGCGAGGGTGATGGGGGAGTACACCGACATCGAGATCATCGAGGGGCACCACAGACACAAGGTGGATGCTCCGTCCGGCACCGCGCTCTCCATGGGGGAAGTGGTGGCGAAAACCCTGGGCCGGGATCTGAAAGAGTGCGCCGTCTATGGCCGTGAAGGGATCACCGGTGAGCGGGATCGCAACACCATCGGCTTTGCCACCATCCGCGCCGGGGATCTGGTGGGGGAGCACACCGTCATGTTCGCCGACATCGGCGAGCGGGTCGAGATCAGCCACAAGGCTTCCAGCCGTTTGACCTTCGCCAACGGTGCAGTGCGGGCGGGCAAGTGGCTCGGCCAGCAAGAGGCCGGTCTCTATGACATGCAGGATGTGCTCGGTCTGAAATAAACCGTCTTCAGGGGGAGTGCAGACTCCCGTACTGTTTGCCAAACCCCGGTCCGCCGGGGTTTTTTGTCACTTTTTTGTAGAAATAAGCCTTAATCATCACTTTTTGAGTGAACCTCGCTAAATCCTGCCATTCTTACAAGCCTGCCACCCTCTTGCGACAAAAATGTCATCAAGGGGTAACGGCTTTGGGTCTCAATATTCCCCTGCGGGGGGCATTTTGTCCTGATGTGAAATAGACTAAAAATGCAATCCAAGAAAAACGTTTTCTATTCTTTGCGTTCACTTTTCTGGCTTCAAATGGTGTTTTTGCTGTTGTGTTGTTTGTTTTTTAATTTTCTATCTTGCTGTTTATTAAGTAATAAATATGGATTTTTGTGCGTTGCATGGCATCGGATGCCGCTTTGTTGTCTGTGTTTGGCTTTTCTTTTTGAAGAGGGGGTTGCAAAGCGAGTGAGTGCATAGATAATGGGTAATGTTGCTTGTTTATTGAATTTAGATGCATTTCAAACGAGAAAAGACGTTGAAATGAGATCGTTTTTAAGTAGAATGCGCCCAATTTGCCAGAAATCTGCCGGGTTCGAGTCCTGTCAAAGACCGGAACCGAGCCCGCAACACCCAGGTAAATTGCTGAATTTAAAGCTAAATAACTGGAGGTTGTCTTGAATCACACTGCATTGCTAGTGCTGGAAGATGGAACTGTGTTCAAAGGCGTGTCGATAGGCGCCGAGGGATGTTCCGTTGGTGAAGTGGTTTTCAACACGTCGATGACGGGTTATCAGGAAATCCTCACAGATCCCTCCTATTCCCGTCAGATCGTTACCCTCACTTACCCTCATATAGGCAACACCGGCACCAACAGCGAAGATGAAGAGTCCAGTCAGGTCCATGCTCAGGGCCTCATCATCCGGGACCTTCCGATACTGGCCTCCAACTTCCGCAATCAGCAATCCCTCTCCGATTACCTCAAGTCTCACAACATCGTTGGCATCGCCGACATCGACACCCGCAAGCTGACCCGCATCCTGCGTGAAAAAGGCGCCCAGGCCGGTTGCATCCTGGCCGGCAAGCAGCTCGATGAAGCCCATGCCCTCGAACAGGCCCGCGCCTTCCCCGGTTTGAAGGGGATGGACCTGGCCAAGGAAGTGACCGTGAGCGAATCCTACAGCTGGACTGAAGGCAGCTGGCAGCTCGGCAAGGGTCACGTCACCCCGGCGGCCGATGAGCTGAAATACCACGTGGTGGCCTACGACTTCGGCGTGAAGCGCAACATCCTGCGCATGCTGGTGGACCGTGGCTGCCGCCTGACCGTGGTGCCGGCCAAGACCCCGGCCGCCGAGGTACTGGCGATGAACCCGGATGGCATCTTCCTCTCCAACGGCCCCGGCGACCCCGAGCCGTGCGACTACGCCATCGAAGCTATCAAGGCTTTCCTTGATACCAGCACCCCGGTGTTCGGTATCTGCCTGGGCCACCAGTTGCTGGGCCTGGCCTCCGGCGCCAAGACCATCAAGATGAAGTTCGGCCACCACGGTGCCAACCACCCGGTGAAGAGTCTGGACGACAACACCGTGATGATCACCGCCCAGAACCACGGCTTTGCGGTGGACGAGCAGACCCTGCCCGAGTGCCTGCGTGCCACCCACGTCTCCCTGTTCGATGGGTCGCTCCAGGGCATCCATCGCACCGACCGTCCGGCCTTCAGCTTCCAGGGTCACCCCGAAGCGAGCCCGGGCCCGCACGATTGTGCCGGTCTGTTCGACCACTTTATTGAATTGATTAAGCAGTATCGCGCCTAAGAGGATAAAGAGAGCCATGCCAAAACGTAACGACCTACAGAGCATCCTGATCCTCGGCGCCGGCCCCATCGTCATCGGCCAGGCCTGCGAATTCGACTACTCCGGCGCCCAGGCGTGCAAGGCCCTGAAAGAAGAGGGCTACCGCGTCATCCTGGTGAACTCCAACCCGGCCACCATCATGACCGACCCGGAGATGGCCGACGCCACCTACATCGAGCCCATCACCTGGGAAGTGGTGCGCGAGATCATCAAGAAAGAGCGCCCGGACGCCATCTTGCCCACCATGGGGGGTCAGACTGCGCTGAACTGCGCCCTGGCGCTGGAGCAGCATGGCGTGCTCAAGGAGTTCGGTGTCGAGATGATCGGCGCCACCGCCGACGCCATCGACAAGGCCGAAGATCGCTCCCGCTTTGACAAGGCCATGCGCAGCATCGGTCTCGAGTGCCCCCGTGCCGGCATCGCCCACAATATGGAAGAGGCCTGGGGCGTGCAGCAGATGGTAGGTTTCCCCTGCATCATCCGTCCCTCCTTTACCATGGGTGGCTCGGGCGGCGGCATCGCCTACAACACCGAAGAGTTCGTGGAGATCTGCGAGCGCGGTCTGGATCTCTCCCCGACCAAGGAGCTGCTCATCGACGAGTCGCTCATCGGCTGGAAAGAGTACGAGATGGAAGTGGTGCGGGATCGCAACGACAACTGCATCATCGTCTGCGCCATCGAAAACTTCGACCCCATGGGCATCCACACCGGTGACTCCATCACGGTCGCGCCAGCCCAGACGCTGACCGACAAGGAGTACCAGATCATGCGCAACGCCTCCATGGCGGTGCTGCGCGAGATCGGTGTCGAGACCGGCGGCTCCAACGTCCAGTTCGGCATCAACCCCAAAGACGGCCGCATGGTCATCATCGAGATGAACCCGCGGGTGTCGCGCTCCTCTGCGCTGGCCTCCAAGGCGACCGGCTTCCCCATCGCCAAGATCGCCGCCAAGCTCGCCATCGGTTACACCTTGGACGAGCTGATGAACGACATCACCGGTGGTCGCACTCCGGCCTCCTTCGAGCCGGCCATCGACTACGTGGTGACCAAGGTACCGCGCTTCAACTTCGAGAAGTTTGCTGGCGCCAACGACCGTCTGACCACCCAGATGAAGTCCGTCGGCGAAGTAATGGCCATCGGCCGTAACTTCCAGGAGTCCCTGCACAAGGCCCTGCGTGGCCTCGAGACCGGCAAGACCGGCTTCGACCCCATGGTTGACCTGAACGCCCCCGACTCCCTGACCCGCATCCGTCACGAGCTGCAGGATGCCGGTGCCGAGCGCATCTTCTACATCGCCGACGCCTTCCGCGCCGGTCTTTCCATGGACGGCGTGTTCAAGCTGACCAAGATTGACCCCTGGTTCCTGGTGCAGATTGAAGAGCTGGTCAAACTCGAAGAGCAGGTGAAAGAGCGCGGCATGGCCGGTCTTGACGCCGACTTCCTGCGCGCCCTCAAGCGCAAAGGCTTTGCCGACGCCCGTCTGGCCAAGATCCTCGGCGTGGCCGAAGGTGAAGTGCGTAAATTGCGTGCCCGCCACAACATCTTCCCGGTCTACAAGCGGGTCGACACCTGCGCGGCCGAGTTCGCCACCAATACCGCCTACATGTACTCCAGCTACGACGAGGAGTGCGAGGCCAACCCCACCAACCGCGACAAGATCATGGTCATCGGTGGCGGCCCGAACCGTATCGGTCAGGGCATCGAGTTCGATTACTGCTGTGTGCACGCGGCCCTAGCCCTGCGCGAAGACGGTTACGAGACCATCATGGTCAACTGCAACCCGGAAACCGTCTCCACCGACTACGATACCTCCGACCGTCTCTACTTCGAGCCGGTGACCCTGGAAGACGTGCTGGAAATCGTGCGGGTCGAGCAGCCCAAGGGCGTCATCGTCCAGTACGGCGGCCAGACTCCGCTGAAACTGGCGCGGGCATTGGAAGCGAACGGCGTGCCGGTGATTGGTACCAGCCCGGATGCCATCGACCGCGCGGAAGACCGCGAGCGCTTCCAGTCCGCCGTCGAGCGTCTGGGGCTCAAGCAGCCGGAAAACGGCACCGTCACCGCCCTGGAGCAGGCCGTGCAACTGGCCACGCGCATCACCTACCCGCTGGTGGTTCGCCCCTCCTACGTGCTGGGTGGCCGCGCCATGGAAATCGTCTATGACGAGCAGGACCTGCGCCGCTACTTCGCCGAGGCAGTGAGCGTCTCCAACGAGTCGCCGGTACTGCTGGACCGCTTCCTGGACGACGCCACCGAGGTGGACGTGGACGCCATCTGCGACGGTACCGATGTGGTTATCGGCGGCATCATGGAGCACATCGAACAGGCCGGTATCCACTCCGGTGACTCCGCCTGCTCCCTGCCGCCCTACACCCTGTCCAAGGCCATTCAGGACGAGATGCGCGAGCAGGTGCGCAAGCTGGCGCTGGAACTCGGCGTGGTCGGTCTGATGAACGTGCAGTTCGCGGTGAAAGACAACGAGATTTACCTCATCGAGGTGAACCCCCGTGCCGCCCGTACCGTGCCCTTCGTCTCCAAGGCCACCGGCGCCCCGCTGGCGAAGATCGCCGCCCGCGTCATGGCCGGTCAGAGCCTGAAAGAACAGGGCTTCACCACCGAGATCATCCCGCCCTACTACTCGGTGAAGGAAGTGGTACTGCCGTTCGCCAAGTTCCCGGGTGTGGACCCGCTGCTGGGGCCGGAAATGCGCTCCACCGGTGAAGTCATGGGAGTGGGCAGCAGCTTCGCCGAGGCCTATGCCAAGGCGCAGCTGGGAGCCGGTCACCAGGTACCGAGCGAAGGTCGCGCCCTCTTGTCCGTTCGCCACGGCGACAAGGAACGGGTGGTCAACCTGGCCGCCAAGCTGCTGGAGCTGGGTTATGACCTCGACGCCACCCACGGGACCGCCGTGACCTTGGGCGAGGCGAGCATCAACCCGCGTCTGGTCAACAAGGTGCACGAGGGTCGTCCGCACATTCTGGATCGCATCAAGAATGGCGAGTACACCTACATCGTCAACACCGCCGAGGGTCGTCAGGCCATCGAGGACTCCAAGCAGCTGCGCCGTGGCGCCCTGCAGCACAAGGTGGCTTACACCACCACGCTGCACGCGGCCTTCGCCACCTGCATGGCCATCAGTGTCGATGCCACCGCCAATGTGAACTCGGTGCAGGAGCTGCACGAGAAGGTGAACAACCGCTAAGAGCACCGGTAACACGCTGCCGGCTCGATGCACGCAAACCCCGCCAGCGATGGCGGGGTTTTTTATTGCCTGCGCCCTGCCACTCCCGGGGAAACGCCTTCAAGGAAGATGGGTGAGATGGCGAATAATTCATCATGGGTGGTGATACTCACCCCATGAATGAACTTTCACTGCATCAATATTGCTGAATTGGCATGATGGGGTGCAATCTTCGCAATCTCTCGCCCCCACGACCTCCCTATACTGGGTGCTCATACAAACAAGGTCGTCTGCGCCGACACACCGAAAGGTGGCGTGCGAGAGGATCAGCGCCCGCAGCCCGATCCGGCTGCCGTGGCCGGCCCCGGTGACCGACGGGGGCCGCAGGAAAACCGGTCGCGGGGTTACCGCCGCGCGACTCGTCAGGGACGGTGTTACCGCACCAACCCGCTTCCCCTCCTTGCCCCACCCGCCTGTCGGCCCGGTCGTCCGGCGCCTCGCCCATCCGTCAAGGGAATCTGAATATGAGCTTCGATCATCGCAAATACCGCCGTGCCCCCGTGATCAACCTGGCGGATCGCCAGTGGCCCAACCGGGTACTGGAGCGGGCACCGCTCTGGTGCGCCGTGGACCTGCGCGATGGCAACCAGGCGCTGGTCGAGCCCATGACGGTGGCCCAGAAGCTGCAAATGTGGGCGCTGATGACCCACATCGGTTTCAAGCACATCGAGGTGGGCTTCCCGGCGGCCTCCCAGCCCGACTTCGATTTTGTGCGCGAACTCATCGAGCGCAACCTCATCCCCGATGACGTCACCATCCAGGTGCTGGTGCAGGCGCGCGAAGATCTGATCGCCCGCACTTTCGAGGCCCTCAAGGGGGCGAAGCGGGCCATCGTTCACGTCTACAACTCGGTCAACCCGACCCAGCGCAACTATGTGTTCAACTCAGGCAAGGACGGGGTCAAGGCCATCGCCGTGCAGGGGGCGCGCTGGGTGCGGGAGTATGCGGCCCGCAATCCGGGCACCGAGTGGAGTTTCCAGTATTCTCCGGAGAGCTTCAGCAGCACCGAGGTGGAGTTCGCCGTCGAGGTGTGTGACGCCGTCATCGACGAGTGGCGTGCCGCTGCCCGTCCCATGATCCTGAACCTCCCCGCCACGGTGGAGGTGAGCACCCCCAACGTGTTTGCGGATCAGGTGGAGTGGTTCTGCCGACACCTCAAGGCGCGACCCGAGGTGAGCATCTCCATCCACACCCACAACGACAGAGGCTGCGGGGTGGCCGCCGCCGAGCTGGCGGTGCTGGCGGGGGCGGATCGCATCGAGGGCACCCTGCTCGGCAACGGGGAGCGCACCGGCAACATGGACATCGTCACCATGGCCATGAACCTCTACAGCCAGGGGATTGACCCCGAGCTGGACCTGTCTGACATGGATGCCATCGTCGCCACCGTGGGGGCCTGCACCCAGATTGCCCTGCACCCGCGCCACCCCTATGCCGGCGAGCTGGTCTACACGGCGTTTTCCGGCAGCCACCAGGACGCCATCCGCAAGTCTCTCGCGGCAGAAAAACCGGATCACTACTGGGACGTGGCTTACCTGCCCATCGACCCTGCCGATCTTGGTCGCAGCTACGAGGCGGTGATCCGCATCAACAGCCAGTCCGGCAAGGGAGGGGTGACCTATCTGCTGGAGCGTGACCTCGGTCTGCAACTGCCGCGCTGGCTGCAAATCGACTTCAGCCGCCGGGTGCAGGCCGAGGCTGAGGCGAGCAGCAGCGAAATCAGCCCGGAGCAGATCCGCACCCTGTTCGAGCAGCACTATCTCGAGCCTGCCCACGGCTATCGCATCGGGCGCTTCCAGCTCGGTCATGACAGTCAGGAGAGCCTGCGCCTGGAGTTGCAGACCCCCCACGGCACCCTGCAACTGTGCGGTGAAGGGGAGGGAGCCATCACCGCCCTGGTCAACGGCTGGCAGCGTCAGACCGGCATGCACATCGATGTGCTGGATTACTCCGAGCATGCGCTCACCGCCGGCACCGAATCCCGCGCCGCCGCCTATGTGCTGCTGAGCGTCGAGGGCACCCGGATGTGTGGCGTCGCCGTCGGTCGCGACGTGGTCAACGCCTCCCTGCAGGCGGTGATCAACGGCGCCGCCCAGCATCAGGCCCTGCGCCAGAGCGCCTGAGGCGGCACTGCCCGCTTGCCGTGAGGGCGAGCAGGGAAGGCCGCCCGCCCGGATTCACGGCAGATCGCGCCGTCCCCGTTGCAACAATCCCCTGACCCATATGGTGAGGGGATTGTTTTTTATGGAAAAATCGGCCCACAATATCAGTGATTTGCCACCAGGAATGCCGTCGGGGTTCGCTGGCGATGGCAGCCAACGGCTGCCATTCGGGATAGAAGACATGCGCGCTTGGAGCCCAAAACATGATGAAGACTCCCCTCAGGTTATCCGTTCACCCCGCCCGGTTCTTCTCGCTTCCTCCCTGCCGTCGTCTCGCGCTGGTGAGCCTGCCCTGTCTGCTGCTGCTGACGGGGATCCTGGCCGGGGTCAGCTTTGATCCCCTGGCAGAGCACAACCTCTATACCGTCGGGGCTCTGGCCGAAGCGCTCAACGTGCTGACCCTGCTGTTCATGTTCTGGGTGGTGCAGTGTGCCCAGATCACCTTGAGAACCTATCTCTCCCTCACCGGCGGGCTGACCCTCTGGCTCGTCTCCGGCGTCATCGATCTGATGGATGAGGTCTATTTCCAGCCCTGGTGGCTCTCCACGGTGGAAGACAGCCTGCGCACGATCGGCATGCTGGCCTCGGCCTGGGGTGTGCTGCTGATGGTGCAACAGATGTATGGCACCCAGATGCGGCTCTCCTCTCTCGCCATGTCAGACGAGCTGACCGGGCTCTCCAATCGCCGGGCGTTTCGCGCCGTGCTGGAGGCGCACGGAGAGGAGGGGACGCCGCTCCTGCTGCTGGATCTCGATCACTTCAAGCTGATCAACGATCGCTATGGCCACGCCATCGGCGACAATGTACTGCGTGAATTCAGCACCCTGCTGCGCCAGCTCTGCCCATTGGATGGGGTGGTGGCACGCCTTGGGGGAGAGGAGTTTGCCATCTGGCTGCCCGGCATGACGGGCGACAAGGCCCGTGCGCTGGCGGAGCAGATAAGGTGCGCGACCGAAGAGCTGGTCTCAGGTGACGGGGTAAGATTCACCGTGAGCCTTGCCCTGGGTATCAGCCAGAGCGGGGAGGGGGTGGATGCTCTGCTCCAGCGCACCGATCTCGCCCTCTATCAGGCCAAGCACCTGGGACGCAACCGGGTGGAGCTGGCGTGATGACGCCAGGGAATGCCGCAGCCAGCGGGCCAGCAGGTTCATCCGCCTTCATCTTGTCAGACTTGTTCCCTACAATGTCCGCCTCCATGCATTCGAGCCCTCTCATTCGCGATGAGGGGCAGGTCCCGCTCTTCAGGAAGCCTTCATGATCCCCTCTCACTCCTTGTTTGATGCCCATTGGCGCTGGCTGTCACTGCTTTCCCTTGCCCTGCTGTCGGGTTGTGCCAGCGAGCCTCCCGCCCCGACCAGCCCGGCGACGCCGGCGGGGCGCCCCATTCCCAAGGCGATGCAGCCGCAAAAACCGGCCGACATGAAGAGCCGCATCGTGCGCTTCCTGCCGCGCAACGTGGTGGACAAGCCAGGCTGGGCCAATGACGTGGTGACGGCGCTCACCACCCAGGGGCTGACGGTGAGCGATCACAACGTCTGCAGCGTGCTGGCGGTGGCGGAGCAGGAGGCGACCTATCAGGCGGACCCCGTGGTGCCCAACCTCAACAAGATTGCCTGGAAGGAGATCAATGCCCGGGCCGGCAAGCTGCTCATCCCCGAGTTCATGGTGCGCACGGCCCTCTCCATCCAATCCCCCACCGGCAAGAGCTATGCCGAGCGCATCGACAAACTTCGCACCGAGCGGGAGATGAGCGAGATCTTCGAAGACATGATAGGCAGCGTCCCCATGGGCAAGCAGCTCTTTGGCAATCTCAACCCGGTACGCACCGGCGGCCCCATGCAGGTGAGCGTCGCCTTTGCCGAAGCCAACGCCCGTGGGTACCCCTATCCCGTGAAGGAGTCCATTCGCTACGAGGTGTTCACTCGTCGCGGCGGCATCTGGTTTGGCACCAAACACATCTTCGGCTATCCCGCGGACTACCCGGATACCCTCTATCGCTTCGCCGACTTCAATGCGGGCTGGTACGCGAGCCGCAATGCGGCCTTCCAGGCGGCGGTAAGCCGGGTGAGTGGCAAGCCCCTGGCCCTGGACGGGGATCTCATCCGCTACGACTCGGATCTGCCCGGCAAGACCGAGCTCGCAGTGCACAGCATCGCCAGCCGCGTCAACATGAGCAAGCAGGCCATTCACCAGAGCCTGAAGCTCGGGGACAGCAGCGACTTTGCCAAAAGCGATCTCTACCACAGGGTCTTCGCCCTGGCCGACAAACAGGCCGGGACACGGCAACCCCGCGCCATCTTGCCCGGTATCCAGCTAAAGAGCCCCAAGATCACCCGCAACCTCACCACCGCCTGGTTTGCCAAGCGGGTGGATGACAGGGAGCAATCCTGCGTCAGAAAGATGGCGACCATTCGCTGATAGCCAGAGACAACCAGGGCGGCCAATGGGCCGCCCTTGTTTATTGTGATTTGACCACCTGGCTGGTCATGGTCGGTAGCTCCCAGGTTCCCCCCAGAGTGATCATGCGACAGCTACCAGTGGTGCTTTTCTCACTCTGCACGAAGGTTTGGCCGTCCCATACCCAGCTTTCGAAAGAAAAACAATCTCCTATTCCTCTTCCTTTGTGCGAGGCACTCAGTTCGCCCTCTCCATAACCGTTTGCGTAAGTGCTGATGAGGGTTGCACTGCTGGTATCAAGGTCCGTATCAATCAGAATAAATGCCGAACCGTCGTTGTAAGCGGCGAGCCAGCAGGGTAGCCGGATCAAGGCTCGTTCCTGGTTCAGGGGATAGATCTGGCCATCTTCCTGATTCTCATATGCGCTGGGACAGACATCTTCATTGACGTGTTGTTTCAGCCAAGCCCTTATGCTCTGTAGCTCAGGCTTGGTGAGTGGGCGAGATAGGTTGTCTGCGGCAACGGCACCTGCATGGATCACGGGGGCCACCAAGGCCGGGGGAATAGTTGTGGTGGGTAACGAGCCCTGTTTGGTCAGGGCTGTACTGGTATTGAGACGGCCTTGGAACTCATCCATTTTGAGAAAAATGGCATAGGCACCGGCACCGGATAACGGTTCTTGGTGCTTGCTCCATTCAAATACCACCTTGCCAGTCCCTTTGATTGCTCGGACGAGCGCTGCAGTTTGGGGCTGGGTGAACGGAGTCCGCTCTTTTACGATGCCGAGCACCTCGCCATTGATGCGCAGTGTGATCAAACCATCAGCGGGGGCCGCCGGAGCCCGCTGATCAACCTCTGCGATGGCAAGCTCGGCATGCAGTGTGCCCTTGGCGCCAGCCTCTCGGGTGAGCAGAACCGAAAGTCCACCCAATTCCGCGCTGTAACCTGCCGCTCGGCATGTGCGCGTGTTGTCACAGGCCAGTTCCCAGTCCTTGTGTTGAAAAGAGAGCCCTTCAGTAAACGAGCCGAGTGCAGAGGCCAATAGTGTTGTGATGAACATTAGAGGTTTCCAGAAGCATTGGGACGGTCAGGATAGCATTCTGGAAGGTTCAAATTGAATCTTGTTTTGGGTTGACTGAGCTGTGCCGAGTGGCGTACCCCTTTGATCCGATTAGAAACTCATCGCCAGTCCGATGGAGTAGCCGCTGGTACTGTTGCTGAACATATAGCGGGCCACCAGCCGGGTGCGGGTGATGAAGATGTCGTACTTGCTGCTGTCGAGTTCGAGGCCAAGTCCCAGGGAGTTGAGGCTGTTGAAACCGAGCAGCCCCCGTTGCTGCCCCAGGTATTCGGTTCTGGCCCCTTCCAGCACGTAGCGAAGGGGCCTGTCCAGCAGGGTCCAGTGCCACAGGGGGGCGCGGCGGCGCAGGTAAAGCCCGAGGTTTTCCGCATCGGCCTGACCGCTGACGCTCTCGGCGGTGCCGGTGAAGCTTTGCAGATGCTGGTAGGAGTAGCGCAGCTCGGCATCGATGTCCTGGGCGGCGGAGAAGAGCTCATAGTCCAGCATCAATGAGCCGCCGAGGCCGTAGACATTGAGGGTGCCGCCGTCGAGGAAGTCCAGATTCTGGCCACTCCTGTGCTCGAGCAGGGCGGCCCCGATGCGAAGGTCGCTGGCCACCGTGCCCAGGGTGACATTGGCGATGGGCCGCAGCACCAGATTGCCACCAAAGCGATCCCGGTGGACGCCGATATCCCAGCCGATGCCGCCGGTGGCGCTCAGGCTGTTCCATTTGGTGGGTATGGTGCGGGTCTCGTTGCCATCGGTGAACACAAACTGGGGATCGTAGCGGCTGTAACCCAGGGTGCCCTCCAGATAGAGGGGAACATCCTCGCTCAGGGTGGCGCCACCCCCGAGCTGGGTGATGGTGAGGGCGGAGGTGTCGTTGGTGCCGCTGCCGATATCAAGGTTGCTGGCGGTGATATCCGGCACCACGGCGTAGCTCATGAGGGAGACGACGGCGTTGGCGCGCTGTTGCACCAGGCTCTCGTCGCTGGCACGGGCCTTTGTCACAAGACCGGCAGAGACGCCGGCAAGCACCGCCAGCAAGGAAAGTGTGTGAGAAGAGAGCTGTCTTGCCATACCTGGCTCCATGAGTACCCCGTCCATTGGGGCATGTTCACACTGTAACGGGTTTCATCTGGCTTGGCAGCCTGGCAAGGGCTGGCCCGTCCTGTTTTGGGGTGTGCGCATTGGCCTGATGGGCCAAGCTGCCCTCGCTTTGGCGGGGGCTGGGGGCCGCGAGAAGGGTGAACCGCTGGGCAGAAATCACAGACATTAATTTATTGTTCAGTTCCCCGGGTGTATAAGAGGCCTCCCATACGAACATTGGGGTGGTAGCAGGGATGGATTACCAGACGGGGCCTTCGGGTCATCATGACGAATGCGCATTACGTTGATGGGAGTCACACCAGATGCAGGACATGCTGCTTGCCATATGGCATCAGGATTTTGATCAGCTTATACAAATGCAGGCAATCGGTCTGCTCGTCACCTGTCTGGTGGTGATCCTCTTCCTTGAATCGAGCTTCGTCTTTCTGCCCCTGCCCGGTGACAGCCTGGTGCTGCTGGCGGGCGGTCTGGTGGGCATGGGGGTGCTGGGACCCGAGGTGACCTTGCTCTATCTGCCGCTCGCGGCCGGGATAGGGAGCGTGCTCGCCTACTGGCAGGGGCAGGCACTGCATGGCACCCGTTTCATGGGCCATGTGGAGCGAATGATCCCGGAAGGGAGCCTGCCCAGGGCCTCCCGACTGCTGGATCGTTACGGCTTCTGGGCCATGTTCGTGTCCCGTTTCATCCCCTTCGTGAGAGTGTTGACCCCCATGTTGATGGGAGTCTCCCGCCTGCACCTGCTGCGGGTGGCCGTGGCGAGTTTTGCCAGCGCCTTCCTCTGGTCCCTGGTATTGAGCATGGTGGGCAAGATGGTGATGGCGACCCCGGTCTTTGCCCATCATCAGGAGCTGCTGACCAAGTGCCTGCTTGTCACCTCTTTCGGGCTGTTCGTCATTGCGGTGGCGGCCATCGGCATGCGGCTGCTCAAGCGTCCGAGCAAGCGGGTGCGCTGATCTCACTGCCCGGGCTGCGCCTGCTGCCGCGTGTGGCGGGCGCAGCCCCCGGAAAAATACAGGCCATTTGAGGCGGCATTCCTGTCGCCTATCTGTTACACTTCGCGCCCGCCATTTTCCGGCTCATCTTCTGATCTGATGTCAGACCCAGCCGTCCTTGGCTTCATGCCTCGCCGATGCCAGGCCACACGCCGGCCCAGGCCACCCACGCCAACTACAGCTCCGCTGGAACACAGGAACCCAACATGAGATTTGAATCGTTCGATTTTGCCCCCGAGATTTTGCGCGCCATCTCAGATTGCGGTTATCAGGAGATGACCCCTGTGCAGAGCCAGGCCATCCCGGCCATTCGCCGTGGTCGCGATGTGCTGGCCAGTGCCCAGACCGGTACCGGCAAGACCGCCGCCTTTGCGTTGCCCATCCTGCAACGTCTGGTAGACAACCCGGCGCCGGTGCAGCCTTCCAATGCCCGCGTGCTGATCCTGACCCCGACCCGCGAGCTGGCAGCCCAGGTGGCGAGCAATATCAACGATTTCGCCAAGTATCTTGATATCACTACCCTCACCATCGTGGGTGGCGGCAAACAGGATGTGCAGGCCAAGAAGCTCAAAGCGGGCGCACACATCATAGTGGCCACCCCTGGCCGTCTGCTCGAGCACCTCACCGCCTGCAACCTGAGCCTCTCCGGGGTCGAGACCCTGGTGCTGGACGAGGCGGATCGCATCCTCGACATGGGCTTTAGCGCCGATGTGCAGCAGATCCTGCAGGCGGTCAACAAGACCCGCCAGAACCTGCTCTTCTCCGCCACCTTCTCCGAGGCGGTGAAAAAGCTGGCCAACCTCATGCTGGACAAACCCCAGGTGGTGGCCGTCGACAAGCAGAACTCCACTGCCGACACCGTGAGCCACACCGTTTATCCGGTGGAACAGAAGCGCAAGCGCGAGCTGCTCTCCGAGCTTATCGGCAAGCAGAACTGGCAGCAGGTGCTGGTGTTTGCCAGCACCCGCGAGAGCTGCGATGAACTGGTGGAGGAGCTCAACCTCGACGGCATCAAGTCTGCCGTGGTGCACGGTGACAAGGCCCAGGGGAGCCGTCGCCGCGCCTTGCGTGAATTCACCGAAGGCAAGCTGCGGGTGCTGGTGGCCACCGAGGTGGCCGCCCGCGGCCTGGACATTCCGAGCCTGGAATACGTGGTCAACTATGATCTGCCGTTCCTCGCGGAAGATTACGTGCACCGTATCGGCCGAACCGGTCGCGCTGGCAAGAGCGGCATGGCCATCTCCTTCGTCAGTCGCGAGGAGGAGCGCACCCTGCTGGAGATCGAGGCCCTCATCGGCCAGAAGATCCGCCGCATCATGGTGCCGGGTTACGAGGTGAGCAGCCGTGACGACCTCATCAAGCAGTTGCAGGAGCGCCGCCGCTTCGGCAAGCGCCCGCAGCGTGAAGACAATGCCGCCGCCCAGGCCATGGCCGAGGCGAAACTGCAAGGTCAGCGCCTCAAGCGTCTGGCGGCGGCCAAGAAGCCCCGTCAGCCGAAATAAGGCAACGTCGCACCCTCCCGGTCGGGGAGGGGCGTTTACTCTCCAAAGGCGCCACTGGCGCCTTTGTGCTGTCGATGACGCGGCCCCTGGCCGCCCCGTTTCAGAGGATCCGAGATGACCCTTCCTGCTTACAATCAGGCCCTGCTCGAGATGGCCCGCCAGAGCCTGGCGGAGCTGGAGCGCACCGCTGCCCAGAAGACGGGCAAACGCACCCCCGCCCAGGAGAGCCACTTTCTCTGTACCTGGATGGCGGATTCTCTCAAGGAGAAACGCTTCTCCCGGCTGGTGATGGAGGATCTCAAGACCTGGGTGCAACTGGGGCGGACGCTGGGGGCGGGGGCCGATCTCAAGGGGCTGCTTGAGCGGGTGCAGCGCCAGTATGAGCGTGCCATGCATGAGCCGGTACAGCTGGGGGCGCGCCTTGCCGATCTGCTTTTGGCGCTGGAGGGGGCGGGCTGGCTGGTGTTCACCGACAGCGAACTGAACACCCGGCAGCGGCTGCTGAGCCAGGGGCAATCCAGCCTGATCATCTCGGCCAGCGAGTATCAGGGCCATATCGAGGGGGGTGAGCTGGTCAAGCCCCTCACCCTCTATGTGCGCGGGGACGAGCAGGTACTGGCCGAGGCGGCATTTGCCCGGGGCCTGCTGCTGAGCCAGGGCAACAAGAAAACCACCCTGGTCAAGCACCACAAGGCCTATCGGCTGATGCCGGGCAACGCGCAGCCTGCCCTGGCGCTGCTGTCCTCCTGATCCCGCCTTCTCATTCCGTCACCCGGCCCTGCGCCGGGTTTTTTTATGGCAAATGCACCCCACGGGGTTGCCTGCACGCCCGGGGCCGGGCGGGCAATCTTTGTCGCAGCCAAGGGGCTCCCCCTCTGATGGGGGGCGTCCCCCATATGGAGGGATGGTGGGGTGGTGCTTCTGCTCTAGGGTGGATGGGCCCCAAAGAGGGCCTTAAAGGAAGCAGACCGCCTGACAAGGCGACACTCAATGAATGAGGAAACATGATGAAAGCGACTCCAATTGCCCTGTTGCTGGCCGGCGTGCTGGCGTCCCCGCTCTGCGCCGCCGGGCTCGATGCCCGGCTCACCCTGGTGGAGGGCAGCACAGACGATGTGCGCGTCAACCTGACCCTGACCAACACCGGGGAGAAGCCGGTTCGTCTGCTCAAATGGCAACTGCCAGGCAGCGAGGATGCTCCCCTGTTCCAGGTGGAGCGTGACGGCCAGCCGGTGGATTACGAAGGGGCCCTGATCAAGCGGGCCGCCCCGAGTGACAAGGACTACCAACTGCTCAAGGCAGGCCAGAGCCTGACAGTCCAGGCGGAGGTCTCCGGTCTCTACGACATGAGCGCCCAGGGCCAGTACAGCATCCGTTACCTGCTGCCGACCGTGGCGCAGGAGGGGAAAGCGGCCAAGGCCAAACATGCCCAGGCGAGCGAGTCCAATGCCGTGACCCTCTGGGTGGACGGGGTGAGCGACGATCGGGTGCTGGCCAAGGCGGCGGTGGCCGAGCCCCAGGCAGTGAGCGCCTCGGTCAGCTTCAGCGGCCGTTGTACCAACACCCAGAAGAGCGACATCCTGGCGGCGCTCGATGCCGCGAGTGGCATCGCCAACAACTCCAGCAGCTACCTCGCGGTGGACAAGCCGAATGGGCAGCGCTACCGCAGCTGGTTTGGCGCCTATGACGCCACCCGCTGGAACCAGGCCGAGACCAACTTCAGCAAGATCAAGGATGCCATCGACAACAAGCCGCTCACCTTCGACTGCGGTTGCAAGCAGAGCTACTTTGCCTATGTCTATCCGGACCAGCCCTACAAGGTCTATCTGTGCAAGAGCTTCTGGACTGCGCCGGTCACCGGGACCGATTCCCGCGCCGGCACCATTGTCCACGAGCTGAGCCACTTCAACGTGGTGGCGGGCACCGACGATCTGGGATACGGTCAGGCCAATGCGCGCAATCTGGCGAGCACGGATCCCCAGAAGGCCCTGAACAACGCCGACAACCACGAATATTTCGCCGAGAATACCCCGAGCGAAAATTGAGTTGCAAACAGGGGCCGGATGGCCCCTTTTTTGACGGAGGCACCATGATGACACTCTTGCTCACCACCCTGGCACTGGCGCCCTTGCAGTGCGAGCTGTCGGTCAGCGCAGAGAGCGGGGTGAACGAACCCCTGCCCCTGGTGATGACCCTGACCAACCGGGGGGAGACGCCCCTCGAGGTATTGACCTGGTTCACCCCCTTCGAGGGGTGGTTTGCCGATGCCATCGACCTGACCCGCGATGGGCAGCCGCTGGACTATCGAGGGCCGCTTGCCAAGCGAGGTACCCCCGGGGACGGCGACTTCCTGCACCTGGGGGCGGGGGAGCAGAGCCAGGCCGATGCGGACCTGGCGCAGGCCTACGATCTGTCCCAACCGGGCCGCTACCGGCTCAGCTATCGTGCCCAGCCCCTGACGCTGACCAAGGGCGTGGCGCCCAGCTGCCCCGCCGTCGACTTTACCCGGGTGGCCCCCTAGGCGATCTGCTGCTTGCCCTTGGTATCCAGCAGCCCGACGGCGCGGGGGCCACCGCCAGACCGCGTGACGATTGGCTTTCCCGCCAGCAGCAGTGCACCAGCGTGATCACATGGTCATCCATGGGTATGGTCTTTATCCGGATGGCACAGGGGATGGGCCACCGAGTGGGTCGATAGCAAAATGATGAACATGAGGGGCGGTCCAGCCATGCCATGCACCGGGCCGACTCGTTTACACCGTCAAGGAGGAGACATGGCACTGGAACAACTGAAACGGGAGCTGGAGCACTTTGGCGAGCAGAATGACGGCGCGCAACACTCCCGTGGCAGCAAGATGCTCAACATTACCCGCGACACCGGCGAACTGCTGGCGGTGCTGGTGCAGACGAGGGGGGCGCAGGCTGTGCTGGAGATCGGTACCTCCAACGGTTACTCCACCCTCTGGCTGGCTGAGGCAGTGAAACGGCTGGGGGGCCGGGTTACCACCATCGAGCTGGACGAGGGCAAACGGACCATGGCGGCGACCAACTTTGAGCGGGCCGGGCTTACTCCCTGGATTGAGCAGTTGGCGGGGGAGGCCGGCAGCCTGTTGCCCTGCCTGCCGACGGCGGGCTATCAGCTCATCTTCCTCGACTCCGAGCGCCGCCACTACCAGGCCTGGTGGCCCGATATCCAGCGCCTGCTTGCCCCTCGTGGCCTGCTGGTGGTGGACAATGCCATCTCCCATGAAGACGAGATGAGGGAGTGGATGGCACAGGTGCGGCGTGACCCCGATTTCCTGACTTCCCTGGTGCCGGTGGGCAAGGGGGAGTGGCTGGTGGTGCGGTTGTAGGGGAAAGGCATGGAAAACAAGACCATGGAACCAAAAGCAGTTGTGGAGGCCTACTGGCAGGCCATGCAAAGCAACGATTTCGTCAAGACCCCCAGGTGGCTGAGCGATGACTTTCTCTGTGACTGGCCAACGTCGGGGGAGCGGCGCGAGGGGCGGGTCAACTTCGTCGAGATCCATCGGCGCTACCCGGCGGCCGGGCCTTGGAATGTCGACATCGTCCGCCTGCTGGAGCAGGGCGGGAGGTGGTGACCGAAGGGGTGATCATCGACGGTGACGTCAAGGCGCGCGCCATCGCGCCTTTACCTTCCACGTGGTGCGTGGCAATCCCATTTGCCATCAGACTGAATTTTGGCCCGATTGATACGTTGTGTCGTGATTGGGCCACTCTGCCATCCCGCGGGAGCTGCAACCCGCCTGATATGGTTTCCGCTGGCTGAGCGCCGCCAGCGGGGCAATTCCTCGGCCAGCCCGGCCATTATTTATTCGTTATTCATTATTTCGCTAAATATCCCCGTATTTCATGGTTGGGTCATGCCATGAGCCACGTTATGTTTCATCCATACCGCCAGCAAGCACTATGAAGGTTATCTCTGCCGATAATTAATTTAAATTAAACATGATAACCGGCTGGTTTTATTTTGTGGTGGTTGGCAAGCGCTCTGGATGTTCATAAATATAACGAGGTGAATAATGAAAAAACGGCACTCCCTGTTTTTAATGGCGGCACTTCCGCTGGCACTGATGACATCGGTACAGGCACAGTCAAGCCTCGCCGAGATCCAGCGGGCTGGAGTGATCAAGATCGGCACCGAAGGGACCTATCCTCCCTTCACCTACCACGACAAGAGCGGCAAGCTGGTGGGCTTTGACGTGGAGATAGGCGAGCTGATTGCAAGCGGTCTGGGCGTGAAGCCGCAGTTCGTCGAGGGCAAGTGGGACGGGCTCATCGCCGGGGTGGACGCCAAGCGCTACGACCTGGTGCTCAACGAAGTGGCCATTACCCCTGAACGGCTGAAAAAATATGATTTTTCAGACCCCTACATCACCTCCAAGGCGGTGATCGTGGTGCACAGCGACAACCACAGCATCAAGAGTTTTGCCGATCTGAAGGGCAAGAAATCCTCCCAGTCCCTGACTAGCAACTTCGCCCAGCTGGCGAAATCATCGGGCGCCGAGGTGGTAGCCACCGAGGGATTCAACCAGTCACTCGAACTGGTGCTGACCGGGCGGGTGGATGCCACCATCAACGACAGCCTCTCCTTCCTCGACTTCAAGAAACAGAAGCCGGACGCCAAATTGAAGGTGGCGGCCAGCGAGGCCAAGGGGGATCAATCTGCCGCCCTGCTCGCCAAGGGGCAACCCGAGTTGCTGGCTGCCATCAATCAGGCGCTGCGCAATGCCAAGCAGGATGGCGCATATCAGAAAATATCGCAGAAATATTTCGGCACCGACGTCTCGCAATAATATCGTGGCAACATAATAACAACTGAGGATATTAACGTGCCGGCATGGTTGCAGTTAATGATCGACTCTTTTTGGCCCCTGCTCAGTGCGGGGCTTATTTTTACCGTGCCACTCACTCTGATTACCTTCGTGCTGGGAATCGTGCTCGGCTTGTCGGTGGCGCTGGCCAGATTATATGGTCCGGCCCCGCTGGTGATGCTGGTCCGCTTCTATGTCTGGCTTATTCGGGGCACGCCCCTGCTGGTGCAGCTGTTTCTGATCTTTTACGGTCTGCCGAGCGCCGGCATCGTGCTGGACGCCTTCACCGCCGCCGTCATCGGTTTCACCCTCAACATCGGTGCCTACAGCTCGGAGATCATTCGTGCCACCCTGGCGGCCATCCCCAAGGGGCAGTGGGAGGCAGCCTACTCCATCGGCATGAACTGGCCCCAGGTCATGTGGCGGGTGATCCTGCCGCAGGCGGCGCGCATCGCGGTGCCACCGCTCTCCAACACCTTCATCTCCCTGGTCAAAGACACGTCGCTGGCGGCGGCGGTGACCGTGCCCGAGCTGTTTCAGGCGGCCCAGCGGCTCGCCTCCGTCACCTATGAGCCGCTCATCCTCTATATCGAGACGGCCCTCATCTACCTGATGTTCAGCTCGGTGCTCTCCACCCTGCAAGACAGGCTGGAGCAGCGACTGGCTCACAAAGAGACCCGGGAGGTCGCCCTATGATCCGCTTGAGTGGCATCGAGAAACAGTTTGCGGGGCAGCGCGTGTTGAAAGGGGTGGGGCTGGCGATGGCCGCGGGCAGCGTCACCGCCCTGATCGGTCCCTCCGGCAGCGGCAAGAGTACCTTGCTGCGCTGTGTGAACCTGCTGGAGCGACCCGATGCAGGCCAGTTGGTGCTGGGGGGCAACGAACTCGACTTTACCCGGCATCTGTCACGGCAAAGCGTGTTGGCCCTGCGCCAGCAGACCGGCATGGTGTTCCAGAATTTCCAGCTGTTCCCGCACATGACGGTGCTGGAGAACGTGATGGAAGGGTTGGTGACCGTGTTGAAGTGGCCCAGGGAGAGGGCAGTGGCGCGCGCCCTGCAACTGCTCGACAAGGTGGGGCTCAGGCACAAGGCCGAGGCGGTGCCTGCCACCCTCTCCGGCGGTCAGCAGCAGCGGGTCGCCATTGCCCGGGCGCTGGCGCCATCTCCCAAGGTGCTGCTCTGTGACGAGCCTACCTCGGCACTGGATCCCGAGCTTGCCCAGGAGGTGGTGGCCGTGCTGCGCCAGCTGGCCAGTGAGGGGACCACCATGCTGATCGCCACCCATGACTTGCGTCTTGCAGCCCAGATTGCGCAGCAGGTGATCTTCCTGGAGGCCGGGGAGGTGGTGGAGGCGGGCAGTGCGCGCCAGATGTTCACCACCCCCAAGCGGGCACGTACCTTCGAATACATCTCCACCCTCACCGAACGGCTGCCGGAGAGCTGGAGTATCTAGCCGGTTCTGGCGGATTGAGAGCGAGATAAAAAAAACAGCCCCGCAGGAGCGGGGCTGTTTGCATGGCTGCTTGGTTATGGCGGCAGATCACACGGCCAGGTAGTCCATGATCCCTTCGGCCGCCTTGCGACCCTCATAAATGGCGGTCACCACCAGATCCGAGCCGCGCACCGCGTCACCACCGGCGAACACCTTGGGGTTGCTGGTCTGGAAGGCGTACTCGGCCTTCTCGGGCGCTTTGATGCGATCCCGGCCGTCGAGCTCGACGCCGTGCTCTGCCATCCAGGGCTGGGGGTTGGGCTGGAAGCCGAACGCCATCACCACCGCATCGGCGGGCAGCACCTGCTCGGAGCCTTCAATGACTACCGGATTGCGGCGGCCATTGGCATCGGGGGCGCCGAGCTCGGTGCTCACCACCTTGATGCCGCAGGTGCGGCCGTGGGCGTCCAGTTCGACCCCGACAGGTTGCAGGTTGAACATGAATTCCACCCCTTCCTCCTGGGCGTTTTTCACCTCCCGCTTGGAGCCTGGCATATTCTCGGCATCCCGGCGGTAGGCGCAGATCACCCGATCGGCCCCCTGGCGGATGGCGGTGCGCACGCAGTCCATGGCGGTGTCGCCGCCCCCCAGCACCACTACCTGCTTGCCGGCGAAGTCGATGTAGTCAGCTTGCGCCTTCTCAAAGCCCAGCAGCCGGTTGGCGTTGGAGATGAGGTAGGGCAGGGCGTCGTAGACCCCCGGCGCCTCCTCGTTGGCAAAGCCGCCCTTCATGTACTTGTAGGTGCCGACCCCGAGGAAGACCGCATCGAACTCACCGAGCAGGTCGGCGAAGGTGACGTCACGGCCCACTTCGGTCTCGAGGCGAAACTCCACCCCCATCCCCTCGAAGATCTCGCGGCGGCGTTGCATCACCTCTTTCTCCAGCTTGAAGGAGGGGATGCCGAAGGTGAGCAGGCCGCCGATCTCCGGGTACTTGTCGAACACCACAGGGGTGACGCCATTGCGTGCCAGCACGTCGGCACAGGCAAGGCCCGCGGGGCCCGCGCCAATGACGGCGACCCGCTTGCCGGTCTTGACCACCTTGGAGAGATCCGGGCGCCAGCCCATCTCGAACGCCTTGTCGGTGATGTATTTTTCGATGTTGCCGATGGTCACGGCGCCGAATCTGTCGTTGAGGGTGCAGGCACCCTCACACAGTCTGTCTTGTGGGCAAACGCGGCCACACACCTCCGGCAGGCTGTTGGTCTGGTGGGAGAGCTCCACCGCCTCCAGGATGCGTCCCTCGTTGGCCAGCTTCAGCCAGTTGGGGATGTAGTTGTGTACCGGGCACTTCCACTCGCAATAGGGGTTGCCGCAGTCGAGGCAGCGATCCGCCTGCATGCCGACCTGGGCCTGGTTGAAGGGCTCGTAGATCTCCACGAACTGGATCTTGCGGATCTTGAGCGGCTTCTTGGGCGGGTCGACCCGCTGGACATCGATAAACTGGAATACGTTCTGGCTCATAGGGTTCCCTCCTTATTGCGCCTGGATTCTGAGTTCTGCACTGGAACGGCTGGTGTGGCCAAGCAGCGATTTGACGTCGCTGGACTTGGGTTTGATCAGCCTGAACTTGGGCACATAGGAGTCGAAGTTGGCCAGGATCTCCTCGGCACGCGAGCTGCCTGTCTCGTTGAGGTGCGCCGTGATGATACCGCGCAGGTGCTCCTGGTGGATGGCCAGATCCGCCACCTCCAGCAGTTCGACCAGCTCGGGGTTGGTGCGCTTGGAAAAGTTGCCGCACTCGTCGAGCACGTAGGCGAAACCACCTGTCATGCCCGCCGCGAAGTTGACACCGGTCTTGCCGAGCACGGTGACGATGCCGCCTGTCATGTATTCACAGCCGTTGTCGCCAATCCCCTCGACCACCGCCAAGGCCCCTGAGTTGCGCACCGCGAACCGCTCGCCGGCGGTCCCTGCGGCATAGAGCTTGCCGCCGGTGGCGCCATAGAGGCAGGTGTTGCCGATGATGGCCGCCTCGTGGGATTTGAACGCCACGCCGACGTGGGGTTTGATCACCAGCTTGCCGCCGGTCATCCCCTTGCCCACGTAGTCGTTGGCATCCCCGGTGAGGATCATCTCAAGGCCACCGGCGTTCCAGACGCCGAAGCTCTGGCCGGCGGTGCCGTTGAAGTGCACCTTGACCGGATCGGCCGCCATGCCCTGGTTGCCGTGGCGTTTGACGATTTCGCCGGACAGACGTGCACCCACGGAGCGGTCGGTGTTGCGGATGTCGTAGCGGAACTCGCCGCCACTCATGTTTTCCACCGCCTCCAGCAGGTCTTCCACCATCTTGAGGTTCAAGGGCCCCTTGTCGAAGGTGGGGTTGTGCTGCTGGCTGAACAGACTGGAGCCTGCCGGTGCAACCGGGGCCGCCAGGATGCCGGACAAGTCCAGCTTGGCCTGACGGGCGGTGAGGCCGGGCAGGGCTTCCAGCAGGTCGGTACGACCGATGAGGTCGGTGAGCTGGGTGACGCCAAGCTCAGCCATCAGCTCGCGCGTCTCCTCGGCGATGAACTTGAAGTAGTTCATCACCATCTCCGGCAGGCCGGTGAAGTGTTCGCGGCGCAGCTTCTCATCCTGGGTGGCGACGCCGGTGGCGCAGTTGTTCAGGTGGCAGATACGCAGGTATTTGCAACCGAGCGCCACCATGGGGCCGGTACCGAAGCCAAAGCTCTCGGCGCCGAGGATGGCCGCCTTGATGATGTCGAGACCGGTCTTGAGACCGCCATCCACCTGCAGGCGCACCTTGTGGCGCAGGCCGTTGGCCACCAGCGCCTGCTGGGTTTCGGCCAGGCCCAGCTCCCAGGGAGAGCCGGCGTATTTGACCGAGGTGAGCGGGCTTGCGCCGGTGCCGCCGTCGTAGCCGGAGACGGTGATGAAGTCCGCATAAGCCTTGGCCACGCCACAGGCGATGGTGCCGACGCCAGGTTCGGACACCAGTTTCACCGACACCAGGCAGTTCGGGTTGATCTGCTTGATGTCGAAGATGAGCTGGGCCAGATCCTCGATGGAGTAGATGTCGTGGTGCGGCGGCGGGGAGATCAGGGTCACGCCGGGCACGGAGTAGCGCAGCTGGGCGATTTGCGCGGTGACCTTGTCACCGGGCAGCTGGCCCCCTTCGCCGGGCTTGGCGCCCTGGGCGACTTTTATCTGCACCACGTCCGCGTTCATCAGGTAGTGCGGGGTGACGCCAAAGCGACCGGAAGCCACCTGTTTGATGCGAGAGTTCTTCTCGGTACCAAAACGCTTGGGATCTTCACCGCCTTCGCCGGAGTTGCTCTGACCGCCGAGGCGGTTCATGGCGATGGCCAGGGCCTCGTGGGCTTCAGGGCCGAGGGCGCCGATGGACATGGCCGCGGAGTCGAAGCGGGGGAACAGCCTGGCGGCTGGCTCCACCTGATCCAGCGCAACCGGGGTGGTGCCCTGTTTGAGCGACAGCAGATCCCGCAGGGTGGCGACCGGCCGCTCGTTCACCAGACGGGCATACTCCTTGTAATCGGCATAGTTGCCGGAGCGCACCGCCACTTGCAGGGTCTGCACCACATCCGGGTTGTAGGTGTGGTACTCGCCACCGTGGACGAATTTCAAGAGGCCGCCCTGGGTCAGCGGCTTGCGGCCGAGCCAGGCCAGACGGGACAGATTGATCTGATCCTGCTGGATGTCGGCAAAGTCGGCACCCTGGATGCGGCTCGATACGCCGCGGAAGCAGAGTTCGACCACGGCCCTGGAGAGGCCGACGGCTTCGAACAGCTGGGAGCAGCGGTAGCTTGCCACCGTGCTGATGCCCATCTTGGACATCACCTTGTAGAGGCCCTTGTTGATGCCGTTGCGGTAGTTGAGCATGGCCTGGCGCAGGCTCATCTTGAGCACGCCTTCCTCTACCTGCTTGGCGAGGGTCTCGTAGGCGAGATAGGGGTAGATGGCGGTGGCGCCAAAGCCCAGCAGCACGGCGAAGTGGTGCGGGTCGCGCACGCTCGCGGTCTCCACCAGGATATTGGCGTCGCAGCGCAGGTTGTTGTCCACCAGGGTACGCTGCACCGCACCCACCGCCATGGCGGCCGGTATGGGCAGGGTATCCGGGCTGATGTCCCGGTCTGACAGTACCAGCAGCACCGCGCCGCTGCGGGCCGCTTCAGCTGCCTCGTGGCAGAGACGCTCAAGGGCAGCCTGCAGCCCCTCTTCGGGCAGGTAGTTGAGGCTCAGCACCGCATGGCGGTAGTGCTCCCCTTCCAGGGCCAGCAACTGATGGAAGTCGGAGTAGAGCAGGATCGGCGACTGGAACAGCACCCGGTGGGCGTGACCGAAGGTCTCGTTGAACACGTTCTGTTCGCGGCCGATACAGGTGGCCAGGGACATGACGTGATTTTCCCGCAGGGGATCGATGGGCGGGTTGGTCACCTGGGCGAACATCTGGCGGAAGTAGTCGTACAGGGTACGCTGGCTGGAGGAGAGCACCGCCATCGGGGTGTCATCCCCCATGGAGCCCACCGCCTCCTGGCCATTCTCGCCGAGCACGCGGATCACCTGATCCAGCTCTTCAAAGGAGTAGCCGAACAGCTTCTGGTAAGTCTTGAGCCGGTCATCCGGGAATTCCCGCGACCCCGTGCTGGCATCGTCCATCTGCTCGAAGGGCACCAGGCGCTTGCAGTGCTTGTCCATCCACTGCTTGTAGGTGTGACGGCTCTTGAGATCGTCATCAATTTCGAAGCTGGTCCAGATCTTGCCGTTGCTGGTATCGACCACGAACAGCTCCCCCGGGCCGACACGGCCCTTCTCCAGCACTTCGTCCGGGGTGTAGTCCCAGGTGCCAACTTCGGAGGCCAGCGTGATGAACTTGTCCTTGGTGATGACATAACGTGCCGGACGCAGGCCGTTTCTGTCGAGTGCGCAGGTGGCGTAGCGACCGTCGGTCATGACGATGCCGGCCGGGCCGTCCCAGGGCTCCATGTGCATGGAGTTGAAGTCGTAGAAGGCGCGCAGGTCGTCATCCATGTTCGGGTGCTTCTGCCACGCAGGCGGGATCAGCAGGCGCATGGCACGGAACAGGTCCATGCCGCCGGCCAGGAAGAGATCCAGCATGTTGTCGAGGCTGGAGGAGTCCGACCCCGTGGTGTTGACGAAGGGGGCGGCCTCTTGCAGATCGGGGATCAGCGGGGTGGCGAACTTGTAGCTGCGCGCCTTGGCCCACTGGCGGTTGCCGGCAATGGTGTTGATCTCGCCGTTGTGGGCGAGGTAGCGGAACGGCTGCGCCAGCGGCCAGCGTGGGCTGGTGTTGGTGGAGAAACGCTGGTGGAACACGCAGATGGCGGCCTGCATGCGGATGTCGGCCAGATCCAGATAGAAGCGCGGCAAATCCACCGGCATGCACAGTCCCTTGTAGACGGTGACCAGGTTGGAAAGGCTGACCACATAGAAGTAGTCGTCGCTGATGCGCTTCTCGATGCGGCGGCGCACGATATAGAGGCGGCGCTCGAGATCCTTGTCGACCCAGCCCGGGGGCGCGTTGACAAAGACCTGTTCAATACTGGGCAGGGACGCCTTGGCGATGGAACCGAGTACGTTGGTATCGATGGGCACCTTGCGCCAGCCGACCAGACTCAGGGTCTCTCTTTCTAGCTCCTCGTCGATGATGTCGCGCGTGGCCTGGGCCAGGATGGGATCGGGGTTGAGGAACAGCATGCCGACCGCGTAGTTGCGGCCCAGGTGCCATCCCTTCTCTTCGGCGACAGCTCTAAAGAAGCTGTCGGGTTTTTGCAGCAACAGGCCGCAGCCGTCGCCGGTCTTACCATCAGCGGAGATACCGCCGCGGTGCTGCATGCGAGCCAAGGCTGACATCGCGAGACGGACAAGCTTGTGGCTGGCTTCCCCTTCCATGTGGGCCAACAGGCCGAAGCCACAGTTATCCCTCTCCAGCTTTGGATCATATAGTGACATTGCATTTCTCCCTTGCTCGGCCTTCCATCGCACTGTCATCAACAGACTGCATAAATTGCGATTGGCTCTTGTGGTTCCGTCCGCCTGAGGTGGCGAATCTCCAAACTAATGGGATTTTCGGGCAAGGTCAATTGGACATCCCGCTTGTTTGCAATGTTACATCACCATAACAAAATGTGGGTTTTTGAGACTCAATCAGCATTTTTGTGTATTTATGACTGACTTTTATTTATTTGTTGGGTTTATATTCTGGTTATGAACGATTTAGTGGTTGACTGCATGGTGGCGGGAAACTGTAGTAATTTTACAAAGTCATCTCTGGTGTGCTTGGCGGGGATCACATTTCAGGATCCTGCGTCTTGCATTTGTCCATAAGCAGACTAAACAGGATTTTTTCAGTAGTTACAGCCGGTTATGGGCGAGAGGTTATGACACTTTTCTCCAGGTGGCAGGAGTGACAGGTTGTCAAAAGTGACCGTGAATGCTGACTGTTGGGTATTTATCGCATCTAACGTGAATATTTATATGATTTTTGGGTAGAGAGCGGGATTGATCCAGCGCAGCCTGCCCGCGGGGCTGCGTCGCTAGAATGACACCTCATTTCGGAGGTGTCATGCAGTTACACGAACTCATCAATACATTCGGCCAGGATCTCAAGCAACGCCACGGCCAGAAGATCCACAAACTCTCCATCCACGGGGCCTTTACCTGCCCCAACCGGGACGGCACCCTGGGCCGGGGTGGCTGCACTTTCTGCAATGTCTCCTCCTTTGCCGACGAGTCGGCCCAGCAACTCTCCGTGGTGCAGCAACTGCTGGCACGCCGGGACGAGGTGACCCGGGCCAGGCGCTATCTGGCCTACTTTCAGGCCTATACCAGCACCTATGCCGAAGTGGAGTACCTTCAGCGCATGTATGAAGAAGCCTTGTCGGTGAGCGACATGGTGGGGCTCTGCGTCGGAACTCGCCCTGATTGTGTACCCGATGCGGTGCTGGATTTGCTTGCAGGTTATCAGGCCAGAGGTTACGAGGTGTGGCTGGAGCTCGGGCTGCAAAGTGCCAACGACAAGACGTTGCAACGCATCAATCGGGGTCACGGCTATGCCGCCTATGTTGACGCTGTAACCAGAGCCCATCTGCGAGGCATCAAGGTGTGTGCCCACCTCATCGTCGGCCTGCCCGGCGAGGTGCCGATGGACAGCCTGGAAACCCTGCACCGTATCGTGGAGACCGGCGTCGAGGGGATCAAGCTTCACCCACTGCATGTGGTGGAGGGGAGCACCCTTGGCAAGGCGTGGCAGGCGGGACGGCTGGATGTGTTGACGATGGAGCAGTATGTGGCGGCGGCGGTCGCCATGATCCAGTACACGCCTCCCGAGGTGGTCTATCACAGGGTCTCGGCGTCGGCGCGCCGCCCGACCCTGCTGGCCCCCGCCTGGTGCGAGAATCGCTGGAGCGCCATGACCGCCATTGCCGCGGAGCTGGCACGCTCAGGCCCTCAGGGGCACTGCCTGGGACGCCCTTTTTCTCTCCCTCCCACGGGCGAGTGCCAACTCTAATTTCGTCAAAAAAACAGTGGGTTATTAGATGAAATTCAGTCTTTGGAGTATAGTTTCGTTCAAGTCACCTTGATAAGATGGTCGGCTTGAAAAAAGATATAGTTATCAATAACTCTTTGCAGTTTGTATACCGGGCGGTGTCTCTTCGAACCGGGTGGCATATTTCTTGGCAACATCAGGTGCTTGGTATGTCCCCTCCGTTTCCGGCATGAAAATCTGTAAGGGAGGCGAGACATGCAGTGTCCCGGCTCTGTGCGCTAATCGGGTTGTGGGTCTGGGTGGCGAGGTCTGTTCTGTTTTTCCGGATCGCCGCCGGGCTTTGGATATTCGGCCCCGAGACAACCTTCTGAATCATGTTTGATGGGATGCTATGCAAGCAGAAACCAGCCATATAGATGAACTGTTGGAGTGCCTGGTCTTTTTGACCCGCTTTTACGGGGTGCCCAACAGTCAGGATGCTCTCACCACCGGCTTGCCACTGGTCTCCGGGCGTCTCAGCACGGCGCTCTTCAGTCGTGCCGCCGAGCGGGGCGGTCTCTCTGCCCGCGAAGTGATCCAGCCCCTTGAACAGATCTCCTCCCTGCTGCTGCCCTGCGTCTTGCAGACGCGCAATGGCGGCGCCTGCATCTTGCTTGAATGGAATGAAGAACGGACCCAGGCGAGGGTCATCTTTCCCCAGGCCGGAGACGCGGCCCAATGGGTCAGTCTTGCCCAGCTTGGTGACGAGTACAATGGTCGTCTGTTCTACGTCAAGCGGCAGTTCAAGTTTGATGAGCGCTCGCCCAAAGTGCTGGAGACCCGTGATGGTCACTGGTTCTGGAGCACCTTGTTCGAGTCCCGTGGTATCTATCGGGATGTGCTGGTGGCCTCGATCCTCATCAACCTGTTTGCCATCGCCAGCCCCCTGTTCACCATGAACGTCTATGACAAGATTGTGCCCAACCTGGCATTCGACTCCCTCTGGGTGCTGGCGGTTGGAGCCATGGTGGTGTTCACCTTCGACTTCGTGATGCGCCAGCTGCGCAGCTACTTCATCGATATTGCAGGCAAGAAATCCGACGTGCTGTTGTCGGCCAAAATCTTTGCCAAGGTGATGGGCATGAAGATGGAGTCCAGGCCTGCGTCGACCGGTGCCTTTGCCAAGCACTTGCAGGAGTTTGAATCGGTGCGCGAGTTTTTCACGTCGGCCACCGTCTCCACCCTGATCGATCTGCCGTTTGCCATCTTCTTCCTCTTCATCATCTGGATTTTCGCCGGTGTCATGGTGGTGGTGCCCATCATCGCCATCCTGATCCTGGTGGCCTACAGCTTCTACATTCAGGCACCGCTGAAGCAATCCATCGAGGAGGGCTCCCGGCTCGCCTCCCAGAAGAACGCCAATCTGATCGAAAGCATCTCGGGCCTTGAGACCGTGAAGATTTTCGGGGCCGAGAGCATGTTCCAGCACCGCTGGGAGCAGGCGGTGTCCCACATCTCGACCTGGGGCGTACAGACCCGGCGCATCACCAACTCCATGTCTTCTCTGGCGAGCTACATCCAGCAGGTGGTGACAGTGGGACTGGTGATCGTCGGTGTTTACCAGATCTCGGAAGGGTTGGTGACCATGGGGGGCATGATAGCGGCCGTGATGCTGTCGAGCCGGGCCATCGCCCCCATGGTGCAGCTCTCGGTACTCTCCACCCGCTACAACCAGGCCAAGTCGGCGCTCGAGATCCTGGAGAAGATCATGATGACGCCGGGTGAGCAGGAGGAGGGCAGGCAGTACATCCACCATCCGGTCATCCAGGGGCGCATCGAGTTTGAAAATGTCTCCTTCAAGTATCCGGGCATGGAGAGCAGCACCCTGCACAACATCAACCTGCGCATCGAGCCGGGTGAGAAGGTGGCCATCATCGGACGCATCGGTGCGGGTAAAACCACGCTGGAGAAATTGCTGATGGGTCTCTACCGTCCGACTGACGGTCTGGTGCGTCTGGACGGCTTTGAGCTGGACCAACTGCCGCCGACCATCATTCGCCGCAACATCGGCTGCGTGCCGCAAGATGTGACCCTCTTCTTTGGTTCAGTGCGGGACAATATCATGCTGGGCAATCCCCTGGTGGATGATGCCCGTGTCTTACGCGCCGCCAAGCGGGCCGGGGTCACCAACTTTACCAACCGGGATCCCAACGGCCTCGACAGACAGATAGGCGAAGGGGGACGTCAGCTCTCCGGTGGCCAGCGTCAGTCCATCCTGCTGGCGCGCGCCCTGCTCAACGATCCCCCCATTCTGGTGATGGACGAGCCGACCTCCAACATGGACAACCAGTCAGAGATGCACGTGAAGCAGGAGCTGGCGCGGCTCGGCCCCGAAACCACCCTTATCCTCATCACCCACAAGACCTCCATGCTGGATGTCGCTTCCCGGGTCATCGTCGTGGAGCAGGGGAAGATAGTGGCGGACGGTCCCAAAGAGGTGGTGTTGCAGCAATTGAAGGAAGGCAAGGTGCGGGTGCAGGAGACGGCGAATGGCTAACCACTGGTTCAAGAAAACGCCCTCAGATACGGTCTTGCCTGCACCCGAACATCTCGAGTACGTGGATGACGGCGCCGCCGCCGTGCTGCTGACGACACCCACCCGTGCCAGAGTCCTGCTGTGGGCCTGCTTCCTGTTTTTTGTCAGCGCCATCGTCTGGGCAGCCTGGGCAGAGCTGGATGAAGTGACCGTCGGCCAGGGCAAGGTGATACCGTCGCGCCAGTTGCAGGTGATCCAGAACCTAGAAGGGGGGATCGTCAAGGAGATCTTCGTCAAGGAGGGGGACATCGTCGAGAAGGGACAGCCACTGCTGCGCATCGACGATACCCGCTTCAAGTCGGATTTTCGCGAACGGGAGCAGGAGCTGGTCACCCTCAAGGGGGATATCGCCCGCCTGCGCGCCGAAATTCGCAGCGTGGTGGTCAAGAACGAGCCCAATCTGGGCTGGCGTGAACAGGTTGCCATCGACAAACAGGCCATCGAGTTCCCCGAAGGGTACGAGAATGTCTTTGCCGAATATGCCGCCCGTGAAAGATCGGTGCAGGAGGCGCGGTTAAACAACCTCAAGAACCAGCTCTACATCCTGGGACAGCAGATCGAGCAGAAAGAGCAGGAGACCATAGAGCTCAATGCCAAGATCCGGACCGTCGGCCGCAGCGTTGATTTGGCTCGTCAGGAGCTGAACATCAGCCGTCCTCTCGCAAAAGAGGGTATAGTTCCTCAAGTGGAGCTAATTAAACTGGAGCGGCAGGTCAACGAAATGCAAGGGGAGCTGGAGGCGAACCGCCTGCTGGTGCCCAAGCTCAACTCGGTACTGCGGGAGACCATCTCGAAGCGAAATGATATCGCCCTGAAATTCCGGGCGGACTCCCAGACCGAGCTGAACGAACGTCAAGGCAAGTTGAGCCAGTTGTCGGAGGGTCAGGTCGGCCTCAGGGACAGAGTCGATCGTACCAGTGTGATCGCGCCTCTCAAGGGGACCATCAAAAAGCTCAAGATTAATACGCTGGGTGGGGTCGTTCAGCCGGGCATGGACCTGATGGAGATAGTGCCGCTGGAAGACACCCTGCTGGTTGAAGCCAAGGTGTCGCCCAAGGACATCGCGTTCCTCAGACCCGGACTGGAGGCCGTGGTCAAGATAACTGCCTATGATTTCACTATTTATGGAGGTTTACATGGCAAGGTTGAACAGATAAGTGCCGACTCAATCCAGGATGAGGAGGGCAATTCCTTCTATCTGGTGCGAGTACGAACCGAGAAGAGTTATCTGGGCGATGAGCTTAACGCACTTCCCATCATCCCCGGTATGTTAGCCAGTGCAGATATTATTACTGGTAAAAAAAGTGTCCTAGACTACTTGCTGAAACCCATCTTGAGGGCTAAGCAGTCGGCACTGAGAGAACGATAAGCCAACAATCTAAAAACAACATGACTGGAGATACCATGAAGAAGACGATTGTTGCCATGCTGGTTAGTGGCACCATACTGTTCCCGGGCCTGAGCCAGGCACAGACGCTGGAACAGTCAGTGGCGCAGTCACTGGCTACCCATCCGAAAATCAAGGAAGCTTTTGATCTCTATCAGGCACGACTGTATCAGCATGATGGAGCCAAGGGCGGCTATTACCCCACCATTGATCTGCGTGGTGGCGTCGGTTACGAGAAGACTGACAGTCCCTCGACCCGTGCCGCAGGTCCGAATTCACAGACGATCGATGACTCCATGACGCGCAAGGAGGCCGGGATCAGCCTTCGCCAGATGCTGTTTGACGGCTTTGATGTCAGCAGCAACGTGGCACGGACCGATGCCGCCGCCCAGGCCCAGCGCCTGGCGATGATCTCCGAGGCGGAGAACACGGCCCTGCGCGTGGCCGAGGTCTACCTCAACATGCTGCGTCAGCAGGAGATCCTGGAGCTGTCCAAGCAGAACCTTGAAACCCACGAGCAGATCCGCAGTGACATCCAGAAACGGACCGACTCCGGTCTAGGGTCGACCGCTGACCAGACCCAGATCGACGGTCGTGTGGCTCGGGCTTACTCCAATCAGGCGGCGGCGGAGAACAACTATCGGGATGCCGAGAGCGAGTTCATCCGTGTCGTCAATGAAGTGCCCAAGGATCTCGTTCAGCCCGTACCGAATACCCAACTCCTGCCCGCAACACTGGAAGATGCTCTGAAGACGGCAACAGAGGTTCACCCGACCCTGCTGTCATCCCTGCAGGACATCGAAGAGGCGAAGTACCAGCATGAAGGCTCCAAGTCCGGGTTCTACCCGAACGTAGCCTTTGAAGTGGATCAGAACTGGAACGAGGACATCGATGCGGTCAAAGGCCGTAACGACGATCTCACCGCCATGGTCCGGATGCGTTACAACCTGTTCCGCGGTGGGTCCGATCTGGCAGAAAGCAAGGCAACCTCAGCGCTCTATTCCCAGGCCAAAGACATTCACATGAATGCCTTCCGTCAGGTGGAAGAGGGGACCCGCCTCGCCTGGAACGCCAAAGAGTCGCTGGCCAAGCAAAAAGTCTTCCTCAAAGAGCACGTGGACGCCAGCTATGACACCGTACAGGCCTACAAGAAGCAATTCGGCCTGGGCCAACGGACCTTGCTGGACGTGCTGAACACGGAGAACGAACTGTTCGAGGCTCGCCGCAGCTACATCACGGCCGAGTACGACTCCCTGTTGGCAGATTATCGTATCCTCAATGCCACCGGTGGTCTGCTCAATGCCCTGAATGTGCAGCAACCGGCTGAATGGCAGGCCAACAACAACTGATGGCCCTGCCACTGATGTCATATCAGGCAAGGGGAATGGCTGCAGCGTGCTGCAGTCATTCTTTTATGCGTCCGGCGGTCAGGGGATGATGGCGGCGTCATGACACAGAAAGAAGTGGCATCGACAGGCTGGAGCCGACGTGATGGGTATCGAGCTGTCGCAGGTGCACGTGCGCCCTGGCGGGTTCGCCTGCTGTGGCTGGCCCTGCTGGCGATCCCCCTGCTGCTCAGCGCCAGCCAGCCTCTCTCACCGGAGGATATGAAACTGGTCAAGCGCGCGGAGGAGACCTATGGCCCCAGGGCCGGCAAACGGGTCACCAGCTGGCGCACTTTGGCAATGCAGAACAAGGCGGCGGGGCTGACGGATCGGCAGAAGCTGGAGAAGGTGAACCAGTTCTTCAACCAGATGCGTTTCATCGATGACATCAAGTTGTGGCACAAGAAGGATTATTGGGCGACACCGCTGGAATTTCTGGGCGCAGCGGGGGGAGATTGTGAAGACTTCAGCATTTCCAAGTATTTTACCTTGCTGGAACTTGGCATCCCTGATGAAAAAATGCGAATGGTATATGTCAAGGCATTGGATTATAACCAGTTTCATATGGTCGTTGCCTACTATGAGACGCCTGCGGCAGTACCCCTGATTCTGGACAATCTTGTCGGATCAATTCGCCCGGCGACCCAACGGGCGGATTTGTTGCCAATTTACAGTTTTAACGGTAGTCACTTGTGGCTGATGAAGGCGCGTGGTCAAGGGGAACTGGCCGGGCAATCATCCCGCTTGGGATTATGGACAGACTTACGCAATCGCATGACATCGGGGCGATTGGCTCGGCCTGCGGTCAATTTGGATGATTAACCTATGACGCTCTACAGACAACTATTGGCAACCATGCTGCTGCTGTTCGGATTGCTGTTTGCCGCCACCTATTGGGTGCAATTCAATTCGACCCGCAACTACCTGGCGCAGCAGCAGGAGACCACCGTCATCAATACGTCCACCGCACTGGGTCTGGCGCTGACCCCCTATCTGGAGAACGGCGACAAGGTCAGTGCCGAATCCGTGATCAAGGCGGTGTTCGACGGGGGTTACTACAAGTTGGTCCGTCTCGATCTGCTGGCCTCCAAGGATGTCATCGAGCTGGAGAACAGCAGCCATATCGAAGGGGTCCCACAGTGGTTCATTGGGCTGGATCTGTTCCCTGAAGTGGCCAATGAATCGATTTTGACGTCGGGTTGGCTACAACTGGGCAAGCTGAAGGTCGTCGGCCACCCTGGACAAGCCTACTACGAGCTTTGGAAAGGAATGAGCGAACTGGCCACCTGGTTCCTGGTCGGCTTTCTCGTCACCACTCTCTTGCTGATGCGGGCGCTCAATTATCTGCTCAAACCGCTCAAGCTGATTTGCGATCAGGCGGTTGAAATCGAGCTGCACCATTTCGGCCACGCCATTCCCGAGCCCAAGACCCGCGAGCTGCGGCAAGTGGTACAGGCCATCAATACCCTTTCCAGCAAGCTTGCCGTGCAGTTCAAAGAGCAGGCCGACGAGGCCGAGAACCTGCGATCCCGCGTCTATGTGGATGCCGTCTCCGGGCTTGGCAACCGCTCTTACTTCGTCGGGCAGGTCAATGCCTGGATTGCGGAGGCCGGGCAGGGCGGGGTCATGCTGGTGGCCGTCGACATGCTGGACGATCTCTATCGGGAAGAGGGCTTTGCTGCAAGGGACAACATGGTCAAGTCCATTGCACAGGTGCTCAGGGAACTGCTGGATGGTTGGGATGGCGCGGCACTGGCCCGGATCTCGGCGACCGAGTATGCCTTGCTCTGCCCCACCGATGATCTCTCTCAGCTCAAGGAGCTGGCGGAGCTCATCAACAGCCGTATCGCCGATCTGGTTGTCAATCCCATGGGAGAAAGCGGTGCGCTGTCCGTCGTCGGCATCGCCGGCCGTGATGGCAATGACGATCTCTCGGCCCTGCTGACGAAGGCGGATAACGCCCTTGGCAAAGCGCGCAATGAGCGGCGCGGTGCCGTCGTGATGGAAGGCGGCAATGAGCAGGGACTGATGGGACGCCTTGCCTGGCGAGACCTGGTGCAGGATGCCATTGCCAGACATCTCTGGCGCTTCAAGGCACAGCCTGCATGTCGCTTCGATGATGGTACCCGCCTGCATGCCGAGTTGTTCGCGGCCATCTCGCGAGATGGAACGGATTACTTCGCAGGGCAGTTCTTGCCTGCGATCGAGCAGTTCAAGATGGGGGCCGAGTTTGACAAGGCGGTGCTTGAAGCCTGCGTCCCCTTGTTCAAGCAGCAACCGGAATTGGTGTTGGCAGTCAATATCACGGCGGGTTCTCTCTGTTCGGATGAGTTCCTGACATGGCTCAGAGGCTATCTGTCGCTGAACGTGGAGCTGAAGGAGCGACTGCTGTTCGAGATCCCGGAAGCGGCCATCATGAAACACAAAGAGTATGTGACTCATCTGGTTGAGCTGTTGCGAGAGCACGGCTTCTTGTGGGGGGTCGATCACTATGGCCGGCACTTCCAGTCCCTCGGCTATCTGGAAGAGCTGACCCCCACCTATGTCAAGGTGGACCACGGGTATACCAGCCAGGTCATGGAACCAGGCGCCGATACCTCCTTCCTGGCGGCTGTCTGTCGGGCTGCCCACAATGCGGGTGTCACGACGATCGCCACCCGGGTGGAAGATCAACGGCAGGTTGAATTGTTGTCCAGTTTGCATATCGATGGTTATCAGGGGTTCGTTCACCCTGCATTTCCACTGGCATAAGCGGTACAACTCGATAGAAAGGGGCCCATTAAGGGCCCTTTTTTATATCTGTTTAGAATATGTACATCATTTTTACGCGACAAACAGGTAATATCACTAAAACTCGCGCTGTTACTTAATTGATTTTTATATGTAAAAAATATTCGTTCGATTCGCTGCATCGGATGAAGTCAAAGAGACTCAACCCTGTACATTTTTGCAACGGAAGCAGGACGGGGGCGTATCTAGAGTGTAGGCATCAAGATCTGTCACCCTGGAGCAATGGATATGCGCACCCAAATCATCGACAAAACCGTGGTCGTCTCTTCCGTAGAAGGCAACGTTCAGATCCTGCTTGCCGATGGCAGCAGTCGCCCTCTCCAGCCTGGCGAGATCCTGCAGCCTGGCGCCAGACTCAATATCGCTGATGATGCCAAATTGATGCTGGCGCCCTACGATGACAAACCTGCAGCGGACAATGGTGTTCCGGCAGGGACAGAGATGCCTCCAGAGGGGCAATCTTCCTCATCGGTTGCCAATCATCAGCAAGGCTCGCCTGAAGTGTCGCCAGAAATTGCGGCGCTGCAACAATCCATCCTGCAAGGGGTTGACCCGACCAAGAACTTCGAAGCCTCTGCTGCCGGTGGGGCACCTGCCGCCGGTGGTGGTGGCGGTATCGGCGGGGTCGCTGGGGCCAGTGGCAATGGTGGTTTTGTTGTCATAGATCGCATCGGAGATGCGACCATAGCTGAGGCCGGATTCGATACCGGCTATGACACGTTGATCGATCAGAATGTGCTGCAGGAAGACGATCTTCTGCCCGAGAATCAGCTCGATGATCAGGATGAGTCTGCTGTTACCCAGGAAGATCAGGCCATCAGTGGCAATGTGCTCGACAACAGCAACAATCCGGATGGTCCCCTTGATACGTCTGTCATTTCCTATAGCTGGGGTAGCAATCAGGGAATTGCTGCCGGCGTTGAGAGCACGCTGGATGGGATTGGTACGCTGATCATCAATGCCGACGGCTCCTATACCTTTACCCCTGCGCTGAACTACACAGGCCCTGTACCTGCGGTCAATTACACCGTAACGGATGGGGATGATACCAACGACTCCACTCTGACCATCACCATCACCCCTGTAGATGAGCCTGTCTCGCTGAATGGATTGCAGGTCGAGGGTGGTGAGCTTGTCCTTGATGAAGCCGCATTGCCGGATGGCTCAGCCTCCGATGGCGCAGCCTTGACCAAGAGCAGTACCTTTACATTCAATGCGGCAGATGGAGTACAAAGCCTGACGCTGGGAGGTGTGACGCTGATCAGCAATGGCCAGGTCTTGACCACCTTCCCCCAGGGGATCCCCAGTCCTTTGGGAAATCAACTGCTGGTGACCGGCGTCAGCTACAACCCGGTGACAGGGGTTGGCAGCGTGACCTACAGCTACACCCTGAACGATAACGAAACACATAACAAACCTGCAAATGATGGGGCTCTGACGGAGAGCTTCAACGTTGTGTTGACGGACCTCGATGGCGACACGACCAGTGCAGGGCTGGATGTCGTGGTGCTGGACGACGTGCCGACGGCGGTGAGCGACGTCAACCTGACGGCGGCGAGCGAGAACAACCTGGTCCTCAATGGCAACGTCATCACCAACGACGTGCAGGGGGCGGATGGCGCGGCGGTGACCGCGGGCACCCTGAACGGGACCTACGGCAGCCTGGTGCTCAATGCCAACGGCACCTACACCTACACCCTCAACCCGAACGACGGTGACTTCAAGGCGCTGACCGGGGGCGGGGTGGGCAGCGAAGTGTTCACCTACACCCTGACGGATGCGGACGGAGACGTGAGCACGGCGACCCTGACCCTGACCATCAAGAACGACGATGACGGGGTGACCATCACCAACCTGACGCCCAAGGGCGAGGGCGGGGATGTGAAGGTGTACGAAGACGACCTGCTGGCGACCCGCGGCGAGAACGAATCGGCGGGGTCGGACAGCAGCAAGGAGTCGACCACGGTGACGGGGGACTTCACCATCAGCGCGCTGGACGGGGTGAAGACCCTGAGCGTGGGTGGCATCAACATCGTGGTGAACGGGGTGGTGGCGGGCTTCCCGCTGAGCGGGGTGACCACGCCGCTGGGCAACACCCTGACCATCACCGGGTACAACCCGGCGACCGGGCTGGTGAGCTACAGCTACACCCTGAACGACAACGAGGCGCACCCGACGGCGAACGGCAACAACAGCCTGTTCGAAGACTTCGCGGTGAG
>NZ_JBFODR010000038.1:0-22344 GCF_040908425.1 Aeromonas sp. R2-1
TTGTCGGCGCTGTACGTCCACTTGCCATCCGCGCCCAGCACCAGCTGGCCGTACTTGCCGTCGAGCGTGCCCGCGATGAACTTGTCTTCACCGGCATCGCCGCCGGTGCCGGCTGCCAGCGTGCCGCTGGTCTCCAGCTTGGTCGTGCCCGCCGTCACCGCATCTTCGGTCACGCTGCCCACATCCGGCGTCAGCGTCGGCACGTCGTCGGTGCCGTTGATGGTGATGGTCACAATGTGCGGCGTGCCATCCATACTCTGCACGGTGAAGGTCTCGACCTTGGTCTCACCTTCGCCCAGGTACTGCACCTTGCTGTTGTCGACGCTGTAGCTCCAGGTACCGGTCTCGGTGATGGTCAGGCTGCCCAATGCACCCGCACTCGGGGTGCCGTTGCCGGCCACAAACTTGGCCTCATCGGCGCCGTCCACATCGGTCACGCTCAGGGTGCCAGTCTCGGTCAGGATCGGGTTGGTTTCGTCTTCCACCACGCCACCGGTGTCGGTGCCGGTAATGACAGCCGCATCGTTGACAGGCGTAACAGTCCCCGTCACCCCACCTGTGGCGCTGTTCAGGCCATCGGTGATGGTGTATTCAAACGCGATGCTGCCATTGAAATCCGGGGCCGGCGTAAAGATCAGCTGGCCATTGCTCAGGGTGACGGAGCCATTGCTGATCGCTACCGAGCCACCTTCGGCAATGGTCTGGCCGTTGATGGCGGTAATGGTGAGGCGATCACCATCCACATCCGTGTCGTTGCCAAGCACATTGATGGTGACGGTGCCATCCTCCGCCACGGTGAACTGGTCGTCCCCCGGCAGAGGCGCGGCATTCACCACGCTATTGTCGGTCCCCTTGGGCGAGGTGTTTCCCGCAGGGTCGGTCAGGGTGACATCCACAGTGATGGGGCCGTTGACTGGCAGATCCGTAGTGGGGATGGTCAGGGTGACCTGGGTACGGCCGATGTCGTCAGTCGTCAGAATTCTGCTGGAGTCAGGCACGCCATCACCGTTCCAGTCCACATCGAGACGATCGCCAGCCTTGGCATCGCCCGGCAGCCGGATGATGACATCCATCCCATTTTCGCGCTCGTTGGCGGAGATGACATTGTCCGCGCCGTCCTGGATTTCGACTTGTGGCGCCGAGGGCGCGGTACTGTCCACGCTGCCATCATCGGTCGCGGTACCGGTGTTGCCGGCCGGATCGGTCACGGAAGCCGTCACCTGATAGCCCCCTTCGGCCAGCGGTGTCGTGACATCCACGCTGAAGCTGCCATCCGGTTGCACCGTAGCGGTCAGGGTCTGCTGATTGCCGTTGGCATCGGTCACCACCAGAGTCACCGTGCTGCCAGCGGGGGCATCCGTGGTACCGGTCAGGGTCGGCGTCCGATCGTTGGTGTTGTCGGGGGCAGAGACGGTGATGACGGGAGCGGTGAGGTCGACCAGCTCATCCTCGCTGCTTTGCGCATCCACCAGCGGCGCCGCGCCAGCCGGGTTCGCGCTGTCAAAGCCTGCGCTGGAGATAGTTGCATCACCGGTACGATCGATAGTGACGAAACCGCCGTTGCCGCTGGCACCAGCCACGCCCCCCGCATTGCCTGCGGCCGGGGCTCCGCCCGCCGCCGACGCTTCGAATGCCTTGGTGGGGTCGGTTCCGTCCAGAATCGCTTGCTGCAAGGCGGCGATGTCATCGGGCGTACCCGCGTTCGCCAGCACGGCGTCACCCTGTTCGGGGCGCTCGCCGGAACCCAGGGTGAACGTGGTCTCCCCTCCCTGGAAGCTGGCCCCTTCGGGCGCAAGCAATACCGCATCCTTGGGCAGTACATCGCCTTCTGCAACGAGTCTCTGGCTCCCGTCGGCGGCGACCAGATACATTTTGCCTTGCAAGTGGGTAACGACGACATCCTGATCCAATACGATGCGCTGATTGCTCATGGTTTCTCCTGAAATATCGAAGGGCATATTGCTCCAGCCTCCAATGTGCCCGTTTATCAGGCCATAAACCAGTGAGAAAAATCGAATGGACAGACCGAAATGAAGCCGGGTTTCGGGGTGAAAACGAAGGGACGCCGAAGATGAATAAAATTAATTAAATCAATAGCATCAATTGTGACAAAACGAAGACGGGAGCCTCATCGGCTCCCGTCTCGTGAGGTGTCAGACACCGGCCCAGAGCAGGATGGCCAGCAGTTGGGGCGAGATGATCCGCAGGAACATCACCAGGGGGTAGACGGTCGCGTAAGAGAGTGCGCTGGCACCACTGGTGGGGTGCATGCCGTTGGCAAATGCCAGAGCGGGAGGATCCGTCATCGAGCCGGCCAGCAGCCCGCACAGCGTGAGGTAATTGAGCTTGCCATAATGGCGTGCCAGCACACCCACCAGCAGCAGCGGGATGAGGGTGATTGCCACACCGTACATCATCCATGCGGGACCGTCGCCGTTGATCAGGGTGTCGATGAAGCCGGCCCCGGACTTGAACCCCACCACCGCCAGGAAGAGCACTATGCCTATTTCCCGCAGCGCCAGGTTGGCGCTCGGCGGCATGAACCAGTAGAGCTTGCCGATGCTGCCGATACGAGACAGGATGAGCGCCACCACCAGCGGTCCCCCTGCCAGCCCCAGCTTGAGCGCCGCCGGGAATCCCGGCAGGTAGAAGGGAATGGATCCGAGCAATACCCCCAACCCGATACCGATGAAGACGGGCAGCATCTGCACCTGCTGCAGTTTCTGCTGCACGTTGCCCACCACGCTGGTGACCGCCTCGATGGCATCGAGCCGCCCCACCAGGTTCAGGATGTCACCGAACTGCAGACTGGTCTGACTGGTCGGCACCAGCTCGATGCCGGCCCGATTCAGGCGCGAGATGACCACATCGTATTTCTGCTTGATGTCGAGATCGCGGATCCGCTTGCCGAGCACCTGCTCATTGGTGACCACCACCCGCTCAACCCGCAGATCGGTGCCGCGGGTGGAGAGGGAGGTGTCTACCTCCTCTCCAAGCACCAGCAGCACCTTGTGCAGGGCATGGCGCTCCCCCACCAGGTGCAGCAGGTCGCCAAGTTCGATGCGCGAGTCGGGCTTTGGCACCATCAGTTCGTCGCCACGCTTGAGTCGGGAGCAGATGACGTCCGCCTCGTCCAGACTCGGGATCTCGCGGAGCATCAGGCCATGCATGTTGGGATTGCGCACGGCAATGTTGATGGTTTGCAGACTCTCCTTGGTCTTGCCAGCCTGCTGCTCGAAAGCGACCGCCTCCTCCTCGATCTTGATGTGGAAGAACATCCGGATGAGCCACATGGTGAGCAGGATGCCGCAGATCCCGAACGGGTAGGCCACCGCATAGCCCATCCCCATCAGGCCGGTGGATCCAGGATCCGCCCCGAGCTCCGCCAGGATCTGCTGGCCAGCCCCCAGGGACGGGGTATTGGTCACTGCCCCGGAAAAGACCCCGAGGATCACCGGCAGCGGTACATCGAACAGCTGGTGCAACGCTGCCGCCACCAGGCAGCCGAGCAGAACCAGCAGGGCCGCGAAGCCATTGAGCTTGAGGCCCGAACTGCGCAAGGAGGAGAAGAAGCCGGGACCGACCTGGATGCCTATGGTGTAGACGAACAGGATCAGGCCGAATTCCTGAATAAAATGAAGTGTTTGCTCATCCAGCTTCAACCCGGACAAGCCGGCGAAGTGGCCCACTATGATGCCGCCGAACAGCACCCCGCCAATACCCAAACCCACGCCATAGACCCGCCAGTTTCCCAGCCAGAGCCCCAGCACTGCCACCAGCGACAGCATGCTGATGGAAAGCGCGATCTCACTCATCGTTTGCATCCTTTCCAAACTGAACTGGCACTAGCTTGTCAGCAAACGAAGGGGGCAACTGTGGGGTGCCGCACGAATTCAGGCTTTCATGAGCACAAAAATACCAATTAAGGGTTAGCCATCAGATGTAGCCATAAATGGCCATGAAGTGGCACAGACTGCCACCCAGCACAAACAGGTGCCAGATGGCGTGGTTGTAGGGAATGCGCTTGGCCACATAGAAGATCACTCCCAGGCTGTAGATGAGACCACCCAGCCCCAGCAGCAGGAGCCCGGTACCATCCAGATGCAGATAGAGCTGGTAGATGACCACCAGCGACAGCCAGCCCAGCATCAGATAGGTAAATAGCGACACCTTCTTGAAGCGATTGATGAAGATCAGCTTGAACACGACCCCCGCCAGGGCCAGCCCCCAGATCACCACCATCAGTCCTTGCGCCAGCGGCGTATCGAGCGCCACCAGCAGGAAGGGGGTATAAGTGCCGGCGATCAGCAGATAGATGGCGCAGTGATCGAACAGCTTGCTCCAGCGTCTGGCCGCCACCGAGCTCACGCTGTGGTAGAGCGTCGAGGCGAGATAGAGCAATACCAGGCTGGCACCGTAGACGCCGTAGCTCAGCAGTACCCTGGGCCCCTGATCCCACCCCTTGTGCAGCAGCAAGACCAGTCCCAGTCCGCCCAGCAGCAGCCCCAGCCCATGGCTGAGGCGATTCGCCCACTCTTCCCGTGGGGAGTACCCCGTCACATCCATCATTACCTCCAATCCATTACCGGCCCACTCTAGCGGCCGACGTTTCAGGCTACAAGTGTTAGCTGAAAATAAAGGGGCGAGGAGAGGGAGGGCCAGAGATGGCTGTGCCCCCCGCCCCTTTGGTGTATGCTCTGCCGCCGACGCCGCCCATGCGGATGGCCGCGTCTGCCCGACAATCTGGTCTGGAGAACCCGATGAAGCTCACTGAACTGTTTACACAACCGGATCCTGATTTCGGCAAGGCCATGACGGCCCTGCTGGAGCATTTCCATCATTCCGACGACAGTCAGGCCCCCTATCAGCGGGGCAGTTTCACCCACCAGCTCGATCAGTCGTGCATGCCCGCCACCGGCATCTCTCCCCGGGACTATCTGGCACGGCTCGCCACCCTGGTACCCGGGGCATCGCACCTCACCTCTCCCCGCTACATGGGACACATGACGGCACCGCTGCCGGCCTTCACCGCCGAGCTCTCCCGGCTCTTGGTGATGCTCAACCAGAACCCGATGAAGATGGAGTCCTCCCGTTTGCTGAGCTTTCTGGAGCGGGAAGTGCTGGCCAAGCTGCACCGTCTGGTCTACCGCGAGGACGATACCTTCTATGCAGCCCATATGCATGCCAAGGATGCAGCCCTCGGCGTCATGACCAGTGGCGGTACCATCGCCAACGTCACCGCTCTCTGGCTGGCCCGCAACCGGGCCTGTGGCGACAACCTGTTCGCCCTCGCCGAGCAGGGCTATCGCGGCGCCGTCATTCTGGGCTCGCGGCTGATGCACTACTCCTTCGACAAGGGGATGGATCTGCTGGGACTCGGGGCTCGCAGCGTCTGGCGTCTCGACACAGACGAGCACAACCGGCTCAGTCTGGCGGCGCTGGAACAGGCCCTTCAACAATGCAGGGAGCAGAAGCTCAAGGTGCTGGCGCTGGTCGGTGTGGCCGGCAGCACGGATTTTGGCTCCGTCGACCCGCTGCCGGAACTGGCCGCCATCGCCCGGCGCGAGCAAATCCACTTCCACGTGGACGCGGCCTGGGGTGGTCCGACCCTCTTCTCGCCCCGCTATCAGGGATTGCTTACGGGGATAGAGCACGCCGATACCGTCACCCTTGACGGTCACAAGCAGTTGCTGGTCCCGCTCGGTACCGGCATGCTGCTCTGCCGCCAACCGGACCTGATGATGACGGTGAAGCGCGAGGCTCCCTACGCCATCCGCGCCACCTCCTTCGATCAGGGGCGCTTCACTCTGGAGGGGACCCGTCCCGCCAACGCGCTCTATCTGGATGCCGCCTTCCAGATGCTGGGACAGCAGGGTTATGCCCAACTCATCGACGCCAACTACGACAGGGCGCGGCGAATGGCCGCGCTCATCGATGCCAGCCCCGCCTTCGAGCTGATGTCGGCACCTGTCATGAACCTGCTCTCCTACCGGTGCATTCCGCCCCACCTGCAAGGTCAGCTGCCCGATGTGGCGGCCAACGAACAGATCAATCTCTTCAACGTCGCCCTGCAAAAAGCCCAGCGCGCCGAAGGGCGCAGCTTCGTCTCACGCACCCAGCGCGCAGTCTCCCGCTATGGCGAGCAACCGCTCACGCTGCTGCGCGCCGTCCTGCTCAACCCCCTCATCGAGGAAGCAGACATACGCGCATTGCTGGACGATCAGGTGCGCCTTGGCAACCAGATTGCCAGCCAGCTGTTCGAGTAACCCGCCGCCCCGGGAAGGAACTGCCTGCAGAATGGACGGTCTTATTCATTTGCCGTTGTCTGACGGGCAGGTACACTGAGTGAAATTTTGAGGTTAGAGCCCAGCATGAAGCAGTTTATCGAGTTCATCCCCCTGATCGTCTTCTTCGCGGTCTACAAGTTTTACGACATCTACACCGCCACTGGCGCCCTGGTGGTCGTCACCGGCCTGCAACTCCTGTACAGCTGGCTTCGCTATCGCCGGGTCGAGAAGATGCAGTTGTTCACCTTCGTGCTGGTCGGTTTCTTCGGCGGCCTCACCGTCTTCTTCCACGACGATGCCTTTATCAAGTGGAAGGTGACCGTCATCAACATGCTCTTTGCCCTCGCCCTGCTCATCGGCCGCTATGGCTTTGGCAAGAACCTCATCAAGCAGATGCTGGCCAAGGAGCTCCAAGCCCCTGACCGGGTCTGGGACAACGTCAATCTCGGCTGGGTCGGCTTCTTCACCCTGTGCGGTCTGCTCAACCTCTACGTGGCCTTCAACCTCTCCCAGGAGATGTGGGTCAACTTCAAGGTGTTCGGCCTGCTGGGCATGACCCTGGTCTTCACCCTGCTCAGCGGCGTCTATCTCTATCGCCACATGCCGGCCGAGCAGAACGCAGAACAGAAAAAATAACCGCAACCAGAAAGGGATTGTTCCATGTGGTATCTGATCTACTCCGAAGATGTCGCGGGCAGCCTGCCCCAGCGCAAGCTGGCACGCCCTGCCCACCTGGCCCGCCTGCAAGCCTTGCAGGATGAGGGCCGCCTGCTGACGGCCGGCCCGAACCCGGCCATCGATGCCGAGGATCCGGCCGATGCAGGCTTCACCGGCAGCACCGTCATCGCCGACTTTGCCAGCCAGGCCGACGCCCAGGCCTGGGCCGATGCGGACCCCTATGTCGCGGCGGGGGTCTACGCCAGGGTGACCATCAAACCGTTCAAGAAAGTCTTCTGAGCCCATCGAGGCTGACAAGAAAAAGGCCGGACACTGTCCGGCCTTTTTGCATCTTCTGACTCATGCCCTGGCCACAAACCAGGGATTGAGGATATCAGGCTTGTTGTAGCAAAGCGGCGAACCATCGAGCTGGGTGACGCTGCCCCCCGCCCCTTCCAGTACCGCCTGAGCTGCCCCCGTATCCCACTCGCAGGTCGGAGCGAGCCGCGGGTAAAGCTCGGCCTCCCCCTCGGCAATGATGCAAAACTTGAGAGAGCTGCCCATGGAAACCAGCTCGATCTCGCCCCGCTCCAGTTCGCCAAAACGGGCCAGATACTCGAGTGTCTCCTGCGACAGGTGATTGCGACTGCCCACCACGCGCCACACTTGCCCAGCGTCATGAGGGCGGGTCTGGATGGCCTCGTGCCTGCCATCAGCCACACGCCAGGCGCCAATCCCCTTGCCCCCATACCAGAGCTTGTCCAGTACCGGGGCATAGACCAGCCCCCAGCGCGGGGTCCCCTGTTCAATCAGGGCGATATTCACCGTGAACTCGCCGTTGCGGGAGACAAACTCCTTGGTGCCATCCAAAGGATCCACCAGCCAGTAGCGGGACCAGCCGAGTCGCGCAGCCATCACCTCGGGGGAGGACTCTTCCGACAACACCGGGATGTCGGGAGTGAGACGCGCCAGCGCCTGAACGATCACCTCGTGGGCCCCCTTGTCCGCCGCCGTCAGCGGGCTCTCGTCCTGCTTGTACTCCACCGCAAAGGGCTGTCTATAGATGGACATGATGGCCTCACCGGCGGCGCGGGCGATGGGCTCCAGTTCGGAAATGGCGGGTAGATACATGGAAAAGAGTTCTCGCTCAAAGGGTTGGTCAGTGTAACCGAGTGAGTATCTTCGGCTTATAGCCGTTTGCACTGACTTATACAGTGTCAAAACTGACAGACAAAAAGTGGCGCAACACAGCTAATGATAAATATGCCACTAAGGCAGATTCATAAGGATGTGAAACATGAACAAGAAGACCCTGATCGCCGCACTTCTGCTGGGCTGCCTCCCCCTGTTGAGCCAACCTCTGCTGGCCGCCGACAAGGCGGCGACCAAGCCTGTGGCCACCACCCAAGTCAAGGAGAGCGGCAAGATCAATCTCAATACCGCCAGTGCCGACGAGCTCACCGCCCTGAAGGGCATTGGCGAGAAGAAGGCACAGGCCATCATCGACCACAGGGAGAAGCAGGGCAAGTTCACCTCCGTCGATCAACTGGCGGACGTCAGTGGCATCGGACCTGCCACGCTGGAAGCAAACCGGGACATGATTATCGTCAAGTAACCGGTTTGAATCCCTGTCATCCCAAGGGCAGCCTGTGGCTGCCCTATTTTTCTTCGGGTATCATGAGCCCACTTTGTATCTTCGGACTCACTCCATGAAAAAGACACCGCTCGTTGTTCGCAAGGCCGTTCTCCCCGTTGCCGGTCTGGGTACCCGCATGCTGCCCGCCACCAAGGCCATCCCCAAGGAGATGCTGCCCGTGGTCGACAAGCCGCTGATCCAGTATGTGGTACGCGAAGCCATCGCCGCCGGCATCAAGGAGATAGTCCTGGTGACCCATTCAAGCAAGAACTCCATCGAGAACCACTTCGACAAGAGCTTCGAGCTGGAGGCGACCCTGGAGAAGCGGGTCAAGCGCCAACTGCTGGAAGAGGTTCAGCACATCTGTCCCAAAGACGTCACCATCATGCACGTGCGTCAAGGGGAAGCAAAAGGCCTGGGTCATGCAGTACTGTGTGCCCGCCCCCTCATCGGGGATCAACCCTTCGCCGTTCTGCTGCCGGATGTGCTCATCGACGAGGTGGCCAGCGATCTGAAGCAGGACAACCTGGCGGAGATGGTGCATCTGTTCGAAGAGGAGCAGATCAGCCAGATCATGGTGGAAGCCGTCCCCGAGAGCGAAGTGGACAAATACGGCATCGCCGACATCAAGGGGGAGGCCCTGAGCGAAGGCATGTCCCTGCCGATGCAGGCCATCGTCGAGAAGCCGCCCCGGGATGAAGCCCCGTCCAACCTGGCCGTGGTCGGTCGCTATGTGCTCTCGGCCAATATCTGGCCCTTGCTGGAAAAAACCCCGGCCGGCGCCGGCGACGAGATCCAGCTGACCGATGCCATCGCCATGCTGATGGAAAAGGAGCAGGTCAATGCCTACTTCATGAAGGGACGCAGCCACGATTGCGGCAGCAAGCTCGGTTATATGAAGGCCAATGTGGAATACGCCGTGCGCCATCGGGAACTCAGCAAAGAATTCACCAGCTGGCTGAAGCAGTTTGCCAAAGAGCTGTAATCTCTGAATATTTACAAGATAAGCAGAATAAAAAACTGGGCATCATTCGATGCCCTTTTTCATTTTATAAACAAATATTCAACCATTGATAGATAAAATATCGCTAAATCATAATATTGTAATTTAAAGTCGCTTGTTCTATAAGGATTAAGGCTTGTTCCTAGCCCTTGCATAAAATTTCTAAAAAAATATAAGACACAGGTGGAAGTTCCAATGAATAACCCGTCCAAAGGGACCTTTTTAGGTCACCCTAAAGGGCTTTTTTTGCTCTTTAGTACCGAACTGTGGGAGAGATTCTCCTATTACGGCATGCGTGCCGTGCTCGTCCTCTATCTGACCGACCTGACCGCCAACGGTGGCATGGGCTGGACCCAGGCCGACGCCCTCAAGCTGTACGGCATCTATACCGGTCTGGTCTACATCACCCCCATCATCGGCGGCTGGCTCGCCGATACCTTCCTGGGCCAGCGCCGCGCCATCCTGTTTGGTGCCGTGCTGATGGCCGCCGGCCAGTTTACCCTGGCACTGCCTCACGCCATGTTCCCTGACATGGTCAACACCGTCTTCTATGCCGGCCTTGGCTTGCTGATCGTGGGCAACGGCCTGTTCAAACCGAATATCTCAACCATGGTGGGCGACCTGTATAAAGAAGGGGATCACCGTCGTGACGGCGCCTTCACCATCTTCTACATGGGCATCAACCTGGGCTCCCTCCTGGCCGGCGTGATCTGCGGCGCCGCCGCCACAGCCTATGGCTGGCAAGCCGCCTTCGTCAGCGCCGGTATCGGCATGCTGCTCTCCCTGGTCGTGCAGGCCACCATGGCCCAGCGTTTCCTTGGCGACATCGGCCGTGTGCCCGCCGCCCAGCGTGCCGCTCTGCAGCGCTCCAAGGAGCAAAAAGCGCCCCTGACCAAACAGGAAGTGGATCGCATCAAGGTGATCCTGGTACTGGGCCTGTTCACCATCATCTTCTGGGCCGGCTTCGAGCAGGCCGGTGGTCTGATGAACCTGTATGCCCAGGAGTATACCGACCGCATGATCGGCAGCTTCGAAGTGCCGACAGCCTGGTTCCAGTCCCTGAACCCCTTCTTCATCATCACCCTGGCCCCTGTCGTGGCCGCCATCTGGATCAAGCTCGGCAAGAAAGAGCCGAACTCCCCGGTGAAATTCGCCATGGGCCTGCTGTTCCTGGCCGTCGGCTTCCTGTTCATGATCGGTGCCGTGCTGGAGCAAGGTGGTGATCAGGCTGTCAAGACCTCCATGTTCTGGCTGGTCGGTGCCTACCTGTTCCATACCCTGGGCGAGCTCTGCCTCTCTCCCATCGGTCTCTCCATGGTGACCAAGCTGGCTCCGCTGCGCCTGGCCTCCCTGATGATGGGTGCCTGGTTCGGTTTCGTGGCCCTGGCCAACTATGCCGCCGGCTTCATCGGCTCCTTCGTCGGCGAGTCCGGTGCCATGGCCATCTTCGGTGGCATCGCACTGGCCGCCGTGATCAGCGCCCTCATCCTGCTGACCATGGCCAACCGCCTGGTCTACTGGATGCACGGTGCCGAAGGCCCGGCCAAAGAGCCCGAAGAACAAGAGCAGAAACTGCAGTCCGCGACCGTTTGACCGGTCAGGACAGCAGAGACCAAACAGGGCGCCCATGGGCGCCCTGTTTGCATGTGTTCACTTCACTGCGTCAGTGGTGACGAACCTGCATCGTCAGGGCGCTGCCGCTGTCACTGCGAAACTGCAGATCAAAGGGCTCGTGCCAGCTTCGCCTGTGCAACGTGTAGCGACTGCTGCGCATCAAGCCGAGCGGCAACCCCCCTGCACGCATCAACCAGTGAGGTGAGGTGAGCCCGGCATTTGCAAAAAGCAGCCCATCTTCCTGATCGAACAGCAGGGCCGCCATGGCAAAGGAGTGACGCAGGCCCGACTCCAGCAGTTGCAGATTGAGGTAATCCAGCAATCGGTGTGGCTGGGTCAACAGCAGGCTCTCCTGTTGCTGGTATTGGCGATAGGGGCCGTTCATCAGGGATCGCACCAAGGCACCACAGAAGGCCGCATCCACACCGAGGATGGGCAATTCCATCACCAGTACCAGCAGCTTGTCGTCCAGTTTGAAGGTATCCGGGATGAAGAGATTGCCCATGCCGGCAAAGGTGACCTGCCAGGGCCCCCACTCCTGCATGCCAGGGGGCGCCAACCAGGCGAGCAGCCGGCTGCTCGCCAGATCGTGGCCACGGAAGAAGTCGATGTGTTCCATCAGCTCCAGCTGCTGGCTCTGATGCCCGAGGTTTGTCAGGCATTGCTCGATGCTGCGGCGGATCTGCTCATAGTCATTCACCGGTTTGATGAAGAAGTCCCTGGCCCCCGCCCGCAGCGCACGCTCGATCGCAGCCATCTGATCCTGACCGGAGATGACGATGACGGGCACCTGTGGATAGCGGGCGGTGAGGCAGGCAATCACCTCATGGCCATCCATGTTCGGCATGTTCAGATCACACAACACCACATCGGGGTGATAGAGCGCTGCGGCAGAGAGCCCCTCAATCCCGTCTTCTGCCTGAAAGACGCAGGCCCCGTCGTGCTCGAGATAAGATACCAATGAGTGGCGAAAAACCGCTTCGTCTTCTACCACCAAGATCCGTAGTCCGGCTTTTGACATCTTGACAAAGCTCTTATTAGTCAAATGGTTATTTGAGCATTAAGACTAGATCATGGGCGCTGGATACCGCCACACAATATTGTCGAGCAGCGAGCCGGGCTGGCCTTGGTATCTGCCAAGCGTTTGAAATGGTCCGACTATTTTGATCGCCCCCTTGCGCAGAGATGGTCGGCAACCGTCGCCCGGCAGCCGTTATCTCGCAGGTCGGCACCATGAATTGTATGAGGCACCGCCATGAGGGATAATGCCCTCCACTCCAGATCGTGAAGCAGACCATGACGCCAGCCGAATACAGCGCCCTCGCCCATCCCAGACTCTCCCATCCGGCCCGCAGCCTCTATACCCTGCAACTGCGCCGCTTGGTGCTGGAAAATCGGCTGGCCCGACTCAACTATCCCGAGCTTGGCCGGGCACTGGCTGTCGTCGATCCGGGCAATCCCGGTGGTTTCAGCTATCAGGTCAACGCTCGCCAGCTGACCGAACTGCTCGACGAGCTGATGGAGGCCGAACTGCTTCAGGTCGAGGCCCAGGCTGACAGTGAGCACTACCACCAGTGCCCTTTCCAGTTGCCGTTGCTGAGCCAGCGGGTGCGCAGTCCTCTGCCGGCACGCCCGTTCCAGATGCACCTGCAGTGGCGTCCGGACGAAGAACTGCCTGCTCTCGCACGCCTGTGCGGGGTGATCGATGCCAGCTACAGCGAAGAGGATCTCGGGGAGTTCATCGCCTATTGGCTCGGCCGCCCCGAGGTGTTCGACTCCCAGCACCAGTGGATGTTGAAATTTATTCGGGCCCTCAAGAGTCGGCGCTACGCCCGCCGTCCGTCGACCGTGGTCACCGGGTACCAGCAGGTCGCGCCAGCCCCGGTAGAGGCTGGCCCGAGCCGCCGGGCGCAAGAGATGATCGATGAGGCCAAACGGCTGGCACAAGCTCAGGAGCCGGGGAATGATTGATACCAGGCGGCCACGAAGTGCACGCCCATCCAGCCACAGCCCTAGCAGAAGGAGAATTCCATGACAGATCCGCACGACCCGATGCGCCAGGCACTGGAAGAGATCGAGGTCAAACGCCAGAAAATCGCCAAGGCCAGACAGGAGCAACGGGCTCATGATCCCGAGCTCAAGCGTCACGTCAGCAGCCTGCAGGAACGTATTCTCCGACTGCGGGCCGCAACCGGCGGCAGCCAGTACGACTACGAGACCCTGCGTAAGGAGTACGACGCCAAGGCCAATGCCGAAGTACGCGAATTGCAGAAGGCCGCCCGCCAGGAGCGGATCCAGAAGCTGATCGCCCAGGCCGACCTCAATCCGGACTGGATCTTCGACAAGATGGATTCCGGTGACCCGGCCCTGCAATACCCCATCGAGACAGCCCGCTACTTCATCAGCGGTTTCGAGCACTGGGAGAAGAGCGGCGGGGGCTGCATGCTGATCTACGGCGATTACGGCACCGGCAAATCCACCCTGGCGGGCGCCGTGGCCCACGAGTTGATCGCGCGCCACCAGAAGTCGGTGATCTTCCAGCAGTGGGCCTCCATCGTGGACAGGCTCTTCTTCAACGTCATCCAGGATCAGGAGGAGCGCAACCAGTACCGCCGCGCCCTGGAAGAGGTGGACCTGCTGATCATCGACGAGGTGGCGGCCAACCGTGCCAAGATGGCCGAGAGTCAGTCCAGCTTCCTCGGCCACCTGCTGCGCCGTCGTCGCAACCTGTCCAAAAGCGTCATCATCATCACCAACCACAGCCCCCAGAGCCTGCATCAGGCCATCGGTGATTTCAGCTATGAGGCGATCAAGGCGTTCAATCCGGTGGACATCCACCTGAGCGGACCCAGCCGCCGTCCCAGCATCGGCCATTACAACGGTTGATCCCGTCGGGCCGGCGTCCCTGATGTCCGGCCCTTCATATCCCCTGCACCTCACAAATAAAAGCCACTCTCATTTACAGAGAGCCATCCAGGCTCTAGGCTTGCTCTTTTGTTCGAGAGGGCCTGTCATGCCAACCACACTCATCTTCGGTGCCAGTCGCGGACTGGGCCGCGCCTTCACCGACCACGCACTGCAACTGGGCCACAGGGTTGTTGCCCTGGTGCGCCATGCCGACATGGCCAGCGAGCTGCATACCCTGGGAGTCGAGGTCGTCATCGGGGATGCCCTGGACCCCCTGGCCGTGGCCCAGGCTTGCCGCTTGGCGGGCAGGGATGCCCGGGTAGTCTCCACCCTCGGCAGCTTTCGCCAGAGTGCACCGGTGGATTATCAGGGCAACCGCCATGTGATCGACGAGATGGAGCGCGCCGGGCTCAGCCGCCTGCTGCTGGTCACCTCCCTCGGTTGTGGCGACAGCTGGCAATACCTGCCCGAGCGGGCTCGCGCCGCCTTCGGACACGAGGTACGCCTCAAGAGCCTGGCGGAAAGCTGGCTGCAGACAAGCACCCTTGAGTGGACCATTTTACGCCCCGCAGGGTTGCAGGATGGGGAGCCCACGGGTCAGGCCATCCTGAGCCAGGGGCAAGAGAGGCATGGCCTGGTCAGGCGCCAGGATGTGGCGATACGGGGTTTGCAACTGCTTACCGACCAGGAGGCGTGCGGCCAGATCTATGCCATCGGCGATCCGGGTCTGAGTCAGCCATGACCCCTGTGAATGGCAACACGGTCAGCCCGAGGGCTGACCGTGTTGTTGCAAGGGGGCCTAGTCGGTGGAAGACGCTGTCGCCCCATCATCCGGCCCCGTTGCAGGGCACGGTTGACGCCAGCGGAGCAACCAGCACGCCAGAGCGCCATACAACAGTGTAAGCCCCCACAACTGCCACCAGTAGCGGGAGACCTGGGCAAAGTCGGCCCCCATCTGATTGAGGCGCAGGAATCCCTCGATGGCCGGCGTGCTCGGGGCCCACTGGGCCAGCCAGTTGAGGGGAGCCGGGATGAGCTCAAGGGGCCAGATAAAGCCGGCTAGGAAGACCAGCGGCAATGAGGAGACAAGCACTACCTGGGTCGGCAGATCACGGCGGGTGAACAGGGCGCCGAGCACGATCCCGAGCCAGGTGGTGGCCAGCAGGAACGGCAGGGTAAAGAGCCAGAGTTCGCCGGGTACAGCGGTGCGGGCAATGCCGTAGTGATCGAAGCAGAAGCCGAAGAAGTAGGTCACCGGAAGGACGAAAAGAACCCCCACCACTAGGGTGCGGGCCAGCAACAAGGCCGGCACGGGGGCATGTTGCCAGTAGCCTGACTCGCCACGGCGGCTGCGCTGGTTCTGGGTCGCCCCCAGGATGCCGGTCCCCATCAGCAACACCTGATGCAGGATCAGCACGAATACCGCAGGCACCACGTAGTTCACATAGCCCATGGTGGGGTTGAATACCGGCAGCACATTGAGGGCCACCGCGTTCCAGCCCATGGCGGCCTGGGGCAGCGCCTCGCCCTGGCTCAACAGCCTGGCCACCTTCACCTGGGCGGCGAGCGTGCCCCCCGCCTGGGCCAGCCCTTCGGCAATGGTGCCATAGACCAGGAAGTAGGAAGCATCCCCGGCATAACCCAGGGTCACGCTCCTGCCCAGCATCAGATCCCGATAGAAGTGGCGGGGAATGTGCAAAATGCCGCTCGCCTTGCCGGTCAGCATCATCTGGCGGGCCTCGTCGAGCGAACCGGCACGGGCCACCAGTTTCACCTGCGCCGTGGCATCGGCCATGAACTCCAGCTGGCGGGAGAGCTGGCTGCCATCCTCGTTGACCACCACCACGGGCTCTTCCCTGGGCAATTGGTGCAGGTAGGGCTGGGGGTAAAGGAAGGAGTAGAAGAAGACGCCGCCAAACAGGGTCAGCATGATGGCGCGATCCGCCAAGAGGGTGCGCAGCTCAAGGCGCACCAGATCCCAGAATCCCATCATGGCCTGGACTCCTCTTGGGGCAGGGCCGCGCCCGACGGCGTCCGGTAGCGGTGTACCACCAGCAACAGGGGCAGCAGAAACAGCAGCAGAGCCCCGAGCTGGGGCAGGGCCGCCGTCAACGGTTGACCATAATTGGTTTGCCCGATCTGCAGCTCCACATAGTGGGAGATGGGCAGCAGGCTGCGCCAGAACTGGGCCACATCACCCATGGCGGTGACCGGAAAGGTGACCCCCATGAAGGCAAATCCCGGCGCAGTGTAGGCGCCGGCCAGAGAGAGCGCCCGCGCCGGATCCCGGATGATGGCGTAGAAGAAAGCCCCCATGGTGACGCAAGCGGCCGACGCCAGTCCCAGCCCCGCCGTCAGCACCAGCCAACTGCCTTGCATGGGGTACCCAAGCCCCTTGAACAGCAGCAGACTCCACGCCAGACCCCACCCCCAGCCGATGAGCACGTGGGGTAGCAGGGTACGCCAGAGGCCGAACCAGACCCCTCTGGTGGTCCAGTCCAACCCGAGGCGATCGGTGCGGGCCAGGGCGTTCAGGCCATAGAGCACCACCAGGATCTGCCACACCGCAGGTAGCAGGGCGCTCAGCAGAAACTGGGCGTAGCTGGAATTGATGTTGTAGAGCGCGGTAACCTGGCTCGCAATGGGTACGGATTGTCCCAGGGCACCGGGCAGCGTCTTGCCGTCGGCCATGGCCTCCAACACCCCTACCTGGCCATTGAGAGTTCCCACCACCTGGGCCAGTGCGGAGTTGACCAGCTTGGCAATCAGGATGAACTGGCCATTGTTGAACACGGTCACCCTGGGTTGGGTCCCCTCGCGGGCATCCCGCTCCAGGTGATAGGGGATCACCACCAGGGCATAGATGTCCCCCCCTCGCAGTGCCCTGGCCCCTGCGTCGATGGAATCAAACTGCTGGGCGACCTTGAGCCCGGCGGAGCCATCGAGAGAGAACGCCAGTTGTCGGGAGAGGGTGCTGCGATCCAGATCCACCAGACCGACCTTGAGATCCCGCGCCAGGCCGGCTGAAAAGATCCAGCACAGGATCCCTATCAGCACCAAGGGGACCCAGCTCGCCAGCGCCCGGCCGAACGGGTCCTGCCAGAGCAACCGCCATTCGCGTCCCATCAGAGCTCGACCAGCACGCTCATGCCGACCCGCAGCCCGTCAACCGGCTGCAAGGGGCGCGCTTCCACCTGGAAGCTTTTCATGTCGAACCCCTGGCGGGTGTCGGTGGCACGCCAGGTGGCGAAATCCCCCATCACGGCCACATGGGTCACCTTGAAGCGCACCAGCTGATCCCCCAGGCCGGGAATACGGGCATCAAACTCGGTACCGACCGGGAACCTTGGCAAGAGGTCCTCACGGACATGGAACTGGGCCCAGGCATCCTTCATGTCGAGCAGGGTCACCACAGGGAAGCCCTGGGGAGCCAGCTCGCCGCTGCGCAGCAGCACCTGGGCAACTTCCCCCTCGTGTGGGCTGGCGATGCGGGTATCGGCCAGATAGGCTTCCACTTCCGCCACTCCGCCAGCCGCCATCTTGGCCTGCTCGCGGGCCGCGATCTTGGTCTCTTCCCGCGCCCCTTCCAGCGCCATCTGGTATTGCTGCCAGGCCATACCCTCGCTGTACTTCGCCGCCTGCCAGGCCGTCCAGGCCTCGTCACGCTTTTGCAGCGACATCACGCCATCCCGATGCAGGCTGGCAATGCGCTCGTAGGTTTTGCCATGAAGCAGGGCAGCCGCCTTGGCCTGTTGCCACTGATCCTTGGCGGCCGCGATCTGCTGCACTCGCGCCCCCTTCTCGGCCTCTTCGGCCATGGCACCAGCCGCGGCCTGCCCGGCCTTGGCCTGACTCAGCTTGGCTTCGATCTCCGGGCTCGCCAGAGTGAACGCCAGTTGGCCCCTGGCCAGTTGATCCCCCTTCTTCACCAGTACCTCGTCGATGCGGCCCGCCACCTTGGAAGAGACCGAATACTGCTGCGCCTCTATCTGCCCCTGCAGACGCACCGTCTCCGGCTGATAGGCCAGCCAGAAGCGCCAGCCAAGCCAGAGCACAAGCAATACCAGCGCCAGTGGCAGCAGCCAGGGCTTGCCCTGGCTCATCTTCTTCTTGATGGGGGGATGACTCATGAATTCACCTCGGCAAACGGGCGACCCTTGACGGTCGAAACGGACATGAATAACGGTGTGGAAGAGAGCGCGATCATGAGTTCACCTCGATCGCCTGGCCATGCTGATACTGGTTGAAACTGTTCATCTGACCGGAGAGTGCCAACAGGCGGGCCAGGGAGATCACGTATTGATAGGCGGCGGCGGCGCGCTGGGTCTTGACCCCGGCAAGCTGGGTCTGGGCATCGACCACATCAAGGGAAGTGGAGAGCCCCTGACCGAATGCCTTGTCACGCAACCGCACGTTCTCCTCGGCCAGCGCCTGGGTCGAGGAGAGAGAGTGATACTCCTCCAGTCCCTGGGCAGCCTCGCGCCAGGTCTTTTCGACCAGCAGCTCCAGATTCTGGCGGGTCTTGGCTTGCAGCAGGTTGACCTGGAGTTCAGCGCTCTTGGCCGCCTGGACCGTCTCGGAGCGGCCATCGCGACTCACCAGCGGCATGCTGACCCCGACACCAACCAGCCAGTCCGGTGTGGTCTTGGAGACAATGGAATCATCTTCATAGAGGTTGTAGTTGCCGAACAGGAAGAGCTCGGGGGCGTACTTGCCCTTCTCCAGCTTGATCATCCCCTGGGCCTGCTCCTTCTTGGCCGTCAACAGCTTGAGACCGGGATGCACCGACAGGGTCTCCTCCACGAAGGGAGACAAGGCTGGCATCCCTTCGTTGATGAAGAGGGCGGTATTGGGCTCAGCCTGCTTGAGCTTGAGCATGTGGCCGAGCGCCAGCTGGGCGATCTCCAGGCTGCGCCTGGCCTTCTGGGTATCGATGCGTGCCCTGTCATAGGCAGACTGGGCCGACAGGCGCTCCACCTTGGCGATCTGCCCCTGGGCTTCGAGCTTCTTGGCATGATCCAGATGGTGTGCCAGTCCCTGCTCGATCTCCTGCTTGGTCTGCACCACCTGCGCCGCCAGCACCACCCCGAAGTAGGTCTGGGAGAGGCTCTCGAAGGTCGACTGCTGTTTGAGCACCAGCAACTGCTCAGCCTCGCTCACCTGGGCCTGACGAATATCCTGGGCCGCATCGATGCGCCCGCCGGTAAAGAGCGGCCATAGCATCTTGACCGAACTGGTCACCACGTTCTGCTTGGTGAGGGGGGTGACAAAATCGCTCGGGCTGAGGTTGAGCGCCTGCATCACGGGCCCCAGCACCTTGCCGAATTCCGGATGATTGGCGATGGGGTTGAGATCCAGCATGTCCAGCTCCATCGGCTGATCGAGATGGGTATAGCTGGCCCCCACATCCACCTTGGGCAGGTACATGGCCTTGGCCGCCTCCCGCAGTTGCTGGGCTCTCTCCACCCCGGCCTGCTCTGCCGCCAAGCCGTCATCCTGCTGGATGACCCGACTCCAGGCCTCGGTAAAGCTGACCGTCTGCGCCTGGGCCGACCCCAGCACGACACCCAGCAGGCATGGGCAGAGCGATTTGATGAACTTTGCCGTCATACATCCCCGATCCGTTTGTAATGAAATTGTGTAGAGTCTTTGCTCAATTCAGGCCCGCTATCATAGCCTAAACCGGCTTGAGAGGGAGACTCACAAATCACCATCCCCCTCACTCGCGCCCCCCTGACCATGGTCACAGACAATATGTCCGATTTTCAAGCACTCCTGAATTTGCAAGCCTTGGCGCGACGTTTTTTTCAGAAAAAAATGGCTGACGCTCAAATACTAACCTTTTCTCCTGACTAAAAAATGCGTAATATACGCCGCCCTAAGCCGATGGTAACCGTGGAATGCAGATAGGTCCCCACACGCTTGAAACTCCCCTGATCGTGGCCCCCATGGCCGGTGTAACAGACCGACCATTTCGTGAACTTTGTTTACGTTTGGGAGCCGGTATGGCCGTTTCCGAGATGCTGCTGGCCAACCCGGATGTCTGGGATACCCAGAAAACCCGGATGAGAATGGATCACTCTGCTGAAGGCGGCTTGCGATCGGTCCAGATTGCCGGTGCCGACCCCGAGATGATGGCGTTTGCTGCCCGCTACAACGTGGAGCAGGGCGCTCAGATCGTCGACATCAACATGGGATGTCCGGCAAAAAAAGTGAATAAGAAGCTGGCAGGTTCCGCCCTGCTGCGTCAGCCAGACCTGGTCAGATCCATCTGCCGGGCCGTGGTGGATGCGGTGGAAGTACCTGTCACCTTGAAGATCCGCACAGGATGGGATCCGGATAACCGCAATGGCGAGGAGATCGCCCGAATCGCCGAAGATTGCGGTATCGCGGCCCTTGCCGTGCATGGTCGTACCCGTGCCTGCCTCTACAAGGGCGAAGCGGAGTACGACACTATCAGGGCGATTAAGCAGGCCGTATCGATTCCTGTTGTCGCCAATGGCGACATCGATAGCCCGGAGAAAGCCCGGTATGTCCTCGACTATACCGGTGTCGACGCCGTGATGATCGGCCGTGCTGCGCAAGGACGACCCTGGATTTTCCGGGAAATCCGCCATTTTCTTGAAACGGGCACCAAGCTGCCGCCTCCCGACAGGGAAGAGGTTCGCACCCTGATGAACGAGCATGTCACCAATCTGCACCAGTTTTACGGTGCCTATCTGGGAGCGCGCATTGCCCGTAAACACGTGGGCTGGTATCTGGATGAAGAAGAGGCGGGCCGAGAATTCCGTAAGCACTTCAATGCCCTGGATTGTGCAGACGCACAACTCGAGGCACTCGAAGCGTATTTCGATGGATTAGGTTAACGCATAACTAAAGAGCCGACCGAATATGTTCGAACAAACCCTGACTTCTGATGCATTGGTAACAACTACTCACAATCACGCTGCCGAGCCGACCCAACGCCCCCTGCGTGACTCTGTGCAACAGGCCCTGCGTAACTACCTGGCCCAGTTGAACGGTCAGGAAGTGATTGATCTGTACGATATGGTTCTCTCCGAAGTCGAAGCTCCCATGCTGGACGTGATCATGCAGTACACCCGTGGCAACCAGACTCGCGCCGCCGTGATGATGGGCATCAACCGCGGCACCCTGCGCAAGAAACTCAAGCGTTACGGCATGAACTGATCCCGGTCATTCTGCTGCAGTGCAGACGAAGGCGTATCCCAGCGATGGGATACGCCTTTTTCTATGCCCGGAGTGTACCTTCTCACTCCACCGCCAACTTGATACCCAGACCCACGAACAGCCCCCCCATCACGCGATTCAGCCAGGTGGCCACCCGGGCGGGCAGTCGCACCTTGCGGCTTGCAAACGCGGTGGAAAACGCCAGCAGATGGCACCAGATCATGCCGTTGAAATTGAAGATGCAGCCCAGCACGATGAATGCCAGTGCTTTTTGCGGCGCATCTGGCGCGATGAACTGGGGTACAAAGGCGAGGAAGAACAGGGCCACCTTGGGGTTGAGGACATTGGTGAGCAACCCCTGCCGAAAGATGCGCCCATAAGAGAGCGCAGGCAGCGCCACAGCCCCATCCACAGACGTTGAAGTGCCACTCCTCTGCCAGAGCATGGACACGCCGAGATAGACCAGATAGAGCGCCCCCATCAGCTTGATGACGGCAAACAGCTCGGCGGAGGCACTCAACAGGGCAGACAGTCCCAGAGCTGCCGCCAACACATGCACCATGGTACCTGTCCCGATACCCAATGCCGCCATGGACCCTGCACGCCATCCCTGGGAGCCGCTGCGCAGCATGATGAGCAGGGAGTCAGGCCCAGGCATCATGTTCAACAACAGGCCAGAAACGATAAACAGCGCCAGATCGTGGATCCCCAACATACACAGCTCCTTGTACATGAAAGAAACAGTCTATGGATCCTGAAGTACTTGTCACTCCCGTTTCCGGCGATAGCGATTATCAAGGAAGGGAATAGCGTTTGAGCCGGAGATATTTGACGCTCAACCAGGTGAAAAAGAGAGATTGAGCCGTTTGAAAGGCAGTGATACTGGCTGAATAGCAATGTTTATCGATGCAATTGACTGGATTTTGAGCATTATCCAGACTTGTTATCTAAAAAATAAATTTCAGGCAATAAAAAACCCCGCTCGAGTGAGCGGGGTTTCTTGTATTGGGTGCCTGGCAGTGTCCTACTCTCGCATGGCGAATGCCACACTA
>NZ_JBFODR010000039.1:0-41879 GCF_040908425.1 Aeromonas sp. R2-1
ATTGCTTGATTCAAATTGTTAAAGAGCGACGCAGCTTTTGGCTGCTGCGGGAGTGGCATTCTACTCAACCGCCTTCTCGAGTCAAGCCTTATTTTACGAGGCTTTTTCGAGGCACCGACAGGCTTGTTTGCGTTGCCGCCTGCCCTGTCGATGGAGGCGCATTATAGGGAGCGAATTCGTTCTGGCAACCCCTCCTCTGCAATAAAATTGCAAAAATCGGCACTTTTTTAGTTATTCATATCCAAGCACAGCTTTTATACAAACTTATCCACAGAAACCGGTGTCGTCTTGCTAGAATGGCCGAAAACAAGGAGGCCAAGATGGACATGCGACTGAGACCTTACAAGGGAAAGTGCCCGCAACTGGGCAAACGGGTATATGTGGATCCCTGCGCCACCCTAGTGGGGGATATCGAGCTCGGCGACGATGCCAGCATCTGGCCCATGGTGGCCGCCAGAGGGGACGTCAACCATATCCGCATCGGTGCGCGCAGCAACATTCAGGACGGCACAGTGCTGCACCTGACCCGCAAGAGTGCCAGCAACCCCGGCGGCTATCCGCTGCTGATAGGTGAAGATGTCACGGTCGGTCATAAAGCCATGCTGCACGGTTGCACCATAGGCGACCGGGTGCTGGTCGGCATGGGTGCCATCCTGCTGGATGGGGTGATCGTTGAAGACGATGTGATGATCGGGGCGGGCAGCCTGGTGCCACCAGGCAAGCGGCTTGAGGCCGGCTTTCTTTATATGGGCAATCCCGTCAAGCAGGCCCGCCCTCTCAAACCGGCCGAGATCGCCTTCCTGAAGACCTCGGCCGACAACTATGTGCTGCTCAAGGATGAATACCTGCAAGAGGCCTGACCCTGCAGCCACAAACAGGAAGCCCGGCATGATGCCGGGCTTCTCTTCTTATATAGCTATAGCTATGTGACCATCAGGCAGGATCAGTGGGCCTGATCCCAGTTGTCACCGGTACCCGCTTCAACCAGAAGCGGCACATGCAGTTCGGCAGCGGCCGACATCTTCTCCTTGATGATGGCGATGTACTCCTCCAGCTTCTCTTCGCGGATCTCGAACACCAGTTCATCGTGTACCTGCATCAGCATGCGGATCGACTCGTCTTCAATCCCGCGGATCCAACCATCCACGTTGATCATGGCGCGCTTGATGATATCGGCGGCCGTGCCCTGCATAGGCGCGTTGATGGCGGCCCGCTCGGCTGCCTTGCGCAGACCGGCGTTGCGGGACTTGATATCCGGCAGATAGAGGCGACGGCCAAACAGGGTTTCGACATAGCCCTGGGCGTCCGCCTGCTGGCGGGTACGCTCCATGTACTCCAGCACCCCCGGGTAGCGTTCGAAGTAGAGATCCATGTACTTCTGCGCTTCGGCGCGACCGATCCCCAGCTGCTTGGCCAGACCGAAGGCACTCATACCATAGATGAGACCAAAGTTGATCGCCTTGGCACTGCGGCGCATGTCGCTGGTCACCGCATCGAGCGCGACCCCGAACACCTCGGCGGCGGTCGCCTTGTGGATATCCTTGCCCTCGGCGAAGGCGGTCAGCAACCCCTTGTCACCGGAGAGGTGGGCCATGATGCGCAGCTCGATCTGGGAGTAGTCCGCCGCCACCAGCTTGTAACCGGCGCACGGGATGAAGGCCTGCCGGATGCGGCGCCCCTGTTCGTTGCGCACCGGGATGTTCTGCAGGTTGGGATCGGTGGACGAGAGCCGACCGGTCGCCGCTACCGCCTGATGATAGGAGGTGTGCACCCGCCCGGTCTGCGGCTTGATCATCAGCGGCAGCTTGTCGGTGTAGGTGGACTTGAGCTTGGCCAGCCCACGGTGCTCCATCAGCAGTTGCGGCAGCTCATAGGTCTCCGCCAGCTCGGCCAGTACCTCTTCCGCAGTGGATGGCGCTCCCTTGGGGGTCTTTTTGATGATCGGCAGCCCCAGCTTGGTGAAGAGGATTTCACCCAGCTGCTTGGGCGAGGAGAGATTGAACTCCTGCCCGGCCAGCTCGTGGGCCTGCTTCTCCAGCTCTGCCAGACGCACTTCGATCTCCTGGCTCTGCTGATGCAGCAGCTTGGGTTCGATGGTGGTACCGAGTCGCTCCATCCGCGCCAGAACCGGCAGCAGCGGCAATTCGATCTCGCTGAATACCTTGGCAAGTCCCGGCTTGGCAGAGAGCTTGCCCCACAGCGCCTGATGCAGACGCAGGGTGATGTCGGCATCTTCCGCCGCGTAAGGAGCTGCCTGCTCCAGTTCGATCTGGTTGAAGGTGAGCTGCTTGACCCCCTTGCCGGCAATGTCCTCGAACGAGATGGTCTCGACGTTCAGATACCTGCGGGCCAGGGAATCCATGTCGTGGCGGCTGGCAGTGGAATTGAGCACATAGGATTCGAGCATGGTGTCGTAGGCGATGCCCTGCAGCTCGATGCCGTGATTGAGCAGCACGTTGCGATCGTACTTGAGGTTCTGCCCTACCTTGAGACGGGTCGGATCTTCCAGCAGCGGTTTGAGCTTGCCGAGTACCACGGCCTCGGTCAGCTGCACCGGCGCCCCCAGATAGTCGTGGCCGAAGGGCACATAGGCCGCCTTGCCCGGTTCGATGGCAAAGGAGACGCCCACGACCCGCGCCTCCATATAGTCGAGACTGGTGGTCTCGGTGTCGAAGGCAAACAGCGGCGCCGCCTGCAACCGTGCCAGCCACTCGTCGAATTCGGCCTCATCCAGGATGCAGCGATAGTCGGTTTCGATGGCGGCTGCCGGGGCGGCGCCTTCCTCATCACCTGCGGCTTCGCTCTCCTCGCCACCAGACTCCAGCTCTTTGATCAGATTGCGCAGCTCATACTCGCGATAGACCGCCAGCAGGGCCTCCTTGTCGATGGGGCCAAGCTGCAGCTCTTCCAGACTCTGCTCCAGGACCACGTCGGTTTTGATGGTGGCCAGCACATAGGAAAGGCGCACCTGCTCTTCCTGCTCGCGGAACTTGTCGGCAAACGCCTTGGAGCCGCGGAAGCCGAGCGCCGCCACCTTGTCGAGGTTGGCGGCAATCTCGTCGATGCTGCCTATCCCCTGCAACAGGGCCAGTGCGGTCTTCTCGCCGACACCGGTCATGCCGGGAATGTTGTCCACCTTGTCCCCCATCAGCGCCAGGTAATCGATGATGAGCTCGGGCGGTACGCCGAACTTCTCGATCACCCCTTCCCGATCGGTCTTCACATCCTTCATGGTGTCGATCAGGGTGACATGGTCGGAGACCAGCTGCGCCATGTCCTTGTCGCCGGTGCTGATGAGCACAGGCAGCTGTTTCTCGGTCGCCTGACGGGCCAGGGTGCCGATCACGTCGTCGGCCTCCACCCCTTCGACCATCAGGAAGGGGAAACCCATTGCCTTGATCATCTGGTGGATAGGAGCGACCTGGCTGCGCAGATCGTCCGGCATGCTGGCGCGTGTTGCCTTGTATTCGGGATAGATGTCGTCACGGAAGGTCTTGCCCTTGGCGTCGAACACCACGGCCACGTGGCAGTCGGGGTACTGCTTGCGAAGGCTGCGCATCATGTTGGCCATGACACGGACGGCGCCGCTCGGCAAGCCGGTCGAGGTGCGCAGATCGGCCTGCTGCGAGGCAAAGAAGGCGCGGTAAAGATATGAAGAGCCGTCGACCAGAATAAGAGGATTGCTAGAGGCCATGAAAATCGTCCTGCCAAGAATAAACAGCCGCTAGGATGCCACAGGGCCCGCACCACACCAAGGGGACTCCCACCATCACCCCGGCGCACCGATGGGGCACATTGCTGTGGATAACTCTGTGCTCAAAAATGGCACCATTGCATCACGGCCGTGACAAAGCTGTGGATTAAAACAAAAAATATCTTTTAAAACATTACGTTGAGATCATGAAAACTCAACATGACACACTCATCATGATCTCGATCAATGTGGAAAAAAATTCAAGGGGGGTACTGAGGCAGGATCCAAAACGAAACAATCCTAGCACAGGGAGATGACTTGACCAGCGGAGGTCGAACGATAACCATACAAAAGTACAACAATCTACCCTGGCTCACATTTTCAACAACGAGGAGTCTGTCATGAAAAAAGTGGCCGTGATCTTGAGTGGTTGTGGCGTGTTTGACGGCGCCGAAATCCACGAGGCCGTCATCAGCCTGCTGGCGCTGGCCCGTCAGGGGGCATCCGTTCAATGCTTCGCCCCCAATGTCCCTCAGCTTCATGTCATCAATCACCTGACCGGCGAGGTCAGCGAGGGAGAGAGCCGCAACGTGCTGGTCGAGGCGGCCCGCATCTGCCGCGGCCAGATCAGGGATGTGGCTGAACTGGATGCAGCCGACTTCGACGCCCTGCTGGTGCCGGGCGGCTTCGGCGCCGCCAAGAACCTGTGTGACTTCGCCATCAAGGGCGCAGAGTGCCGCATCCAGCCGGATGTGCTGAAGGCCTGCCAGAGCTTTGCCAGAGCAGGCAAACCGGCCGCCTACATCTGCATCGCACCGGCCATGATCCCGCTCATCTATGGGGCAGGCACCCTGGCCACCATTGGCAACGACGAGGGCGCTGCCAACGCCATCGAAGCCATGGGTGGCAGTCATCTCGACTGCCCGGTGCGCGAATTCGTGGTGGATCAGGAGCGCAAGGTCATCTCCACCCCTGCCTACATGCTGGCCAACAATATTGTGGAGGCGGCGGACGGCATCGAGAAGACCGTCAAACAGCTGCTGGCACTCTGATTGCCCGGCAAACCAAAACAAGCGGGCCGCTCAAAGAGCGGCCCGCTTTCATTCCGGTCAATCTAGACGGGATCAGATGGCATCGCCCATCTGGTCCATCTTGCCCAGCAGGGCACGCAGACGCTCTTGCCAGGCAACGTGCTCGTTGCGCAGTTGGTGGTTTTCGTCTTGCAGCTTGCTGTTCTGCTCTTTCAGCTCGTCCAGCTCCATCTTCAGCAGGGAGATGTTGTCGACGGCGGATTGTACTTTGGATTCGAGTTGCTCAAGGACTTCTAGTGACATATGCATACCTGTATGTTCAATTGCGATGCCCCACAGAGGGCGATTCAAGCGCGTGGAGCCAGCATACCCTGATGCGCTCGGCACAAACAAGCCAGCACGTTGCAAAATGCGCCCTGCGGCCCGGTATTGCTTAAATATGCGTCGGTTTTTCTCGCAGGCAGCAGGAACCTCGATCCCGGGCGTCCGCCGTGGCACAACCCGCCCTCCTGCCGATGCCGCCATCAGCCATGCAAGGCGATGAAGCCCCCCATCATCAGACAGGCCACGGCGTACATCAACAGGCCGTAGAGCAGGTTCCAGCGCAGCAGCAGCCCGGCGCTCAGGTTGTAGCGGGACGCCAGTGCCAGATTGGAGCCGGAGAGCGGGCTCGTCCCGGTCGCCAGCCCCCACCCCATGAGGAAGCACATGCCAAGCAGGCTGGGATCCGGTGCCAGCGGCCAGAGCAGCGGCGCCACCCCCGAGATGCTGATGAGAGGATGCACGCCCACTATGGCCACCAGGAAGATCAGCAGCAGGGTCAGACAGGCTTCCAGCCAGCCGAAGTGGTTGAACAGCGGCAGGCCGTGACCACTGCCAAAGTCCAGTACTGACAGCGCGCTGTTGATGCCAGCCGCCAGCAGGCCGGCCCCCAGAAACAGCACAAGCTGGCCACCGATGGCCGGGAAGCGCTCAACCACCTGGCGCTTGAGAGCAGTCCCTCGCCCCGCTTGCGGCATGAACAACAAGGCCAGCAAGGGCGCCACCAGGGCGATCACCGCCAGAATACTGAGTCCGGGCCAGAAACGGTGGATCACCAGCACCAGCAGTGCCAGGGTCACCGGTAGCCCCAGGGTCTGGAGCCGCAGCGGATAGCCTTCAAAGGTCTCCACACCGAGTCGCTCTACCTGCCAGGCCGTCAGCCCCATGGCCAGCAAGGCCGCCAGTATGCCAAAAGGCAGTATGCTGCCCAATTGCAGACCCGGTGCATAGGTGAGGGCCACCGCCATGGCGACGAAGAAGGGGGACCAAAATGCAGCCGCACAGAAGATCCGGCTCAGCACCATGACCTGACGCCGCTCCAGCGTCCCGTTGCGCTCCAGCCGATCGCCGATGATGAAGAGCACCGAAAGATTGATGACGGCCCCCAGCAGATTGAGGCTGGCCATGGTGCTCCACAGCCCCTTGCGACCGGACCAGGAGGCGGTGCCGGTCAAGAGGCCGGAGGTAGCCAGATTGAGGGTGCTCACTGCGGCAAACATGGTCAGCATGTTGATGTTCGGCAAGAACCAGTCACCTGGGCTGAGGCTGGCCCCTCGCCACCAGGAAAAGAGCAGCAGCAGGAGCGCCGCGCCGTAGAGGGCCAGCGCCTGACGCCGTGCGGCTCCCACCAGCCAGGGCCAGGTGAGCAGGGAGGCGGCCCAGGCCGCGATGGCGGCGGGCCAGGGGGAGAAGTCCAGATAGAGGTGCAGCAGGTTGAGCAGCCACATCCCCAGGATCAGAAAGCCTGACCAGCGCTTGACCATACAACGGCCTCGGTCAGGGGATCAGAGGCACTGATCCATGTCCAGGGAAGGTTTGTCGCACTCGGGGCGGCCCACAATCCTGGCGGGCACGCCAGCGACCGTGGTGTGAGGCGGCACCGGGTTGATCACCACGCTGCCAGCACCGATCTTGGCGCCGACACCCACCTCGATGTTGCCGAGGACCTTGGCCCCCGCCCCTATCATCACCCCTTCCCGGATTTTGGGGTGACGATCGCCACTCTCCTTGCCGGTCCCCCCCAGAGTCACACTCTGCAGGATGGAGACGTCGTTCTCGATGACGGCGGTTTCCCCGACCACGATACCGGTGGCATGGTCAAACATGATGCCCTTGCCGATGCGGGCGGCAGGGTGTACATCCACGCCGAACACCACGGAGATCTGGTTTTGCAGATAGAGCGCCAGGGCACGGCGTCCCTGACGCCACAGCCAGTTGGCCACCCGATACCCCTGAAGAGCATGGAATCCCTTGAGGTAGAGCAGCGGGGTGGAGAAGAGGTCGACCGCCGGGTCGCGATCCTGCACCGCGCAGATGTCGGCGGCCACTGCGGCCAGCAGCTCGGGTTCGCTGCGCAGGGCCAGCTCGATCACTTCCCGCAAGGCGATGGCAGGCATGGTGGTGCTGTCGAGCTTGTTGGCGAGCTGGAAGCTCAGCGCCGAGCGCAAATCCCGGTGATTGAGAATGGTGGAATGAAAGAAGCTGGCCAGCATGGGCTCCTGGGCCGCCATGCTCTGCGCTTCCTGCTGAATTTTTTGCCAGGTTCTGGCAACCAGATCATCCATGTTGCAGCCTACTGTTGTTCAGGGTGAGTGCTTTGTCGTTCTTTTGTCAGCACCGAGATGGGGTCCATGTGAATGATCACATCCATCCGCTCGAAGGCCTGGCGGACGGCCAGTTCAGCCTCGTCGGCTATCTGATGGGCCCTGACCAGAGGCAGTTGATCATCGAGTTCCAGATGCAACTGCACGAAACGGGTCGGCCCGGATTGGCGGGTACGCAGGTCATGTACGCCATGCACCCCCTCTACGGCGCAGCAGAGGGCCATTATTCTCGCTTGTTCCTCCTCTGGCAACTGACGATCGAGCAGGGCCTGCACCGATTCGTAGCCGATATGGACAGCCCCCCACACCAGGAACAGACCGATCAGAATGGCAAACAGGCCGTCGGCCCAGTACCACCCCTGCCCCGCCAGCACCAGTGCCACCAGCACGCCGCCATTGAGCAGCAGGTCGGAACGGTAGTGCAACATGTCGGCCTTGATGGCCACACTGTTGGTCTTGCGGATGACAAAGCCCTGGAAGCTCACCAGCAGCAGGGTCAGCACGATGGAGCCGACGCTGACCCAGATCCCCGCCTCCAGGCGCACCACGGGCACCTGATTCAGCATCGACGAGATGCCGTGCATCACCAGCAGCAGGGCGGACCCCGAGATGAAGGCCGACTGCACCAGACCCGCCAGGGACTCCGCCTTGCCGTGGCCGAAGCGATGCTCTTCGTCGGCAGGGGCCAGTGCATAACGGATGGCCAGCAGATTGATGAGAGAGGCACTGATGTCCATGAAGGAATCGGTCAGGGATGCCAGCAGGCTGGATGAATCCGTCATCAGCCAGGCGATCAGTTTGCCCAGGATGAGCAGGGTGGCGGTGGTCACAGCGGCCATGCTGGCCAGGGTAACCCAGCGGGAATAGTGTTGGTGGCTCAAAACCGGCTTTCCTCCGACGCGTAAAAACTTATTATACCCTGACCCGGACGTCAGTTTGGCGTGCAAAATCAACAGAGTGACTCCCAGATGAACAAAATACTCCTGGTCGACGACGATCTCGAACTGACCCAGCTGCTCACCGAAATCCTGACCCTGGAGGGGTTTGAGGTCACCGTCGCCGAGGATGGGGAAGAGGGATTGCAGCGACTGGCAGAACAGGCTTTCGACCTGGTGCTGCTGGACGTCATGATGCCCAGACTCAACGGTTTCGCCATGCTGACCCGGCTGCGCAAGACCCACGACACCCCGGTGTTGATGCTGACCGCCCGTGGCGACAGCCAGGATCGGGTCAACGGGCTGGAGGCCGGTGCCGACGACTATCTCGCCAAGCCGTTCGACGACAGGGAGCTGCTGGCCCGGGTGCGCGCCATCCTGCGTCGAACCCAGAGCCAGGCTCCCCAGCGCGGCGGCAGCTCGGAAGAGGTGCGCTTCATGGATCTGGTGCTGCAGCCCGGCCTGCAACAGGCTCGCTGCAACGATCAGTTGCTGGAACTCACCGCCACCGAGTTCGGCCTGCTGGAGTGCCTGCTGCGCAATCCGGGCCAGATCGTCAGCAAGGGCCTGCTCTCCGAGCAGGTGCTGGGCAAGAAGCTCGAACCCTTCGATCGGGCCATCGACATGCACCTGAGCAACCTACGCAAGAAGCTGCCGGAGCGGGCCGACGGCCAGCCCCGCTTCAAGACAGTGCGGGGACGAGGCTACTTGTGGCTGGAGCAGGCATGAAATCGGCCCGCACCTTCAACGGCCTTTCCACCCAGATCTTCCTCTGGTTCTGGTTCATCTTGCTGCTGGTCGTGGCCGCGGTGGTGATCCTCCCCACCCTGGACCCCCGCAACATCATCCCGCTGCCGGCCCACGAGATCACCCGTCTCAACAACAACCTGGCGGCGCTGCAACGGGGCGCGGATCCCGAGCAGGATTTCGATCTGGCCAAGGCCATCGATGCCGCGGGCCTCTTGCCGGTGGACAACATCTATCTACGCGATGCCAAGGGGCAGATGCAGTCCAGCACCCGGCTGAGCAAGTTCGTGATCCGTTTCATGCTCGACTCGGACAACCCGGCCAAGCCCATGCTGGGCAGCGAGCACCAGCGCGCCATCGCCGGCCCCTTCCAGATGGTCCATCACGGCCAGACCTATCATGTCTATTTCGGTCTGAACGTCGAAAACTCCTACCTGTTCCTGTTCATCCAGATCCTGGATCACCCCATCCAGATCCTGGGTATCGCCATGCTGGTCAGCACCCCGCTCTGTCTGTTGCTCGCCTGGCGCCTGACCCGCCCCATACTGCAGTTGCAGCAGTCGGTCTCCCAACTCGCCCAGGGCAACCTGGAAATACAGATCCCCAACCTGGGGCGGCGCGACGAGATAGGCCAGCTGGCCGAACATGTCAGTCGCATGGTCGACACCCTCAAGGACATGATCCAGAAGCAAAAGCAGTTGCTCTCCGACATCTCCCACGAGCTGCGCAGCCCCCTGACCCGCATCCAGCTCGCACAGGCGCTGATCCGCCGCAAGCAGGGGGACAGCGCCGAGCTGGCGCGCATCGAAGGGGAGATAGCCCGGCTCGACAAGCTGATAGGGGATCTGCTGGATCTGTCGCGGGTGCAGCAACATGTGGAGGCGCCGGTGACGCTGCCCCTGGCGGAGCTGCTGGAGCCCATTCTGGACGATGCCATGTTCGAGGCAAACCAGAACGGCAAACAGCTCAGGCTCCCTTCCCTGCCCGCCGAATCCCTCACCATGTGGCCGGAACTGTTGGCACGCGCCCTGGAAAATCCCCTGCGCAACGCCCTCAAGTATGCCCGCGAGTTCATCAAGGTGGACTGGTACCGGGAGGGACGGGAATGGGTGATGACCATACGGGATGACGGCCCGGGCGTGCCGGTGGAGCAGCAGCCCCGGTTGTTCCTGCCCTTCTTTCGGGTGGACGATGCCCGCAACGCCAAGACCGGGGGCACTGGTCTCGGCCTTGCCATCGCCGCCGAGGCAATCCAGCGTCATGGGGGGACCATCCGGGCCAGCAGCAATCAGCCGACCGGCCTGGTCATCACCATCCGTCTGCCCATGCCCTGACCTCCCCCTTTTCATCGGCACGGGTGCTGGGTATGCTGACGCCCGTTTCGCACCAGCCTAGGATCCTTCCATGCTCGATATCGTGCTCTACCAACCGGAAATCCCCCCCAACACCGGCAACATCATTCGCCTCTGCGCCAATACCGGCTACCGGTTGCATCTGATAGAGCCCCTGGGGTTCGAGTGGGATGATAAACGGGTCAAGCGGGCCGGGCTCGACTATCACGAGTTTGCCGACGTCAAGCGCTGGCCTGACTATGAGGCGTTTCTGGCGGCCGTCGCCCCCCAACGGGTCTTTGCCTGCACCACCAAGGGACGCACCGCCCACTCGGCGGCCCGGTTTGCCCCCGGTGACGCCCTGCTGTTCGGGCCCGAGAGCCGAGGCCTGCCCATGGAGATCATCGAGAGCCTGCCATTCGAGCAGCGGCTGCGCATTCCCATGCTGCCCCAGAGCCGCAGCATGAATCTGGCCAACGCCGTCGCGGTGTTCGTCTACGAGAGCTGGCGACAGTTCGACTATTCAGGCTCGCTCTGACCGCTGACGATATTGGCAAGGCGGCCAGAATTCAGACTGACTGCGCCGTCCCCTGCCCCGCCAGCAGCCGTCCATCACGCTCCAGTCGCCAGCAGAGCCAGCCCAGCGTCAGGCCACGACCGGCCATCAAGGCACTCATGGCGGCCCACAGGGCCGCCACACCCCATCCCTGGCAGAACCACCAGATGGGAAAGAAGCCGGCAAACACCGCCACCAGCATGCTGTTGCGCATCTCCCGGGCCCGGGTGGCGCCGATAAAGACCCCGTCCAGCAGGAAGCACCAGACCGCCAGCAGCGGCATGGCCACCAGCCAGGGGAGCTGACGTTGCGCCTCGGCGATCACCGCCGGTATGTCGGTAATGTGACGGATGAGCCAGTGGCCCCCCAGGGCAAACGAGAGGGTGAATGCCAGGGCGATCAGCAGCGCCCAGCCCAGATTGAGGACGATGGCCTCCCGCAGCAGCGGCCTATCACGCCGCCCGATGGCGCGCCCTACCATGGCTTCCACCGCATAGGCAAATCCATCCAGCCCGTAGGAAATCAGCATCAGGAAATTGAGCAGCACCGCATTGGCGGCCACCGCCACATCCCCCAGCCTGGCCCCCTGCAGAGTCATGAACACGAAGCAGAGTTGCAGGCACAGGGAGCGGATGAAAATATCCCGGTTCAGGGCGAGCAGCCGTAGCAGGGCCGGCCACTGGCGCCAACGCAGCCAGGCGTTGTGCCACACCCCGGGATCAAGTCGGCGCAGATGCCGGCTCACCAGCCAGAGCCCCACCCCGAGCGTGCTGTAATCCGCCAGCAGGGACGCTGCGGCCACCCCTTTCACCTGCCAGCCCAATCCCAGCACGAACCAGGCATCCAGCACCATGTTGACGAGATTGCCCAGGATCAGCAGCAGCATGGGACTGCGTGCATCCTGCATGCCCAGCAACCACCCCATGATGACCAGATTGCACAAGGCCGCCGGGGCGCTCCAGATCCGCACCGACACATACTGACCGGCATAGGTCTGTACCTCGGAAGAGCCGCCACCGAGGGCGATGATGGCAGGCAGGAACGGCAGCAACAGGAGCAACAGCGCCATGCCCAGTCCGATCGCCAAGCCCAGGGCCCGCGCCAGGGTGTCGAGCTGCCCTTCGGCATGGGCTGCACCTTGAGCCTGAGCGGTCAGCCCTGTGGTGGACATGCGCAGGAAGCCAAGCAACCAGAACAGCAGATTGATGAAGGTCGCACCGACCGAGACGCCGCCGAGAAACCAGGCCTGGCCAAGATGACCGATCACCCAGGTGTCCACCAGCCCCAGCAAGGGCGTGGTGACGTTGGAGAACACCATGGGCAGGGCCAGGGCGAAGACGGCTCTGTGGCGGCGAGGATCCTTCAGCCAGGCGGGAATCAGCATGGTGCGCGCCGGGCTCACTCGCCAACCAGCCGCACGATGCGCGCGAAGTCGGCCACCATGGCCTGCATGTCCACGTGGGGCACCTCACCCGGTGCTACTTTGGGTCGGAAGGTGGCCACCAGCTTCCCCTCGGGGTTGATCAGCACGATGGAGGCGGAGTGGTCGATCAGGTAGTCCTTGCGATCCCCTTCCACGATGGAATAGACCAGCCCCAGATTGCGGACCAGAGGAAAGAGGGTACTGTGAGGTGCGGTCGCCGCCTTGAACTCGGGCTCGAAGAAGGCGGTATAGCTCTTCAGGCGGGCGCTGTCATCCCGCTGGGGATCCGCCGAGATGAATACCACCTGGCTAGTGGGGGCTATCTTCTTCAACGCCGGATAGACGCTGCGCAGATCCGCCAGCGTGGTCGGACAGACATCCGGGCAGTAGGTGTAACCGATGAACAGAAAGCTCCAGTGTCCCGTCAGGTTGGCAGGGGTAAAGGGCTGTGCATCCGCATCCGTGAGGGCAAACGGGTTGATGTCTCGCCCCGCCGGGTAGTAATCGGCCTGTTCCGGCACCGCGGGCTGACTCCAGTAATAAGCCGCCGCAATGGCGCCGATGAACAGCAACAGCAGCAGGTAAAAGCGTGGTTTAACCATATAAAACAAAGCCTTGCTTATGTTAGAAGCCCTGGGGGCAAAACCGGTAGGGGTCATTGTAACCCGCCTGCCCCCGCCGATGGCTAGTCTTGCATCCCGGCGGGAAAGCGTCTGTGCCATGGATAAGCCGCATCGGCGCCAAAACAAGAGCCCCGCTCTGGCGGGGCTCTTGTCTGTACAGGAAGAGGGATCAGGGCCGCAGCCTGTGCTGCGGCTGGGCACGTCTCAGGGGGACGCGCAGCGGGATGACGGGGGCAGTCCAGGGCTCATCCGGCAATCCGATGTCGTGATGACGGCGAAACAGACGAACCAGGCGGACAATCTTGTCTTTGGGGCACCCAAGCCAGATGGTCCAGCCATCTCCCTTGTGATAGACCCAGAGCGCATAGAACCATGTCATCCGACTGCCCTTGATGAATCGGGTGATGGAAGATGCGGGCGCTGCGGCCGGCACCGGATCCCACGGCGAGCTTGAAGCCATACCTGTCCTCCTTGCTCAACAGGTCACGCTGACGGGTCTCTTTGTCCTCAACGACGAACCAACCACGGCAGCGTACTGACTGTACGAGTCCCCAGTCTGAGGCGACTCTCCCTTCTGCGCACCGACCCGGCGATCATGCATCCCTGCCATGGCGTACTGCCCGGTGCGACTCCCCCTTCCCTGATCACCGACCATGACAGGGGCCTTATCAAAGGATATATCCGAAATGCATGTCGTGCGGCGAGACTGTGTGCACAGGAAGGAGAAGCGAAAAGGTGGGGAGGGAGATGCCATCGGCAGATGAAAATGAAGAGGCCTCCCGCAGGAGGCCTCTTCATCGCATCGGATGCTTACATCCAGTCGGCGTTGCGGATCACGCCGACCGCCAGGCCCTCTATGGTGAGGTGCTGACTGGCGAGATCCACCTCGATGGGGGAGAGCTCTTCGTTTTCCGGCAGCAGCCACACCTGGCTGCCCTTGCGCTGGAAGCGCTTGACGGTGACGTCCTCGTCGAGCCGTGCCACAACGACCTGGCCGTTGCGTACCTCCTGGGTCTTGTGTACCGCCAGCAGGTCCCCGTCCATGATGCCGATGTTCTTCATGCTCATGCCCTGCACCCGCAGCAGGAAGTCTGCCCGCGGGTGGAACAGGGCGGGATCCACCTGGTAGTGGCTCTCGATGTGTTCCTGGGCCAGGATGGGTTCCCCGGCCGCCACCTTGCCAATCAGTGGCAGGCCGTTTTCTTCAGGCTGCACGTCCTCTTCTTCGAGCAGCAGACGAATGCCGCGGGACGTACCCGGCATGATCTCGATGACCCCTTTTTTGGCCAGGGCCTTTAGATGTTCTTCGGCCGCGTTGGCCGACTTGAAGCCAAGCTTCTGGGCAATCTCGGCGCGAGTCGGCGGCATGCCGGTCTCGTTCATGTTCGCCTTGATGAGCTCGAGTACTTCAGCCTGGCGAGGGGTAAGGGGTTTCATAGCATGGGCACCTGTCTTTTTATACAGCACACTGGCAGTATATACAGTGCTGGGGCCAAGGCAAGGCGCAACTGGCATTTGTCGCGACCCGACGCACATTTGTCCCTCCCCCTGCTCTGAAGTGCCGACTCATCGTACCTCTCGGCGACAAGCAACCGGTGATTTGCTATGCTCACGCCGCATTTTTTTGGAGAGCAGACGCACATGTCCCTTGGACAGAAGATTTCCAGAGCCATCCTGCAATGGCCGGTCAGCGGCTTGGTCAATCACAAGAGCCTGCCGGAAAACCCCATCACCGAGCTCAAGCTGGATCCGGCCAGACCCATCGTCTATGCCCTGAAGACCAGCTCGATCACCGACCTGATGACCCTGCAACAGTGCTGCGAGGATCTCGGTCTGCCCGGCCCCTTCACGCCGCTGGAGCTGAACGGTCAACTGCTGCCACGCAACGTCTGTCTGGATCGTCCGCCTCCCCTGTTCGGCACGCGCAACAAGCCGCTCCCCTTCCTGCAGGAGTTCCACCAGCTGCTGGACCTGCACAAGCAGGATCCGGCGCTGGACATCCAGGTAGTACCCGTCACCCTGTTCTGGGGCCGCGCACCGGGCCGGGAAGGCGAGGAGGCCTCCGGCTGGAACATCATCAGCAGCCTGGCGCCAAACCGCCTGAAGAAGGCGCTGATCGTGATCCTGAAAGGGCGCGAGAACCTGGTGCGCTTCTCCCCGCCCCTCTCCCTGCGCTACATGGCGGACAAGCACGGCACCGACGAGGCCATCGCCCACAAGCTGGCGCGGGTGGCCCGTACCCACTTCAGCCGCCAGCAGCTGGCCGCCACCGGGCCCAAGCTGCCGAACCGCAACCTGCTGTTCAAGCAACTGCTGGATTCGAGCGTGATCCAGCAGGCCATCGAGGAGGAGGCCAGACGGGAAGGGATCAGCCTGGAGAAGGCGCAAAAGCGTGCCCACGGCTACATGGACGAGATCGCCTCCAATTTCTCCTATCGGTTGATCCGCCTCGGGGAGAGTTTCCTCGGCTGGCTGTGGAACAAGCTCTATCGCGGCCTCTCGGTCAACGGAGCAGAGCAGGTGCGCCAGCTCGCCCAGGAAGGGCACGAGATCGTCTACGTCCCCTGCCATCGCAGCCACATGGATTACCTGCTGCTCTCCTACGTCATCTACCACCAGGGCATGGTGCCGCCCCACATCGCGGCGGGCATCAACCTCAACTTCTGGCCGGCGGGCCCCATCTTCCGCCACGGCGGCGCCTTCTTCATCCGCCGCACCTTCAAGGGCAATCCGCTCTACAGCACGGTATTCCGGGAGTACCTCAACCTGCTGTTTGCCAAGGGCTACTCGGTGGAGTTCTTCACCGAGGGCGGGCGTTCGCGTACCGGTCGCCTGCTGCCCCCCAAGACCGGCATGCTGGCGATGACCCTGCAGGCCATGATGCGCGGGCTGGACAGGCCGGTGACCCTGGTCCCCGTCTACCTCGGCTACGAGCACGTGATGGAGGTGAACACCTACCACAACGAACTCAAGGGGAGCCGTAAGGAGAAGGAGAGCTTCCTGCAGGTGCTCGGCATCCTGCGCAAGCTGCGCAACTATGGCCGCGGCTTCGTCAACTTCGGTGAGCCGCTGACCCTCAACAATTACCTCAACGAGCACGTGCCCAGCTGGAAGGATCACATCGGTGAGGAGGAGCGTCCCGAGTGGATGGCCTCCACCGTCAACCAATTGGCCGAGCTGCTGATGACCCGCATCAACGATGCCGCCGCCGTCAACGGCCTGACCCTGAGTGCCCTGGCCCTGCTGGCCGCCGAGCGCCACGCCCTGACCCGGGACGAACTCCAGGCCCAGCTCAACACCTATCTGGACCTGCTCAAGCAGGTGCCCTACAGCCCGCACAGCACCATGCCGGACGAGGACGCCAGGACCCTGCTGGAGCAGGCGATGGAGCTCAACAAGTTCGAGGTGAGCGAGGACAAGCTGGGCCAGATCATCAGCCTGGACCGCTATCAGGCGATCCTGCTCACCTACTACCGCAACAACATACTGCACCTGTTCGCCATGCCCTCCCTGGTGGCGGCTCTGATCGAGCGGTGCGAGGGGATCTCCCGCAGCGAGATCGTCGCCCGCTGTGTCGACATCTACCCCCTGCTCAAGACCGAACTCTTCCTGCGCTATGAAGAGGAGGAGCTGCCTGAACTGATCGATGCCCTGCTGGCCGAGCTGTTACGCCAGCAACTGGTCGAGGCACGCGACGGCGGCTACTGGGTCAACCCCGGCAACCAGATGCGCCTGCTGCTCTTGGCCGAAAGCATTCAGGAAACCCTGCAACGCTACGCCATCGTGCTGACCCGCATGCTGGCCCAGCCCCACATCGAGGCGGAGCAGCTGGAAGCGGACGGCCTGATGATGGCGGAGCGCCTCGGCACCCTGCACGGCATCAACGCCCCCGAGTTCTTCGACCAGAAGCTGTTCAGCACCCTGATCCACACCCTGCGCAGCGAAGGCTATCTGGATCCGGGCTGCAAACCGGATCTCGGCCGCTTCCAGGCATTGGCCGACAACATAGTGCCGCTGCTTAGCAACAAGATCCGCCGCACCATCCAGGCGGGCAACCGGCTCTGAGGCGTCGACACCCAATAAAAAGGCCGCATCATGCGGCCTTTTTTCATCAAGGAAGGGGGCGGGTTAGAGGTAGTGAACCATCACCCCGAGCAGCACCAGCGCCCCCACGTAGTTGTTGTTGAGGAAGGCCTGGAAGCAGGCTTCCCGCTGCCGCTCACGGATCAGTCGCTGTTGGTAGACGAACAGCGCCGCCGCCCCCAGCAGTCCCCAGTAATAACCTGACCCCAACCCCATCAGCTGCCCGACCCCCAGCAGGATCAGCAGGGTCGCCAGTTGCAGCGCGCCGATGATCCGCTTGTCGTGACGGCCGAACAGGATGGCGCTCGATTTCAGGCCGAGCTTGAGGTCGTCATCCCTGTCCACCATGGCGTACTCGGTGTCATAAGCGATAGTCCACAGCAGGTTGGCAAGAAACAACAGCCAGGCTTCCGGCGGCAGGGCATTGGCCTGAGCCGCGTAGGCCATGGGAATGGACCAGGAGAAGGCCATGCCGAGCACCAGCTGGGGGATGGGGATGAAGCGCTTCATGAAGGGGTAGCAGACCGCCAGCAGCAGACCGGCAAAGGACAGGCTGATGGTGAGTGGGTTCAACGTCAGCACCAGGGCGAACGAGAGAAGCGCCAGCACGGCGAACAGCACCAGCACTTCCCGCTCGGCGACCCGCCCCATGGGCAGCGGTCGCCCGGCGGTGCGTTTCACATGACCATCGAAGTTGCGATCCGCATAGTCATTGATGACACAGCCGGCGGAGCGCATCAGAAAAACGCCCACCACGAACACGGTCAGGATCCAGGGGTCAGGCAGGCCACCAGCCGCCAGACAGAGCGCCCACAGGGTCGGCCACAGCAGCAGCAGGGTACCGATGGGCTTGTCGATGCGGGCCAACTGCGCATAGGCCAGTCCCCGCTCCTTGGTTAACAGCTTCACTCCAGCTCCTTATCCGATGGCAACGAATGAGACGATAGCGAGGGCAGGAAAAGTTCATGGACCAGCAGTGGCCATTGCCCCAGAAACAGGCGGGAACGACGCCCCCAGACGGTGGCGGCCGGACACCAGGGATTGCTCGCTATCTCGAAACAGGCCAGTTGCAGGTGATCCCGCCGCGCCGGTGCATCACCGAAAATGCGCTCTCCCAGCGGCTGCTCTCCCAGATCCTGCAAACCGCCCCCCTGCAAGGCCGCTTCGGCAAACAGGGTCCAACCCAGGATGGCAGGCCCGCCATCACCGTGCAGGATCACCTCGCGGCACATGCCCACGGGGGCCGACACCGCCACCAGCGCCTGCTCGTCCACCGTCAGCGACACGGCGCGATTGCCGAGCAGTTGCACCGAGAGGTGATGATTGTAACGACGCAGGCGCCGGGTCATGGAATCGGCCTCCAGCAACCAGGGACGCAGCGCCTCGGGTGGTTCGCACTCTGCAGGCGCCCGCCACGGGACGAGCTGGACGAGGGGAACAGTCAACTCGGACTTCACAGCTTCACCATCCGGAGATTTCCGTTGTCAGGTTAAAAACCGGTTTATTATCCGTAAATCAATGGCGAATTGTAAGAACATCCGTGCTTGACGGCCCCGATGGCAGCATCAAAAATGGGGCATCCGTCGCTGCCGAGCCATCCAGATGAAGATCTTCAGAATTCTGCTGCTGTCCCTGGGGTGTACCCTCTTGAATACACATGCCTTCGCCAATGAGGAAGAGGCCACCGATCCCGCCTCCTCCGCCGTCCAGCCGGGATTCGCCTATCACGCTCTGGATCCGGACATCATCACCAACTACCTTGGCGACGGCAAAACCCTCGGCTATGTACGGGTGACGGTAGAGCTGATGGCCACGGACGCTGCCGACCTCAAGTTGCTGGAGCAGCACGACCCCCTGATCCGCGACGCCATCATCCGGCTGATTGGCAGCAAGACGGGCGCACAGATCAAGTCCCTGGTGAACCGGGAAGAGCTGCGCAAGGAGTGTGAGGCCAAGGTCAACGAACTGCTGGTCAAGGAGACGGGCAAGAAGGCGGTCCGCGAGCTCATCTTCACCAAATACCTGTACCAGTAACCACACCGGGAGGGGTCCTGCCCCTCTCACCCGTTGCATTCACTGTCGAGGACGTCATGGGTCACAAGACGCTGTGTGAGTGGCGCCGTCACGAGATCCCCGCCGATCTCAAGACGCTGCGCAAGATTGTGCGCAAACCCAAATTCGTGTGTGGCAAGTGTGCCCGCAGCGCCAATGACAAGGATTACCTGTGCCAGCCGCTGCGGCTGAAACATAAGGAAGGGTAGGTCCCTCTTCTCACGAAGAGATTCACGCAAGATTTCAGAAGAGAGAGGAAGGCTGATTTATTGATCAGTCCAGCCATGGCGACCCTGTTCAAACAGGCGACGGGCCTGCACGTCGTTGGGACAGACGCCGCGATACTCCTCTCCCGACCGTCCTGCCAGATAGAGATGCTCGGGTCGGCAATACCAGGCCAGCCCCTTCTGGCGACCCAGCTCCCAAAGGGCAAGGTCCACTTTTTCCCCGCACTGGGTCTGGTGAAAAGCCACCCTATCGCCAGCAAAACCGAGCTTGCCGTCCGCCTCTCCCACGTCGCTCCACACCTTCTCGCAAGGGTCGTCGGAGTTGGAAACACAGCCCCCGAGCAGGGCGGCACAAAACATGATGACGAGTGAGCGCATATTCATCCTTGGCGTCGTTGGAATCGTTGTTGAGCCGCTGCCTGCCTTGTACAGCGTCATTTGAGCAGTTCATTCTAACCAGCCCGCCCCGTTCTCACCAAGGGCTGCCCCCCTCGCCACACAAAAAATCGGGCGGGCACCAGGCCCGCCCTCAGGCGTTACAGGGAGTCACTGATCGTCGAGAGGGTCATAGTCCTGCCAGCTCTCGTCATCCAGCTCCTCCAGCTCGTCTTCCCAGGATTCCGGCTCCCAGTCATCATCGAGATCGAAATCAGGCGTCTGCGTACCCATGCTCATTCTCCTTGGATAGTGCACCGGCCTACAAAGTCTATCCAGAATAATGGGGCTCGCCAGTGGTTCCGATCAGAGCTTGACCAGGGTGCAGCCAGCCACCTGGAGTCATGGCTCCGGTGGCATCCACGCTCTGCTCCAACCCGGTGACAGACCGGGCGAACACGTCGGCTGGCAGTTCCCGCGCAGGGCGACGGTGCACCGACCTGGTCTTCGGTCACAACGCCTTGAACATGCTTGCCTCGACCTGTCGTGGCATCGCTCGTCAGGTGCTCTGGCGCTTTTGCAATTGAAAATCCAGGGCGAGGCTCATGCCGGCCACCTCCTCGCCCGCCAGCTGGCGCAGGATCAGCTCCGCCGCCTCCCTGCCCATCTGGTGATAGGGGATCCTGACCGAAGTCAGCGCAGGATGACAGGCGCGCGCCACATCCAGATCGTCGAAACCGGCGATGGCGAGCTTGCCCGGCACGCTCAGATGGCGGCGCTGGCATTCGAACAGCACCCCGGCCGCCAGCTCGTCGTTGACGCAGATCAGCGCATCCAGTTCGGGCCAGCGCAGCAGAAACTCCCCCAGCATGGCCGCCCCCGTGCTAAAACTCGGCAGCTCAGAGGTATTGATGATGGCGTCCGGGGAGAGGTAGTTGTCCAGCAGCGCCTTCTGCCAGCCCTGCATGCGCTGCTGCAGCATCCACTGCTCCTGGCGGGCACAGAGAAAGCCGATGTTGCGATGACCGCGCTCGATGAGGTGGCGGGTCAGCTGATAACCGGCATCGAAGTTGGAGACCCCGACGTTCATGTCGATGGGATGGCGCGCCATGGCTCCCACCTCCACCACCGGCAAGCGGGCCGCCTGCAGGCGCTGCCGGATGACCTCCCCGGGATCCCCCCCAAACAACACCACAGCGGCCGGATTGTGCTGCAGGAAATTGCTGAGCAGGCTGGCCTCCTGCTGCTTCAGGTGCTGGGCATCCCCCAGCATGATCTGGTAGCCCTCGGCGAGCAGGGTCTGCTGCAGCCCGGCAATCATGTCACCGCAGGCGCGCTCCGCCAGGCTGGGGACGATGACCACTATGGTCTGGGAAGTGGCGGAAGCCAGCGCCCCCGCCGCCCGATTGGGGATATAGCCGAGTTCATCCACCGCCGCCTCGATGCGCTCTCGCATCTTGTCGGACACCAGCTCGGGGGTGCGCAGAGCGCGCGACACCGTCATGGCTCCCACCCCAGCCAACTGGGCCACGTCGTTGAGGGTCACCCGACCCGTGCTGCGGCGTTTTTTCGCTTCTGACATCCTTTCCCTTCCTCGGCATACGGGCATTCACTTTAAGGCAAAAGCGGGGCACTGACTATTTGCTCAAACCGGATTTTACCTTCTTTGAGGCCGATAAGGGGCAGGATGAATCCCTTCTGTGAGAGAAATGATAGCGCTATCACAGATCAATGTTAGCGCTATCTGGTAGCGCTAACTTTCGCGATCAAGCTCACAGTTATCAAAGGGCAAGATCGCTAGATTGGCGCCATCCTATCCAGCCCGGACACTGCCATGCTGACCCAATTGCTGACCGAGGAGGTCATTTCCATCGAAGCGGGCGCCCGCGACTGGCGCCACGCCATCGAGCTGGCCACCGCCCCCCTGCTGGCCAACGGCACCATAGAGCCCTCCTATGTGGCGGCGCTCTATCGCTCCCACGAGGAGCTCGGCCCCTACTACGTGCTGGGACCGGGCCTGGCCATGCCCCACGCCCGCCCGGAAGACGGCGTCAACCGGTTGGGACTGGCGCTGACCGTGCTGAAGGAGGGGGTCAACTTCGGCTCCGAGGGCAACGACCCGGTCCGGCTGCTGGTCACCTTGGCCGCCAGCGACAGCAACTCCCACGTGGAGACCATCGCCCAGCTGGCCGAACTGTTCATGAATGAAGAAGACGTGGCAGCCATCATGACGGCCACCAGCAAAGACGACATCTTGCGCATCCTGGCGCGTTATTGAGTGGCGCCCTGCGCCCCACAGAGGAAGAGAACATGAAAATTCTGGTTGTATGCGGACACGGCCTGGGCACCAGCCTGATGATGGAGATGAGCATCAAGAGCATTCTCAAGGAGCTGGCCGTGACGGCCGAGGTGGATCACCGGGATCTCGCCTCCGCCGGCAGCGAGCGCGCCGAGATCTTTGTCGCCACCCGCGACATCGCCGAACAGCTGGTCAGCATGGGCGTCGACGGCCGGCTGGTATCGCTGGACAACATGGTCGACAAGGCCGCCATGAAAGAAAAACTCGCCATCGCCCTGCGCGAGCTGGGCGCACTCTAACCCCTTTGCGACTGTCTGGGCGGCCGGTGAGCCGCCGCTTCCATCTGCTTGGAGCTGACCATGGAATTTTTCAATTTTCTGATGTTTGACGTGCTGTCGGAGCCGGCCGTGCTGGTTGGCCTCATCGCCCTCATCGGCCTGATCGCCCAGAAGAAACCGGTGACCGAGTGCATCAAGGGCACGGTCAAGACCATCATGGGCTTCGTCATCCTGGGAGCCGGCGCCACCCTGGTGGTGAACTCGCTGGGCGACTTCGCCACCATCTTCCAGCACGCCTTCGGCATCAAGGGGGTGGTGCCCAACAACGAGGCCATCGTCTCCATCGCCCAGCAGTCGTTCGGCAAGGAGATGGCGATGATCATGTTCTTCGCCATGCTGGTGAACATCCTGATCGCCCGGCTCACCCCGTGGAAATTCATCTTCCTGACCGGTCACCACACCCTGTTCATGTCGATGATGGTGGCAGCCATCCTTTCCGCCGGCGGCATGAGCGGCATCCCGCTCATCGCGGTGGGCAGCCTGGTGGTCGGCGTGACCATGGTGCTGTTCCCGGCCCTCGCCCACCCCTACATGAAGCAGATCACCGGCTCCGATGACGTGGCACTCGGCCACTTCTCCACCTGCTCCTACGTGCTGGCCGGCTGGATCGGCGCCAAATTCGGCAACAAGGCCCACAGCAGCGAAGAGGTGCAGGTGCCCAAGAGCCTGCTGTTCCTGCGCGATACCCCGGTGGCCATCTCCTTCACCATGGGCATCATCTTCCTCATCACCTCCGCCTTCGCCGGCCCCGAGTTCGTCGCCAGCGTCGCCAAGGGCAAACACTGGTTCATGTTCTCCCTGATGCAGTCCATCACCTTCGCCGCCGGTGTCTACGTCATCCTGCAGGGGGTACGGATGGTCATCGCCGAAATCGTGCCGGCCTTCAAGGGGATCTCCGACAAGCTGGTGCCCAACGCCAAGCCGGCGCTGGACTGCCCCATCGTCTTCCCCTACGCCCCCAATGCGGTGCTGATCGGCTTCCTGTCGAGCTTTGCCGCCGGTCTGGTGGGCATGGTGCTGCTCTACCTGCTGGGGCTCACCGTCATCATTCCGGGGGTGGTACCGCACTTCTTCGTTGGCGCGGCGGCCGGGGTGTTCGGCAATGCCACCGGCGGCCGTCGCGGCGCTTTACTCGGTGCCTTCGCCAACGGCCTGCTGATCACCTTCCTGCCGGTGTTCCTGCTGCCGGTACTGGGAGATCTCGGCTTTGCCAACACCACCTTCAGCGATGCCGACTTCGGCGTGGTGGGGATCCTGCTCGGCCTCATCGTACGCTGATCACTCTTGCCCATCGGGGGCATGGCCGACGGTGCCATGCCCCCGCTCATCTTTCCGCACTGCCAGCCGGGCCCCACCAGCCCGAACAACGTCGAAAATATGTGCAAACACAGTGCGTTGGATCGGATTTTCACCCCATAGCGGCAGCATCTGACAGGGGAGTGCGATATGCTGATGCGCTGACGTTCAACCCGACCTCGCTCGAGGCCCTTTCCATGAAATACCTGGTAGTACAAACCAAACAGATAGGAGATGTGCTGATCTCCACCGCACTGTGCAACAACCTCAAGCAGCACGACCCTGCCGGGAAAGTTCACTATCTGGTCATGGATTACTGCGCGGGCATGGCAGAGGGAAACCCCAACATCGATCGATTGATCGTCATCGAGAAGGCGCGCCGCAACGAGTGGCGCTACATGAAGGATTTGCTGCTGGGCATTCGCCGCGAGCGCTACGATGTGGTGATCAACAGCCAGGGCCAGATGATAGGCCTGCTGACCTGCCTCTTCTCCGGCGCCCGCCTGCGGATCGGCTTCGACTCTTTCCCATGGCGCCTGGGCCACAACCGCATCGTGCGCTTTCGCCATGACACCGAGCATCAGGGCAACAGCACCCTGGTGGACGACCGGTTTTCACTGCTCAAGCCGCTCAAGCTGGCCAGCGAAGATCGCAACTACTACCTCTGGCTCAGCGACGGGGAGAGACAACGGGGGCGCGAGACCCTGCTGGCCGCTGGCGTCGACCCGACCCGGCCACTCATCGCCATGGGGGTCAACTCCCTCGGTCACTACAAGCGCTGGCCCATCGACTGCTTCGCCGAGGTGGCGCGCTGGCTGATCGAGCAGCACGACGCCCAGATCCTGATCTACTGCGGGCCGGGGGAAGAGGAGTACAACCGCAGCCTGAAGCCGCTGCTGCCAGCAGCGCTGCAGGCCAGCGTGTTTGACCATGTTCAGACCCGCTCGGTACGGGAGCTGGTGGGGCTCTTCGCCCATTGCCAGCTGTTCGTCGGCAACGACACAGGCCCACGGCATATGGCGCAGGCGCTGGATATCCCCCTGCTCACCATCGTCTCTCCCCTCGGACACTCCGCCATTGCCAATCCCGTCTCTCATCCCCGTTATCGCTTCGTCGACACGGGTCGTCAGGATCCGCAGCAGGAAGTGCGCGAGGTACAGATGCAGCTGGATGAGCTCTGGAGTCAAGTCACTCCCGTCACCGGCAAGCAGGCAGATGGAGACACGGCTCCCCTGCCCACTGTCTAGCACGGTGATGCCATATCGCCATCATTTGCGCAGGCGGAAGAACTCCTTCTGCCATTCATAGAGATACCCTGACCAGCCTTTGGCCTTGGCACGCAGGAACACAAGACCGGATGAGCGTTTCCAGCTGTGCTGGAACCAGTGAGTCATGTAGCGCTCTGCCGCCGGCTCGAAATGAATCGCCTCCCCCTGGTAGTTGTAGAAATAGTGCACGGGGGCGATCAGGGCGGTATCCCCTGATGATGCCAGCTTCTCCGAGACCAGGTGTGTCATGATCTCCGGCCCCATGTACATGGGAGAGGACATGATCTCCTGTTCATAGAAGCGTACCAGTTCGGACAGCATGGCCGAATCCTGTCTGGCGTAGATGACCGCGGTGCCGATCAGCCGATCGGATTCGTAGCCAACGCCAAAGGCCACGGACTCGAAGAGCGGGAAGGGATCCTGGTTGATGGTGACATCGGTATCCAGGTACAGACCCCCTTCCTGAGCGAGGATCTTGAGCCGCAGGTAATCGGTCACGAAGGCCAGCAGGCCTCGCCGGTAGCACTCCCGGGCAAAGGTGCACTCCTGTATCCAGCGTTTGACCTGCGGATCCGTGTCCAGCCAGAGCTTGTAGTCGTAACCCTGCTTGCGCCAGTCATCGATGCACACGTGCGCCAGAGGAGGCAAGCGGCTGCCGAGCCAGATGGCGTGAATGGTTCTGTTGGTCGCACTCATGCCTTGCCCCCCGCCTGTTTCATGTTCCACAGGGCCATCCTGACGAAGCGGTAGAAGCGATAGAGTTCACGGGTCAACTTGAATCCCAGCGGAACTTTCTTCAGCACGACCTGATTCTGAATGTCGCTGCCCATGTCCCGCGGACTGTAGATGGCATAGGGAATCAGGCCGGTACAGATGAGCCCGGTGCGATAGGACTCACCGATGAAGTTGTCGACCGAACAGAGCCACCGCTGGCTGTGGGCCAGCAACCGGCGGGCCCCCTGGGGAGAGATGCTGTATCCCGTGGTCCAGCACGAGTTGTTGTGCCAGAACATGAGCTGCATGTTGTCCACTGTAGTCAGGGCCGTGGCGGTGCCGATCTGGGGTTCCACTTTCACATACTCGTACTGTTCGTGGATCTTCGGCAGGGTACCCACCACCTCTTCAAAATACTGGGTGGGCAGGAAGTCGTCTTCCAGGATGAGGATGGGCTCGTCGAGCTCGACACACTTTTCCCAGAGCAGGTAGTGGCTGGCATAGCACCCCTTTTCCCCGGGCGTCAGCGGTCTGCTGCGAAACCGGATCCTGTGCTGATCATCCGGCAGGGCTTGCAGCCGCTCGGGCAGCCCCTCAAAACCGTTCACTGCGCTGAAAAATTCGAAGGGGATGCCTCTGGCAGAGAGCACAGACTCGACACGACTGCGCCGCTCGACGGCCCTATCCAGACTAATGACGTAAATTTTCATGACCTTCCTTTCCAAACCTGTTCAGTTCCCAATGCAATGCGGCCGAGTAGATGGCGCCCATGAAGACGCTGAATACCCACTGCCCGGAGCGCATGTAGAAGAATGATTCGAAGTTGTTGATGATGAGCCAATAGAGGATGAAGGAGATGGCCAGCATCTTGATGAAACGGGACGAAACCGGACAGCACAGCACCTGGCGGAGCACCGAGAAGAGCGTGCCATACAACACCAGGAAACCGGCTACCCCCCAGCACACCAGTGTTTCCATGTTGGAGTTGTGCAGGTGACGAAACTCCCGGGTAATGTAGTCAGGCAGCGTCTTGGAGAGGGTGATCACCAACGACTGGCTGCCATAGCCTGTCCCGAAGAAGGGGTGAGCCAGGAACCACTGGATGGCCTCCAGCCAGGTCTTCAATCTCACCCCGATGCTGAAGTCCCGTACCTCGTTCCAGTTACCCGTCAGGATGGCATGCACATCCCCCTGATGCACGAAGCCGGCCAGCAACCGCTCCCGGATGAACGAAACCTGATAAAGCGCCAGCATGGTCATCAGCAAAATGGCGTAGGTCAACACCACCTTGCGCCTTGGCCAGTGCTCTCCTCCCCCCAGCAAGGGGAGGATGGCCAGCGAAGCCGAGATCGCCAGCCAGGACTGACGGGACTGCAGAATGACGGAGAAGACCCCGAACAACAGGATGCCGAGCAGGATCCCGGCATTGCCCAGCGACAGCTTCCTGAATTTCGATGTAAGCAAAAAGAGCACAAAAAACAGGAAGCAGGCCCCCGCGATCAGGGAGCCGTGCTGGGCATTGCGGTAATTGAAATCTACCCTGGCCCCATCAAGACCTGTCTCGACGATGGAGAAGAAGGATGAGTGATAGGCAAAGGTGAAAATGACACCGAGGCAGAAGGTCAGCAGGGTGATGACGATGCGGCGAGGGTCCCCCTTCAGCCAGTAGGCGAGACCAAGGAAAAAGAAGAGGTATGCCATCGACTTCACAGAAGGGTACTTGAGGGCATACTCGGGCACGAACTGTCTGGATGCGACCCAGCTCAGGCACTGTACCACCACGGCCAGACAGAGCAGTTGAAAGATCCTGTTCCTTGCAAAGGAGGTCCTCTCCACATAGAAGGCCATCAGGGTGGCCAACACTATGATGGTCTGACAGACGTCGGCGATCAGCTGAATCGAATCCTTGAACAGGGTGTAACCCAGAATATTCAGGAAGATGAAGTTGCCGAACGCCTGGCCGTGAAAGATGCGGAGAAAATCGTCACTCGTCGATGAGTCATGATCTGTCATACGGATCAAGGTGTATCCCTGTCAGGTTTTTCGGAAGACATAGTTGCCACGGATCTTGCGCCACAGACCAAACATGTCGGTGCGGGGGAAGATGGCGATCCGGCGGATCTGGAACGGATCCCGGTGCATGGCTCTGGGGCCGCTGTTGGTGGCCACAGCATAGCGATAACCGGCGGCAACGGCCTGGGCTTTTGCACTGTCGTTCAGATCCCCGTAAGGATAGGCAAACGAGATCAGGGGATGGCCGAGCAACTGCTCCAGCCAGGCCTTGTTGGCCTGGATCTGGTGGGCCTGCTCCTCTGGGGGGAGCGTGCTCAGGCGGGGGTGAGTCAGAGTATGGCCCCCGATCTCCACATGACCGGAGGCCACCAGCGCCTTGATTTCGTCCGGGGTCATCAGGGTCACCGGGGTATCGGGGTGAGTCGGGTGCTCCACATCCCAACGATTGTGATCCTCACCGGTCACCACATAGACCACCGCCTTGTAGCCATACTTTTCCAGTAGCGGCAGCATGCGGGTGAGGTTGTCCCGATAGCCGTCGTCCACGGTGATCATCAGGTACTTCTTGCCGTATTGCAGCCGGTGGATGAACCCGTTCTCCGCCAGGTCGGCAAATGTCAGCGTCTCGTAGCCCAGCCACTTCATCAGCTTGAGGTGCTTCTCGAACATGGCGACCGGGAGCCAGGTGCCATGCACTCCCTTTTCGCTCTCGTGCTCGATGAAGCGGTGATACATGATGACCGGCATCTCCCGGCGCAGGGTCTCGACCACGGCATCCTGATAGACGGATTCCAGCCCGGTCACGACGCCTTGCAAATCATACTCTTGCAGGATCCGTTGGCGCACTGGGTCTGGCACCACCTTGGAGGCCAGCGCCGAAGGGATCTGCGCCTTCAGCCCGGCAAAGTCGATGGCCAGATCCCTGGGGCCGATGTCGCCGAAGTTGCTGGCGAGGGCCTCGTCCAGATTCTGCTCCGTCACCAGACCGATGGCCCTGGCTTCGCCGATGGCAAACGCCGGACGACCGCACAGCAGCGCCTCCATCGCCACCCGACCGGCACCAATCACCAGATCGCAGCCCGCCATCAGGGCGGGCACATCGTCCACATAACCGACGAAGTCGACCCTGTCCTGAAAACGGGCAAAACGCGCCGGCACCTGGGTGCCGCTGACGACGCGAACCCGGCAGGCTTCCAGATCCAGCACCTCGTCCAGCAGCCGATAGCAGAGCTCCCCCTTGGGGCCGCTCAGCCGGCCTATGATGGCGATCACCGGTTTGTCGTTGTCCGGTATCGGCACGGGCTGGAACTTGTCGGTCTCGATGCCGTTGCGCAGCACCTGCACCATGGCCGGGTCCACCCCCAGGTTGTCGATGATCTGGCTGGCGATATCCTCGCACACCGCCACCGCCCGATAGCCCAGCGCATGGAATGCCTTGCGGGAGGCGTGTACCGGCTGGCGCCCGTGCACCGTGGTGATCATGGGAGTGCCGGTCAGCTTGCAGGCGACGTAGCTGCTCCAGCCCGAGGCGCGCGAATGGGCGTGCACAAGCTGGATCCTGTGCTTGCGGATCAGATAGATGAGATAGAAGACGTGCCAGAAGCGGCGCAGGATGCTGCGCTTGTTGAAGCGCAACCGAAAGACCGGCCCCAGAGTCGGTTTGGTCAGGGTGTCAGAGACGTAGAAAACCTGGTGGCCACGGCGGGTCAGCTCGTTGCCGACCGTGGTGGCATAGACCTCCGCGCCCGTCACTTCGAGCTGGGAGAGAGCCATCAATATGTTCATGCAAGCGCATCCGATCGACGGGTGGCCAGAGCCACCCGCCAGAGGGGGATCAAGCCCGGTTCAGCCAGGCCATGTAATCGGCCACGCCTTCGGCCACAGTCTTGAACTCGCCGTCATAGCCGACGCCGCGCAACTTGGTGAGATCCGCCTGGGTGAAGCTCTGGTAGCGACCCTTGAGGTGATCCGGGAAGGGGATGTATTCGATGGCGCCTGTCTGGTGATGCCTGATCACGGCTTCCGCCACGTTCTGGAACGGCTCAGCCCGGCCGGTGCCGCAGTTGAAGATGCCGGAGTGCTGCGGATTCTGCCAGAACCAGAGGTTCACCTTGCAGACGTCGTCCACGTAGATGAAGTCGCGCATCTGGCCGCCATCCGGGAAGCCGTCACAGCCCTCGAACAGCTTGGGATTGTCACCCTGCTTCACCTGGGTATTGAGGTGGAAGGCCACGGACGCCATGGAGCCCTTGTGCTGCTCGCGGGGACCATAGACGTTGAAGTACTTGAGACCCACCACCTGAGAGTTGATCTCCGGCATCCAGCGACGCACGTACTGATCGAACAACTGCTTGGAGTAGCCGTAGACGTTGAGGGGCTGCTCGAACCTCGGGTCTTCGATGAAGTTGTCGTTGCGCCCGCCATAGGTCGCGGCGGAAGAGGCGTAGATGAAGGGGATTTCCCGTTCGATGCAGTAGTGGAACAGATCCTTGGAGTACTCGTAGTTGACCTCCATGATGAACTTGCCGTTCCACTCGGTGGTCGCGGAGCAGGCGCCTTCGTGGAAGATCACCTCGATGCCGTCATCCCACTCCTCGAATTCGTCACCGGAGACGATCCGCGCCTGGAACTCGTCCTTGTCCATGTAGTCGGCGATGGTGAGGTCGACCAGGTTGACGAACTTGGTGCCGTCGGTCAGATCATCAATGACCACGATATCGGTCCGTCCTTGAGCGTTCAGCTGCTTGACCAGATTGCTGCCGATAAAGCCAGCACCGCCAGTTACTACGATCATGGAGTTTGCCTCGCGTACGTTGTGGCCCCGTGTGACTGCCTGTTAAAGCTGTGTATAGTGGGCCAATTTGAAATTGCCGAAAAGTTTATCACGGGCCGCAAGGGGATTCGACCTCGATGACTTTTCCCCTTAGGGCCCGGCAGAGGGAGCAGCGATGAAGACCAGAGACAGGATCATCCACAGCGCCACCGAGCTGTTCAACGATCAGGGCGAGCGCAACATCACCACCAACCATATTGCCGCACACCTTGGCATCAGCCCGGGCAACCTTTACTACCACTTCAGAAACAAAGAAGACATCATCCACTCCATCTTCGATCAGTACGCCCGCCACCTGAGCGACAGCTTCACTCCGATCCGCAGCAGCGAGATCCGGCTGGAGGATCTGATGGGCTACCTGGATGCCATCTTCTATTTGATGTGGCAGTTCCGCTTCTTCTACGCGAACCTGCCGGACATCCTGAGTCGCGACGAGCTGCTGCAGCAGAAATACCTCAAGGCACAGGAGCAGCTCCGAGCCACCGTGGAGACGCTGCTCAGAAGCCTGCGCGAAGGCGGCATCATCGCCGTCAGCGATGAAGACCTGCCGGATCTCGGTCAGACCATCAAGATGGTCGTCACCTGCTGGATCCCGTTCCAGATCGCCCAGGCCCCGGCCACCCGCATCACCAAACCCCTGCTCTACCAGGGGGTCTTGCGGGTGCTGTTTTTGCTGCGCCCCTACGTGCAGCCACAGGTGGCCCCCCAGATACATCAACTGGAGCAACATTATCACCAACTGGCCCAACCAGCCGGGTGAGATCTGTTTCACAATTGTTGATTATCAGCATAAAAATTTGAATTTATACGCAGGGATTACAGTAAAATGTCGCCCATTCTAGGGTCTGTCGGCGTTTCGTCGCGACCGTGACGACGCCGAACCGTGCGGGTTGCACGGCCCGGGATCCTGATAACACAGTCGATACAGCAATGAGGACCGAGGATGTCTAACGGATTCTATCGTCACCTGACCGAACAGCTCGAACAGGTCAAGGCGGAAGGGCTATACAAGCAGGAGCGCATCATCACCTCGGCCCAGCAGGCCCAGATTGCGGTGGGTGGCGAGCAGGTACTGAACTTCTGTGCCAACAACTACCTGGGGCTGGCCAACCACCCCGACCTGATTGCCGCCGCCCATCAGGGGCTCGAGAGCCACGGCTTCGGCATGGCCTCCGTGCGCTTCATCTGCGGTACCCAGGACCAGCACAAGGAGCTGGAGCAGAAGCTGTCCGCCTTCCTCGGCACCGAAGACAGCATCCTCTACTCCTCCTGCTTCGACGCCAACGGCGGTCTGTTCGAGACTCTGTTCGGTGCCGAAGACGCCATCATCTCCGACGCCCTCAACCATGCCTCCATCATCGATGGGGTGCGGTTGTGCAAGGCCAGGCGCTATCGCTACGCCAACAACGACATGGCCGAACTGGAAGCCCAGCTCAAGCAGGCCGATGCCGACGGCGCCCGCTTCAAGCTGATCGCCACCGACGGCGTCTTCTCCATGGATGGCGTCATCGCCGACCTCAAATCCATCTGCGATCTGGCCGACAAGTACGACGCGCTGGTGATGGTGGATGACTCCCACGCCGTCGGCTTCATCGGCGAGAACGGCCGCGGCACCCACGAATACTGCGAGGTGATGGAACGGGTCGACATCATCACCGGTACCCTGGGCAAGGCGCTGGGGGGCGCGTCCGGTGGCTACACATCCGGCAAGAAAGAGGTGATCGACTGGTTGCGTCAGCGCTCCCGTCCCTACCTCTTCTCCAACTCCCTGGCACCCTCCATCGTCTCGGCCACCATCAAGGTGATCGACATGCTGGCCGAGGGTCACGACCTGCGTGCCCGCCTCAAGGAGAACAGTGCCTACTTCCGCGAGCGCATGAGCGCCGCCGGCTTTACCCTAGCCGGTGCCGATCACGCCATCATTCCGGTCATGCTGGGGGATGCCAAACTGGCCGCCGAGATGGCGAGCCGCATGCTGGACGCCGGTATCTACGTGGTGGGCTTCTCCTTCCCCGTGGTACCCAAGGGTCAGGCGCGCATCCGGACCCAGATGTCCGCCGCCCATACCCGGGAGCAACTGGACAAGGCGATCGATGCCTTCATTCGCATCGGTCGCGAGCTCGGTGTGATTTGATCACATGGCTGGCTGATTAAAACGGGGGCCAAGGTTGGGCCCCATTTTATTACCCTCTGTACCCGGCATGGCGCCGTGAGGAATCTGTCATGAAAGCACTCTCCAAACTCAAATCCGAAGTCGGCATCTGGATGACCGATGTCCCGGCTCCCGAGCTCGGCCACAACGATCTGCTCATCAAGATCCGCAAGACCGCCATCTGCGGCACCGACATGCACATCTACAACTGGGACGAGTGGGCCCAGAAGACCATTCCCGTCCCCATGGTGGTAGGGCACGAGTATGTGGGAGAGGTGGTCGCCGTCGGCCAGGAAGTGCGCGGCTTCGCCATCGGCGATCGCGTCTCCGGCGAAGGCCACATCACCTGCGGCCACTGCCGCAACTGCCGTGCCGGTCGCACCCACCTGTGCCGCAACACCATTGGTGTGGGTGTGAACCGCCCGGGATCCTTCGCCGAATACCTGGTGATCCCGGCCTTCAACGCCTTCAAGCTGCCGGACAACATCCCCGATGAGCTGGCCGCCATCTTCGATCCGTTCGGCAATGCCGTGCACACCGCCCTCTCCTTCGACCTGGTGGGTGAAGACGTGCTCATCACCGGCGCAGGCCCCATCGGCATCATGGCCGCTGCCGTCTGCCGTCACGTTGGCGCCCGTCACGTGGTGATCACCGACGTCAACGAATACCGGCTGGAACTGGCCCGCAAGATGGGCGCCACCCGTGCCGTCAACGTGGCCAAGGAGAAGCTCTCCGATGTCATGGAAGATCTCGGCATGACCGAAGGGTTCGATGTGGGGCTGGAGATGTCCGGGGTGCCCAGCGCCTTCCAGGACATGATCGACAAGATGAACCACGGCGGCAAAATCGCCATGCTCGGCATTCCTCCCTCCACCATGGCCATCGACTGGGGCAAGGTGATCTTCAAGGGACTCTTCATCAAGGGGATCTACGGCCGCGAAATGTTCGAAACCTGGTACAAGATGGCAAGCCTCATCCAGTCTGGCCTGGATCTCAGCCCCATCATCACCCATCACTTCCACATCGACGACTTCCAGCAGGGCTTCGAAGCCATGGGCTCGGGCAAGTCCGGCAAGGTGATCCTGAACTGGGATTGAGGACACGCGAGGGGCGCCTGGGCAATCAGCGCGCCCTCTCTTGTTCAGCCTCACGAAACCCGGCGCATGCCGGGTTTTTTTATGTGGGATCACCCTTTCCCGCTCTACCACTTTGTTTGCAGATTGCTTAACACTTCACACACAAGCGTTTAAATGGCTGTAACTATTCGGTTATAATCCCGTCGTTTTCTGGGGATAATAAGAGCCTGCTGGGAGTACATGAGCGTGTTGAAAAAACTGAGCTATTTGCTGGCTGCCGGGATGGCGGCCGCCACTCTGTCCGGCGCCGTCCTTGCCGCCGATGACATGTCGACAGAGGCCATCGCCGAGCGTATTGCCCCGGTTGGCCAGGTTTATACCGCCAAGGATCTGGAAGGCATTGCGACCGCGGCGGCGGCGCCTGCAGCAGCCTCCTCCGGCCCACGTGACGGAGAGACCGTGTTCAAGGGTGCCTGCTTCGCCTGCCACGATACCGGTGCCGCCGGCGCCCCCAAGCGAGGTGACAAGGCCGCCTGGGAGCCACGCATCGCCCAGGGATTCGACACCTTGCGCAAACACGCCATCGAAGGCTTCACCGGCAAGGCTGGCATGATGCCACCGCGGGGGACCTGCGCCACCTGCAGTGACGAAGAGATCGAGAACGCCATTCACTACATGATCGACAAGCTCTAAGTAATTGAAAGGGCTCCTCTTGCAGCCCTTTCAATCCCATCACTTCCGACTACGCTTGAAGGTAAGTTTTTTCGGGAGTGTTGCATGTCAGTTCAGCCCACCACACCGCCAGACTCGCACTCCTTGCTGGCGGTCGTCTCCTCCATCATGGATTTTCCCGCCCCCGGCATTGCCTCCCCCGAGGATTACGCCCGACTGGTCGGTCTGCTGGACACACTCTGCCCTCTGCAACATTTCGCCATGCTGGGGCTGGCCGACGGGGGGCTGAACTGGCGCTACACCTATCAGCTTCCCGACGTGTTCAAGCAACAATTGGGACGGGAAGAGCCTCGCCTCACCGAACAGCTCACCCGGCTCGATGAAGGTCAGGGCTGGTGCGTGCAGCCTGTGGAGCATATCGACGTGCAGTGGTTGCTGGCACGCAGCACCCCGGAGCAGGCACCCACCCTGAGGCTGCTGCTGGAGTGCCTGGCCAAACGCCTGCACGAAACCCAGACCGGTACCCAGCTGGCGGGGCAGGCTTCCCCTCTCATGCAGCGGGATCCCCAGTGGCAGGAGAAAATCGAGAAGATCGGCCGAGTGATGCGCCTGGCTCACAACCTGCCTCAGCATGCCCTGTTTGCCCAGTTGGAAGCTGTGTTGCGCCAGATGCTCTCGGTCAGCGACATGTTGCTGATCCGGCTGGAAAACCAGCGACTGGAGCGACTCTATCCACCACACCTGACATACGACGATGACATCATTCGGGCCATGTGCCACAGCACCAACAGCGTAGAGCGCCATGAAGAGGGGCTTTACTGGTACAGCCTGCCCCTGCGCCAGCAGCAGCAATACTTTGCCCACCTCATCCTCAACATGACCCGGCCTCTGGAAACCGATGACAGGCTGTTCCTCGATTTCCTGCGCCATCAGCTGACCCTGTTGCTGGAGCTCAAAAGGGTGCGACAGCAACTCGATGAGCTCAACTCGGAGGAGTCCATCAACCAGCGCCTTCAACAGCTGCGCCAAACCAACCTGAGGTTGCAAAAACGGCTCAAGCATCATCAGGAGCTGGAGCGGCGGCTCCAGTTCAATGCCCTGCACGATCCGCTGACCCAGCTGCCAAACCGGGCGCTGCTGATGAATCACCTGCATCATGCCATGACCCGCTACCGCCGTTACCAGACAGCCGGCTTCACCCTGATCTTCGTCGATGTGGATCACTTCAAGCAGGTTAATGACGCCCTGGGCCACAGTGCCGGCGATCAGCTGCTGCAGGAGCTGGGCAGCAGGCTGCAAGGCTGCATCCGGCAAAATGACATGGTGGCGAGGCTCGGAGGGGACGAATTCGTCATCTATCTGGACAACAGCCAGCGGGAAGAGGACATCAGCCCCGTGCTCAATCGCCTGATTGGCCGTATCGGCCATCCGTTCCGGCTCCAGGGCAACGAACTGACCATCACCGTCAGTCTGGGGGTCGCCAGCGTGACGGAGCAAACGGCCGATGTCAGTGAACTGCTGCACCAGGCAGACCTCGCCATGTACCAGGCCAAGCGCAACGGTCGCAGCCGCATCGTCATGTATTCGGAGGCCTGTACCGAACAGGCGGGGTCACCGGAAGAGCGGCTCTTCAGAGCCTTGCGGGAAGGGCGGATTGTGCCCTACTTCCAGCCGGTGATCAGGCTGTGTGACAGCCGCCTGGTCGGACTGGAGGTGATGGCGCGCTGGATAACGGAGGAAGGGGAGCTCAAGGATGCATTCGACTTCATTCCTCTGGCGGAACAGTGCGGCCTCATTCAGGATCTGGACCGCCAGATCCTCAAGCGCACCTGCCAGCAACTGAAGCTTTGGCAACCCGCCTCCGGGGTCGGTCGTTTCAGGATAGCCATCAACCTCTCCGGCAAGCACCTGGCCAGCCACGAGCAGATCATGCAACTGCTCACCATCATGGAGGAGGAGGGTGTCATCCCCGCATGTTTCATCTTTGAGTTCAACGAACGCGAGCTCTCCCGGCAGAGTGCCGACTCCCTCACAGCCTTGCATGAACTGAGGGCGAAAGGGATCCAGGTCAGCCTGGATGACTTCGGCACCGGCTTCTCTTCCCTCAACGCCCTGTTTCACTTCCCGGTGGATTACATCAAGGTGGACGACAGCTTCACCCATCGCATGTTGAACTCACCCAAGGATCTGGCGCTTATCCGTGCCATGCGGGACATCTGCCAGGACCTCGACTTCACCCTGGTGGTCGAGGGGATCGAAAATCAGCAACAGTTGCAAAAGCTCATCGAGCTTGGCTGCGCCCTCGGGCAGGGGCGCCACATCTCCCCCCCGCTACCGGGAGCCGATATTCCCCCCCTGCTGGGTCAGGCCGCCCGAGAGGCCAAGCCTTCCGGCCTCAATCCTTCTTGAACAGGGCCCGCAGGTTGGCGACACCAACCTGCCCCTTCTGCTGGCGCTCCTCTGCCGTCACCTTCTTCTGGTTTTCCCACTCCAGGTCATCCTGGGGCAGCTCCAGCAGGAAGCGGCTCGGCTCCGGCCGTACCGACTCGCCAAACTGGCGACGCTCCTTGCAGAGGGTAAAGGTCAGCTCGGTCTGGGCCCGGGTGATCCCCACGTAGGCGAGGCGCCGCTCCTCCTCCACGTTGTCCTCGTCGATGCTGGTCTGGTGGGGCAGCAGCCCCTCCTCCATGCCCACCATGTAGACATAGGGAAACTCCAGCCCCTTGGAGGCGTGCAATGTCATCAGCTGCACCTGATCCGCCTCATCCTCCCCTTCGTTGCGCTCCATCATGTCCCGCAGGGTGAGGCGAGTCACCACCTGAGCAAGTGTCATCGACTCCTCCAGCTCATCCCCTTCCAGCATCTCGCTGATCCAGCGATAAAGGGTGGAGACGTTCTGCATCCGAATCTCCGCCGCCTTCGGACTGGGGGAGGTCTCATAGAGCCACTCCTCGTAGTGGATCTCCTTGATCATGTCCCGCACCGCCTCCACCGGATTGCCGCGCAGCGCCTGATCGCCAAGCCGTACCAGCCAGTTGGTGAAGGCCTGCAGGGCGGATAGACCGCGCCCGGAGAGGTATTGCTCCAGCCCCAGCTCGAAGCTGGCAGCAAACAGGCTCTTGCCGCGCTGGTTGGCATACTGGCCCAGTTTTTCGAGGGTGGTGGGGCCTATCTCGCGGCGCGGCAGGTTGACCACCCGCAGGAAGGCAGTGTCCTCGTCCGGGTTCACCAGCAGCTTGAGGTAGGCCATGATGTCCTTGATCTCGGTGCGGGAGAAAAACGAGGTACCGCCCGAGATACGGTAAGGAATACGGTTGGTCATCAGCGCCTTCTCGAAGATGCGCGACTGATGGTTGCCCCGGTAGAGGATGGCGTAATCCTTGAACCGGGTGCGGTTCATGAACTTGTGGCCCATCAGCTCGGCGGCGATACGCTCCGCCTCGTGCTCCTCATTCTTGGCAAACAGCACCTTGAGCTTCACCCCTTCATCCAGTTCGGAGAAAAGCGCCTTGTCATAGACGTGGGGGTTGTTGGCGATCAGGATGTTGGCGCACTTGAGAATGCGCCGCTTGGAGCGGTAGTTCTGCTCCAGCTTGATGAGTCGCAGATTGGGGAAATCTTCGTTCAGCAGCACCAGGTTCTGCGGCTTCGCCCCGCGCCAGGAGTAGATGGACTGGTCGTCATCCCCCACCACGGTGAAGCGGGCCCGCTCGCCGACGATCTGCTTCACCAGCTCGTACTGGCTGGTGTTGGTGTCCTGGTATTCATCGACCAGCAGGTAGCGGATCTTGTTCTGCCAGCGCTCGCGCACCTCCTGGTTGCTCTTGAGCAACAGGGTCGGCATCACGATGAGGTCGTCGAAATCCAGCGCGTTGTAGGCCACCATCTGGCGGTGGTAGCGCTCGTAGAGCTGAGCCATCAGCACCTCTTCCGGCCCGTGGGCGATGCGCATGGCCCGGGCCGGCAGGATGAGATCGTTCTTCCAGTTGGAGATCTGGCTGATGAGGGCCGAGAGCTTGTCCTTGTCGTTGTCGAGCTCCGCCTCGGTCAGCTCTTTCAGCAGCGCCAGCTGGTCGGTGTCATCGAACAGGGAGAAGTTGGCCTTGAGGTTCAGGCTCTTGTGCTCGCGACGAATGATTTCGAGTCCCAGGGTATGGAAGGTGGAGACCATCAGTCCCCGCGCCTCCTTGCGACCCAGGGTCTGGCCGACCCGTTCTTTCATCTCCCGCGCGGCCTTGTTGGTGAAGGTGACGGCGGCGATGTTGCGCGCGTTGTAGCCGCACTGCTGTACCAGATAGGCAATCTTGTTGGTGATGACGCGGGTCTTGCCCGATCCGGCACCCGCCAGCACCAGGCAAGGGCCGGAGACAAACTTGACCGCTTCGTTCTGATTGGGGTTGAGCTTCATGGGCCGGATCTCTTGGCTTATGATGAGGGGCGGCATTGTAACAGAGATCCCGCAGGCAGCCGAAACCGCAGGCAATATCCCGCCACTGCGCCTTGTGTTTGACCGCTATTTTCCGGATCATGGCCGACTTTTCCAGACGATATGAGGGGAGCATGAACCAGCAACAGCACGCCCGGCTGCGCAGCCAGTTTCCGGCCTTGGCACAAGAGGTCAACGGCCACCCTCTGGTCTATCTGGATAACGCCGCCACCACCCAGAAACCCCAGGTGGTGCTGGACGCCATCGCGCACTACTATCGGGCCGACAACGCCAACGTGCACCGCGCCGCCCATGCCCTGAGCGGCCGCGCCACCCGAGCCTTCGAGGCCGCCCGCGAGACGGTTGCCCGCTTTATCAATGCCCCTCGCAGCCACGAAGTGATATGGACCCGTGGCACCACGGAGGCGATCAATCTGGTGGCCCAGAGCTGGGGCATGAGCGAACTCAAGGCGGGGGACGAGATAGTGCTCAGCACCCTGGAGCACCATGCCAACATCGTCCCCTGGCAGCTGATTGCCCAGCGTACCGGCGCCGTGATCCGGGTCATCCCCCTCGATGAGCGGGGCGATCTCGATCTGGCGGCCTATCACGCCATGCTGGGGCCACGCACCCGGCTGGTGAGCGTGGCCCACGTCTCTAATGCCCTTGGCACCGTCAATCCGGTCAAAGAGATGGTGGCTGCCGCCAAGGCGGTCGGGGCCCTGACCCTGATCGACGGCGCCCAGGCAGTGGCCCATCTCGAGGTGGATGTGCAGGCCATCGGCTGCGACTTCTACGCCTTCTCCGGTCACAAGCTCTATGGCCCGACCGGGATCGGCGTGCTGTGGGGCCGCACCGAACTGCTGGAGCGGATGCCACCCTGGCAAGCGGGGGGCGAGATGATCGACAGAGTCAGCTTCGCCGGCACCACCTTCAACTCCCTGCCCTTCAAGTTTGAAGCCGGCACCCCCCATATTGCCGGCGCCATCGGCCTCGCCGCAGCCATCGACTTTGTGATGGAGCAGGACAGGGAGGCATTGGCCAGCCATGAAGCGGCGCTGACCAACTATCTGGTTTCCGGACTGCAACAGGTGCCGGGGCTGCGCCTAGTCGGCGAACCTCGCCAGCGCGCCGGCGCCGTCTCCTTCCTGCTGGAGGATATCCACCCGCAGGACGCCGCCACCCTGCTCGACATGCAGGGGATCGCACTGCGGGTCGGCCATCACTGCGCCATGCCGCTGATGGAATCGCTCGGTATCGGCGGTACCCTGCGCACCTCGCTGGCCTGCTACAACAATCGGGACGATGTCGACGCCCTGCTGGCCGCCCTGCACAAACTCAGTGACTTCTTCTAAGGCAGACAATCCAATGAACAGCCTCGCAACCTATACCCGGATAGGCGTTGAGCCCGACGCAAATAGTATCCGTCAGCAGTTTGCCGCAGCACACGGTTGGGAAAACCAGTACCGGCTCATCATCCAGCTCGGCAAACGGCTGCCTGCACTGCCCGGTGAATGGCAGCAGGAGGCATTTCGCCTCAAGGGATGTGAAAGCCAGGCCTGGCTGAAGGGGGAGAAGAGCGAGGATGATTGCTGGCACTTTGCCTGCGATTCCGATGCCCGCATCGTGCGGGGCCTTATCGTCATCGTGATGGCGGCGCTCAACCACCAACCCGCAGCGGCGATCCACTCCTTCGACATGGAGGGCTATTTCACCGAACTAGGGCTTGAGAAACACTTGAGCCCGTCGCGAGGCAACGGGCTCAGAGCTATCGTATTGGCAATCCGGGAGCAGGCAATCTAACCCGCCTTGTCCAGTGGTCGATTAGGCTTTGCCAATCGACTCTGCCTCTTCATTCCCGGCCTCTCTCTCGGCACGAGCTCCCCGCTCGGCAATCTTCTTCAATACCCGGGAGGCCGCGACCAATCCAAAGGTGGCCGTCACCGGCGTCACGGCGCCAAAGCCAGAGGCGCAATCCATCTTCATATTGCCGTCGCTGGCCGCCTTGGCCTGGCAGGTGCTGCCATTGCCATCCGGATAACTCAGCTGCTCGGTTGAGAAGACACACTCCACCCCGAACTTGCGGGCCGGATTCTTGCTGAAGTTGTGCAGCCGACGCAGGTCGGAGCGCACCTTGGCAGCCAACGGGTCCTGAATAGTCTTGGCCAGATCGGCCACGGTGATCTGGGTCGGGTCCATCTGCCCGCCGGCACCGCCCGCCACAATCACCGGGATCTTGTTGCGCTTGCAGAAGGCTATCAGCGCCACCTTGGCCTTGACCGAGTCGATGGCGTCCACCACATAGTCAAACTCCCGCTTGATATGCTCGCCCAGGTTGTCGACGGTGACGAAGTCATCCACCTCGATCACCTCGCAATCCGGATTGATGGCACGGATGCGCTCGGCCATCACCTCCGTCTTGAGACGGCCGACCGTGCCCTGCATGGCATGGATCTGGCGATTGGTGTTGGTGATGCAGATGTCGTCCATGTCGATAAGGGTGATCTGGTTGATACCGGCCCGAGCCAACGCCTCGGCTGCCCAGGAGCCGACGCCACCGATCCCTACCACACAAACTTTCGCCTGGCTGAAGGAGCGCAGCGCACTCTGACCATAAAGACGGGCTATGCCCCCGAATCGCTGTAGATACTCTGCTTTCATACCACCACCTTGCTTGAGGGCGGCCATTATAGCGGCAACCTCTCTCAGGGGCGATGATCGGATGATGGTGGTGTTGATGTGAGAGAAAAGGAGTGCGGTATCGAAAACGAAAAAAAGCCCAGTCTTTCGACTGGGCTTCTTAAGTAGTGGCGGAGCGGACGGGACTCGAACCCGCGACCCCCGGCGTGACAGGCCGGTATTCTAACCGACTGAACTACCGCTCCGCATTCGGTTAGCTTTCGCTAAATCATTTGCCGCTTCTTAATGAGGTGTCATCCTCGCAGCCAGTCATGTGATTCTTCACATCACCGTTTAATTGGGTGCCTGGCAGTGTCCTACTCTCGCATGGCGAATGCCACACTACCATCGGCGCTACAGCGTTTCACTTCTGAGTTCGGCATGGGGTCAG